>CAMVGD010000043.1 GCA_947166925.1 uncultured Clostridia bacterium | reverse complement strand
TTCATCTATGACACCTCGACCGAGCCGAGCATCTTCGCCGGCAGCCTCGGCAAGAGCATCCTCGAATCGTTCAAGACGCTCGGCCGCCGTTTCACCTTCGGCGGTGACACCGGCAAGGACCAGCGTGTTTATTATTTCAACACCAAGGAGATCATGGACAACAAGTTCGGCACGTCGAACCCGATCATGTTCCGCGTCGTCGATCGCAACATCAACCTGGACATCGACGTGAGCCTGCGCTGCAACGGCGTCTACTCCTACAAGATGGTCGACCCGATCCTGTTCTACACGGAAGTCTGCGGCAACGTCACCCAGGACTTTTTGCGCAGCGAGATCGACGCGCAGCTGAAGACCGAGTTCGTCAACGCGCTTCAGCCCGCCATGGCGAAGATCTCCGACCTCGAAGTCCGTCCGAACCAGGTCCCGGCGCACACCACCGAGCTGTGCGAGGCGATGAACGTCGAGCTTTCTAAGCTCTGGGGCGAAAAGAGAGGTCTTGAGGTCGTTTCCATCGCGATGAACCCGATCACGCTGACTGAGGAAGACGCGGAGATGATCAAGGCGGCGCAGCGCGCGGCGATCAACCGCGATCCCACGATGGCGGCGGCGACCATGACGCAGGCGAGCGCGGAAGCGATGAAGACTGCGGCGGGCAACGCGAACGGCTCCATGACCGGCTTTATGGGCATGGGCATGGTCGGTCAGGCAGGCGGCATGATGGGCAGCACCACCGCGGCGCTGTTCCAGCAGGGTCAGCAGCAGCGGGAAGCGCAGGCTGCGGCGCAGGCACAGGCGGCCAACACCTGGAAGTGCCCGAAGTGCGGCACGGCAGCTTCCGGCAATTTCTGCCCCGAGTGCGGCGAGAAGAAGCCCGCGCCCGCGGGAACCTGGACCTGCACGTGCGGCGCGGTGAACACCGGTAAGTTCTGCACGCAGTGCGGCACGAAGAAGCCCGAAGCGGCGGTCCGCCGCTGCCCGAAGTGCGGCTTCGAGCCCACCGATCCCGCTTCAAAGTTCTGCCCCGAGTGCGGCACGCGCTTTGGAGACTGATTTCGATCCACTTACGACCCCGAAGCGGAGGGTGCGGAAACAGCTCTGCACCCTCCGCTTAATCAAAACGGACAGTCGGAACGCTTTTTCGGCTGTCCGAATCAGAAAAGGAGATTCGGATGCCACAGCAATTATTGGAATACAGATGTCCTGCCTGCGGCGCGTCCCTGCAGTTTGACAGCGGATCGCAGCAGGTCGTCTGCCCGTACTGTGACTCGTCGTTTTCCCCGCAGGAGCTGATCGATTACGACAGCTTCCTCCGGGAAGACGCCAAAAACGAGACGAGCGATCCGTGGTCGAAGGATACGGAGCGCTGGGAGAAGGACGACGCGACCGGGCTCAACGTGTATACCTGCGCGGCATGCGGCGGCGAGGTGCTCGGCGACGATACGCTTGCCTCCGCGCGATGCCCGTTCTGCGACAACACCGTCATCATGAAGCGGCAGTTCACCGGCGAATGGAAGCCGGACCTCGTGCTGCCGTTCAAGCTTGACAAAAAGGCGGCGCAGGACGCGTTCCGCAAGCATCTGCACGGCAAGAAGCTTCTGCCGAAGGCGTTCCGCTCGGAGTCCTGCATCGAGGAGATCAAGGGCATGTACGTCCCCTTCTGGCTGTTCTCGACGGACGTTTCGGCGAGCATGCGCTTCAAGGGCTCGACGTCGCGCGCATGGTCGGACGGAAAGTACGACTACGTCGAAACCTCCAACTACGCGCTGCTGCGCGCCGCGACCGCGCGGTTCGACCGCATTCCGGTCGACGGTTCGGAGAAGATGGACGACGCGCTGATGGATTCTTTGGAGCCGTTCGATTATTCCGCTGCCGTCGATTTCCAGACCGCCTACCTGTCCGGCTTCTTCTCCGATCGCTATGACGTAGAGGCAGACATCAGTGTGAAACGCGCAAAGACACGGTTCAACAAGACCATGCAGGATCGGATCGTTGCGACGACCGGCGGATTCAGCTCGGTCGCGGCGGAGAGCATGACGGTCTCGGAGCACAACAACAAACGCGAATACGCGCTGCTTCCGGTGTGGCTGCTGCACGTCAAATGGAAGGATCAGCTCTATACCTTCGCCATGAACGGACAGACCGGCAAGCTCGTCGGCAACCTTCCGCTCGACAAGGGCCGGCTGTGGATGTACCGCCTGCTGTATGGCGGGATCTTTGCCGGAATTCTCGGCGGGCTCGTCCTTTTGGGGCATTTCATGGGATGCGGAGGTGGTTGTCTGTGAAACGCGTTTTCTCGATTCTTCTGATAGCGTTTTTGCTGATCTTCCCCGTTCTTTCCGTACAGGCAGACGACCGACCGACATATGTGTTTGTTGACGACGGTCTTCTGACCGCGGATGAGCTCAGCGATCTCAATACGCGCGCATTCATGATCTCGCTCGACCGCCACGTCGGCGTCTACTATTTCTATTACAGTGACGTCGAGGATCTGCCGTCCTATGTCGAGCAGTTCGCATCGGAGCATGTTGCCGAAAAAAACGCACTCGTGCTCGGTTTCAACGCAGACTACTATTATTTCCTGCAGATCGGCTCCGTCGCGAAAGAAGCGCTGCCCGATTCCGTCTGTGAAAGCACGATCCTCGACGCGTACCGCGCAGTAAAAGGCGATCCGAAAGGCAAGCTGCTTGCGTACCTGAACACAACGGACGAGATTCTGAAAGAGTACCGCGATACTCACGGCTTCTCTGACGTCTTTGACGTCAGCGGCGCATACGATCTCTCCGACGTGCCGGAAGAAATAGCGCGAACCGCCGGCGGCAAACCGACGCTGGTCGATAAGGAACATCTGCTTACCGACAGTCAGGCGGAAGCGCTCTCGCAGCGGCTCAAAGAGATCGGCGACGCGTACCGGTGCGACGTCGTGATCGTGACCGTGTCCACGCTTGGCAGCAAGACCTCCGAGGCGTACGCGGACGACTTCTTCGATTACAACGGCTACGGCTACGGCGCGGTGCCGGACGAAAACGGCGTAACGCGGGACGGCGACGGCATTCTGCTGCTCCTCTCGATGGAGGACCGCGATTTTGCGGTCAGCACCAGCGGCAGCGCAATCCGAGCGTTTACGGATTACGGCATTCAGACGTATCTGGAGCCGCTGTTCCTGCCGTATCTGAGTTCAAACGACTACAGCGGCGGATTCACCGCGTTCGCAAACGGCTGTGACGATCTTCTGAAGTACGCAAGCGAAGGCGTTCCGTACGATTACCGCCGCGTCTACGTGGACGGCTGGACGGACAGTCAGCTTTTAAGCTGCAACGACCGCGCGGAATCTGTCGCGAACGAGTACGGCGTCGGGATCTATTTTATCGAAAACACGGCGATCGGCGATGTGGACGCATTCTTAAACGACTTTATCGAAAACCGCACCTTTGAGGACAATTCCATCGTGCTCGTACACGGCGCAAGCAGATACAGCGTCAAAACATCCGGCGCGGTCGCGTACGCGAAGTTCTCGGGCGACGCCTTCACCGCGGTCCTTCGCGCTGTCGACCCGTATCTTTCGGCGGGTGATACGAAAGGAGCGGTCACCGCATACATGGACAAGTGCATCGAGATCGTCAGCGACTACGGGCACGTGCTGACAAAAGGCGCGATTTCGGACGAAGCCAAAAACAACGGCAATCTTCGGCTGAAGCAGCTCTTTGAGGAGCACGGCGTTGCGCTGTACTTCCTCTATGACGCCGAGGCCGCCGATCCGGAAGCGCTTGCAAAGAGCTATCTTTCCGACAGCGTCTATGAAAGCAACGCCGTCGTGCTCGGCGCGAACCGGACCGGCAGCGCCGTCGCGGTGAAGGGCGGCTATGCGGCGGAGAAGTTCACGGGCAGACGCATCGCAAAGCTCGTCAAAGAGGTCGATCCGCACCTTCGGGAAGGCGATCTCAGCGGCGCGGTCAACGCCTTTGCGGAGCGCAGCGAAAAGATCATCACCTGGCGTCCGGTCAATTATCTGACGCTGGCGATCTCGGTCATCGCCGGTCTTCTGTTCGGCATGATCCCGGCAAACGGGCTGAAGCGTCAGCTGACCAGCGTCAGCAAGCAGACGAACGCCGAGGCGTATATGCAGCCGCAGTCGTTCATGATGACGCAGAACAGCAACGTCCTGCTCGGCAAGAACACTTCGCGCACGGTCCACGTCGTCCAGTCCTCGTCCTCCTCGGGCGGAGGCGGACGCAGCGGCGGAGGCGGGAGCAGCTTCCACGGCGGCAGCTCGACGCACACCTCGTCCTCCGGCGGCACGCACGGTGGACACTCCGGCAAGTTCTGAGCCCGGAAACGCCCGCAATATCTGCAATTCCACGCACGGTAGAGTCCGAAAAACGGATTCTACCGTGCTTTTCATTCGGGTAGAGCGCGCGGCGCGATCAATAGATTGCCTTTTCAAACGGACGTCGATTATACTATGCTATGAAATATGTCTTGAAACAGGAGAACCGAAATGCACGACTACATTTTAAGCTGCTGCTCTGCCGCCGACGTCACGCAGGAAAAGCTGGACGCGATGGACGTCCGTCTGCTCTGCAACGATTTTTCGATGGACGGCGTTCCCTATAAGGACGATCTCGGCAAGACCATGACCTACAAGGCGTTTTACGACCGCATCCGCGCGGGTGAAACGGGCGTGACCAGCCAGATCACCCCCGCCGAATACATCGAGTATTTCACGGCGCTGTTTGAAAAGGAAGGCAAGGATATCCTGCACGTCTGCCTGTCCAGCGGGCTTTCCGGCACGTTCCAGTCCGCGCTGACCGCGGCGGAAACGCTCAGGGAGCGCTTTCCGGACCGCAAGCTTCTGATCGTCGACTCGCGCGGGGCGTCGTCCGGCTACGGTCTGCAGATGGAGACGCTCGCAAAGATGCGCGACGAGGGCAAAACGATCGACGAGCTCTTTGACTGGGCGCAGAAGAACCGCCTGCGCATCCAGCATCTGTTCTGCTCCACCACACTGACCTATTACGTCCGCGGCGGACGCATCTCCGCGGCGGCGGGACGCATCGGAAACCTGCTCGGCATCTGCCCCGTCATGCGCATGGACCATCCGGGACACCTTGCGATCCACAACCGCGTGCGCACCAAAAAGCGCGCATTGAAAGCGCTTGTCGATCAGATGGCGGAGCTTGCGGACGGCGGCGAAAATTACTCCGGCCGGTGCTTTATCAGTCATTCCGACTGCGAGGAGGACGCGCTTGCCGTCAAGAAGATGATCGAGGAGCGGTTCCCGCACATCGACGGCGCGATCGAGGTCTATATGATCGGCATGACCATCGGCTGCCACTCCGGTCCCGGCACGGTCGCTGTCTTTTTCTTCGGAAAGGAACGGTAAGCGATCGGGCGGTTCGTCCGACACACAAAAAAGGCGCAGGACTTCGCTCCCGCGCTCTTTTGTTATTTCCCATCAAAAAAATTGTTTTATTTTCCATCAAAATAATTGTTGCGCAGACTCGTTCGTTCACGATATAATAGAGCATCAAAACACAGGAGGTTGTTATGGATCGAAACATCGAAAAGCGCAACGAGCTGCTTGCGCAGAAGGTTATCAAGGGCTTAAGCTCCCGCAACATGACCGGCTATTATGCCAAGGACCGCGAGGAAGCAAAGCGCATCGCGCTTTCGCTGATCCCGGAGGGCAGCTCGGTCACGATGGGCGGCGCGTTGAGCGCGCACGAGATCGGGCTTGTCGAAGCGGTACAGAACGGCCGTTATGCCTTCATCGACCGCACGAAGTTTGAAAACCCGCGGGAAGCGATGCTCGCCGCCTACGACGCGGACTGGTTCCTTTCGAGCGCAAACGCCATGACCGACGACGGCGTGCTCGTCAACATCGACGGCAACGCGAACCGCGTTTCGTGCATTGCGAACGGTCCGAAGCACGTCCTCTTTATCGTCGGCATGAACAAGGTCTGCCCCGACATCGACGCCGCCATGAAGCGCGCGCGCAGCGTCGCCGCGCCGATCAACGCGCAGCGGTTCGGGCTCAATACGCCTTGCTCCAAAACCGGCGCGTGCATGAACTGCAAATCGCCGGACACGATCTGCTGCCAGTTTCTCGTCACGCGGTTCTCGCGGCACAAGGACCGCATCCACGTCATCCTCGTCAACGATACTCTCGGCTTCTGAGCCGTTCCGAAAAAACAAAAGGGCGAAATGCCCTTTTTTGTATGCTCCGGTTTTTGCTCAGTCCTGCTTTGCGGCGCGCGCGGCGATGTCCGGCCAGCGCTTCAGGATGTACTGCACCGCGTTCCGCGAATGCGGGACCATGCAGTCCGTGCAGTTCTTGGTCCCGTTTTCCATGTAGGTAAAGTTGCCGCCGCACTTGTCGCCGAGCATATACAGCGGGCAGTAGCAGAACAGGCAGTTGAAATCCTCCGGATGGTTCGTTTTGTGGCACGGGAAATACTTGCAGTCCGTATTGTTGATGAAAGAATCGCTGTTCATTGCTTTGCTCCTCTCGTTTCGTCGATCATGTATAAAAGCGCGTTGACGATGCACGCCGCGACGTTGCTGCCGCCCTTTCTGCCGCGGGCGACGATGCACGGCACGTCGGTTCCGATGATCAGCTCCTTGCTTGCCGTGACGTTCACAAAGCCTACCGGCACGCCGATGATGAGCTTCGGACGGTATCCCGCGTCGATCAGCTCGCGCAGCCGGATCAGCGCCGTCGGCGCATTTCCGATCGCGAAGATCACGTTTTCGCCGAGCCCCGCCGCCTTGTCCATGCTGACGCGCGCGCGGGTCACGCCCTGCGCCTTTGCCTCCCTTGCAACGTCCTCGTCCGCCATGAAGCAGAGCGTCTCGCAGCCGAGCTTTGCCGCCGCCCGCTTGTTGATCCCCGCAAGCGCCATCTGCGTATCGGTGACGATCGACGCGCCGCCCTTCAGCGCTTCGAGCGCGCGCGCCACGACGTCCCCGGAGAAATACAGGTTGTCGGCGTAATCGAAGTCCGCCGTCGTGTGGATCACGCGCTTGACGATCGGCGCTTTTTCGGGATCGAGCGCCCTGTCCCCGAGCTCCTCGGTAATGATGCGGAAGCTTTCGCGCTCGATCTCCATCGGCGCGATCTTTTGGATCCCTGTCATATGCCCTCCTTCAGAATGCGATAGATCGCTTGCATGTCCATGTGGTTCCGGATCGTATCGGCAAGCAGATCGTACTGCTCCTGCTTATGCGCCTCGCCCGATACGCGTCCCAGCAGCGCGGGGTCGACGCCCTTCCGTTCGGCAAGCGTCCGCACGAGCGCGCCTGCGACCGCGTCGCCGTCGAGCACGCCGTGCACGTAGGTCCCGCAGACGTTTCCGTGCATCGCGCCGTCCGTTTTCGCCGCGCCCGTCACCGCGTCGGTGATCGCCGCGACCGGCGTTTCGGTCTCCGTTTCGCCCATGTGGATCTCATAGCCCGTAAACGGCAGCCCCGAAAGTGCGGAAAACGCGCCGGAAAGCGTTCTGAACGCGCCGGAAACGCGCGTTCGCGTCTTCTGCTCCGTAAACGTCGTTTCGACCGGCAGAAGACCCATGCCGCGCAGGCTCCCGCCGTGCTCCACGCCGTGCGGATCATTGAGCGCACTTCCGAGCATCTGGAAGCCGCCGCAGATCCCGAACACCGCCCCGCCGCCGTCCGCGAACCGCAGGATCTTCGCCTCAAGTCCGCTTTGCCTCAGCCACAGAAGGTCCGCCATCGTGTTCTTCGTGCCGGGCAGGATCACGAGATCCGGCTCGCCGAACTCCCGCACGGAGGTCACATAGCGCACGGAGACCCCGTCGACCGCCTCGAGCGTGCGGAAATCGGTGAAGTTCGATAGCCGCGGCAGCCGCATGACCGCGATATCGACCAGCGCCGCAGGCTTGTTTTCGAGCCGCTCGGAAAGCGAATCCTCATCGTCGATATCGAGATGCACGTACGGCACGACGCCGACGACCGGAATGCCCGTCAGCGCTTCAAGCTGTCTGAGCCCCGGCGTCAGGATCGATTCGTCGCCGCGGAATTTGTTGATGATCACGCCCTTGACGAGCGCGCGCTCGTCGGGATCCAGAAGCGCGACCGTGCCGTAGAGCTGCGCGAACACGCCGCCGCGGTCGATGTCGCCGACCAGCAGCACCGGCGAAGAAGCCGCCTTTGCCATGCCCATGTTCACGAACACGTCCGCATCCTTCAGGTTGATCTCCGCGGGACTGCCCGCGCCTTCGATCACGATCACGTCGTTTTGCGCGGACAGCGTATTGTACGCCTTCATGACTTCCGGCATCAGCGTCTTTTTGATTGCAAAGTAGTCGCGTGCGGAAAGCTGCGCCCAGACCTCGCCGTTTACGATGACCTGCGAGCCCATGTCGCTCGTGGGCTTCAAAAGGATCGGGTTCATCAAAACCGACGGCTCGACGCCCGCCGCCTCCGCCTGCACGACCTGCGCGCGGCCCATCTCCAGCCCGTTCTTCGTGATGAACGAGTTCAGCGCCATATTCTGCGCCTTGAACGGCGCGACCTTCCACCCGTCCTGTCTGAACACGCGGCAGAGCCCCGCCGCGATGAGGCTTTTGCCCGCGTTGGACATCGTGCCCTGGATCATGATGCTTTTCGCCATTTATACCTCCTTTGCCGCCGCGCGCAAGAAACGCTCGACCGGCTTCGGGTCCGATTCGTAAAAGAGATGCGGGAAGCCCGCCAGAAGATTGCCCTGCGCGTGCATGCAGGCCCATTCCCTGCCGTTCGGCTTGACGGCGGAGAACGCCGCGCCCGGATCGCCGCTCTCAAAATAGTGAAACTCGTGCGCTTTGATCGTTTCGCCCGCCCGAAAGAACGCCAAATCCGCGTTTGCCGCAAGCGTGATATAGCCGAAGCGGGAAAGCTTCTGCGTGCGGAACGCGTCCGTATGAAGCACGCCGCACATCGGATACGCGCTGCCGTCCATGTCGGACAGCGTATCGTGGAGGTACAAAAACCCGCCGCATTCGGCAAGACACGGCATGCCGCTTTCGATCGCTTCCCGGATCGCCGTCCGCATCGCCGTGTTTTCGGACAGCCGCTTTGCGTACAGCTCCGGATACCCGCCGGGAAGGATCAGCCCCTGCGTTCCCGCGGGCAGCGCCGTGTCATGAAGCGGGGAGAAAAACCGGATCTCGGCGTTGTACCGTTTGAGCAGCGCAAGGTTGTCGCGATACAGGAAGCAGAACGCGTCGTCCTTCGCTGCCGCGATCACCGTTTTCGGCAGATCGGGCACGGCGGGCGCTGCCGGTATGTCGAGCGCCGGCGCGGACTGCATCAGCGCATCCAGCGCGTCAAAGTCGAGCGTGTCCGCAAGCAGCGCCGCAAGCGCGTCCAGCTTTTCGGAAAGGTCCCGTATCTCGTCCGGCATAACGAGCCCCAGATGCCGGCTTTCGAGCATCAGCGCGTCGGACTTCGGCACATAGCCGATCGGCGCGACGCCGAGCGCTTCGACCTCTGGCTTCAGCGCCCGATAGACGTGCTCGCTCATGCGGTTGAAGATGACGCCCCCGATCCCGCTGTCCGGGCGAAACGCCAGAAAGCCTTTGAGCGTCGCCAGCGCGGAAAGGCTCTGTCCTCTTGCGTCGACGATCAGCACGACCGGCGCTTTGAGCGCTTCTGCGACGGCGTAGGTGCTCGCCTCGTCGCTTGCCGCGCTGAGCCCATCGTAATAGCCCATCACGCCCTCGATCACGGCGCAGTCGGCGCCCTCGGCGTTTTGCGCATACAGACGCCGGAGCGTGTCCGGATCGGAAAAGAACAGATCGAGCGTACCGCTTTTCACCCCGACGACGCGCTCGTGAAACAGCGGATCGATGTAGTCCGGTCCGCACTTGAACGCCGAAACGGTTTTGCCGCGGTTTTTCAATGCGCGCAGCACGCCGCAGACGATCGTGGTCTTGCCGCTGCCGGACGACGGCGCCGCAAACAGCACGCGCGGGCTATGCATCCTCTCCGCCTCCCTCGCACGAAATGATGTAGACCGGATTCTGCGCGGTCATCATGTGATACGCGCCGACCTTTCTGCCGCGCGACACGTTCAGCTCGACGATCTCCTCGTTCTGAAGCCGCAGCGCCCTGATCGCCGCCGTCGCCTCCGCAAACGTCTCCGCCGTCACCGTGTTCAGAACGATGCGTACGCGCGGGTTCTTCAAAAGCGCGGCTTCGATGATCTCTTTGAGATTGCCGCCGCTGCCGCCGATGAAAACGTGCGTCGGCGCGGGAAGGTCGGAAAGCGCCTCCGGCGCGCTGCCCGAAACGACCGTGACGTTCATCACGCCGAGATGCCGCTTGTTTTGTTCGATCAGCGCGCAGGCGTCGGCATTCCGCTCGATCGCAAAGACCCTGCCGTCCTCCGCCGCCTCCGCCATCTCGATCGACACCGAACCGGTGCCCGCTCCGACGTCCCAGCAAAGGGCGCTTCTCGTAAGACGGAGCTTTGAAAGCGTGACCGCGCGGACCTCGGATTTCGTCATCGGGACCTCGGTGCGCAGAAAGTCCCCGTCGCTTCTGCCGTGCGTGACGATCGCGCGTTCCGCGTCCGGATGTTCGATGCAGACGATCGCAAGGGGCGAAAATGTCTGCTCCCGCAGCGCTTCCGCCGTGCCGTGTTCGATCGCTTCGGTTTCGCTGCCGAGGTCGGTCCCGACCGCGACCTGTACGCTTCCGAGTCCGTTTTCGCACAGCAGATCGAGTTGATCCTGTACGCCGCGTTCCCCGCCGACCAGCACGAACGTGCGCGTATGCGTTCTGACCTTTGCGGGCAGGTTGACCGTGCGGCCGTGCGCGGAAACGAGCGCCGCGTCGTGGTACGGCACGCCGAGCTTTGCCGCAAAATACGACACCGACGAGATCCCGGGCAGCACCGTTGGGTTCAGGTCCCGGATCAGCGGCAGCAGCTTTTTCGCGCCGCTGAAGAAGCCGGTGTCGCCCGACATGGCGACGACGATGCGCTTTGCGTCGGTATTGCGGAGGATCGCTTCGATCTCCTTGGGCGCGATCGCGGTCGAGACCGGCTTTTGAAACCGCTGCAGCGTGTCGGTCACGCGCTTTGCGCCGACGAGCAGCTCCGCCTGTCCGCAGACGCGCGCGGCGGCGCCGGTCAGCGTCCGGTCGCCGTCCATGCCGACGCCGATCACCGTGATCTGTTTCTGTCCGGCAGTCAGCCCGAAGCGTTCCCGCAGCAGCGCGAGGCAGGCGGAAACGTCCATGCCCTGCTCCTCCGACGGACGGCGGATGACGACCGGCGTGATCCCGCACGCCTTTGCCGCGGCTATTTTTTCCGCAAAACCGCCCGCCGCGCCGGTATCCTTGGTGACAAGGTATTTCGCGTCGACCGCGCGGATCGTTGCGGCGTTCATTTCCTCGGAGAACGGTCCCTGCATGCAGATGAGATGCTTTCCCGTAAACCCGAGCCGAAACGCCGCGTCCGCCGATTCCTTCACCGGCAGGATGCGGGCGAACAATCTTGTTTCATACTCCCGGACCGCCGTGTAACGCGCAAGCTCCTTGCTGCCCACGGTCAGCAGCACGCCGCCCTGCGTGCCGTTCAGATACTCCACCGCCGCGTCGGTGTCCGCGACGCATACGCAGCCCTCCGCGTCCAGCGATCCGCGCAGCACGCGCAGGTACTCCGTTCCGGTCCGTTCGGCAGCCGCCTTCAGCGTTTCGGTGACCTCGACCGCGTACGGATGCGTCGCGTCGATCAGGACCGACGCCTGCGTTTCCCGAATCAGCGCTTCGATCCCGTCCGCGTTTTTGCGTCCGAAAATCACGCGCACGTTTTCGGCGGGCGCGATCAGCGTTTCGCCGTATTCCGTGGCGACGCTGACGGTCACGGAAACGGGCTGACCGGCAAGCGCCTCCGCGAGCGCCCGACCCTCAGTCGTGCCCGCGAACAAAAGAATGCTATTCATACAGATATCCTCTCGGCGTCACCATTTTTCCGTTGATGACCTTGGTCTGGGAATTGCCGATGAACACGGTCGAGAACATATCGACCTCGGTGTCCCGGAGTTCTTTGAGCGTCAGCACCTTCGTTTCCTCGCCCTCTCTGCCGATGTTTTTCGCGACGCCGCAGACCGTTTCCGGCGAGGCGTGCCGCAGAACGAGATCGCAGGCGCGGGCAAGATAATCGTGCCGCTTGCGGCTCGAAGGATTGTACAGGCAGATCACAAAGTCTGCCTCCGCCGCCATCAAAAGCCGCTTTTCGATCTTCTCCCACGGGGTCAGAAGATCGGAAAGCGAAATGACCGCAAAGTCGTGCATCAGCGGCGCGCCGAGGATCGCGGCGCCGGAAAGAACCGCGGACACGCCGGGGACCGTGATCAGCTCCACGCCGGGATACTCGGAAAGAAGCTCCTCACAGAGTCCGCTCATGCCGTACACGCCCGCGTCGCCGGAGCATACCATGGCGACCGTTTTTCCCTCCGCGGCGATCGAAAGCGCGAGCCGCACGCGATCGACCTCCTTTCGCATCGGGGTCGACAGATATTCCTTGTCCGGAAACTGCGCCCGGACGAGGTCGATATAGACCGTGTAGCCGACGATGACGTCGCTTTCCCTCAGCACGTTTTCCGCGCGGATCGTGATGCCGTCCGCGCCGCCGGGACCGAGCCCGACCACATACAGCTTATTCAAAACGAGATCCCCTCCCTGGTTTCCGCAAGCGCGAAGGTCATGCCGTCCTCCGCGACTTTTCTGACGATCAGTTCGCCCCGGGACGCCTTCACTGCCGCGCGTTCCGAAACGCAGTCGACGCCCGTCGTCTCCTTTACGAACGCCGAACCGGAAAACGTGCCCGGCACCGCGTTCAGCTCATCCGCCGAATAGGTATAAAACGGTACGCCGTTCGCTTCGGAAAACGCGATCAGCCCCGGCTCGTCCCGCTTCAGGTCGATGCTCGCCATGCAGGCGAGCGCGTCGACCGGCACGCCGTGCGCGGCAAGGTTTCGCCGGAGAAACGCGTCGATCGCGGCCGCGTCCCTGCCCTTTCTGCAGCCGACGCCGAGCGTGAAGCGCTGCGGGATCAGCCGGAGCGTTTTCGCATACGGCGCCTTCCGCTCGTACGAAACGCATACGCCGATCGCCGCGTCCCCGTTCGTAAGCCCCTTCGGGAGCGCGCCGGTTACCGGCAGATCGGACGAAAAGCCAACCGGCTCGCCCGCCAGAAGCGCCGCGGATACCTCCTTGGCAAGTCCCATGTCCGTGATCTTCAGACGGTTTTTCGTCGCAAACACGTCGACGGCGAACAGACCGTTGAGATCGGTCGCGGTCGTGATGACCGGCGTCGCGCCGAGCGCGTTCGCAAGCGTTTCGGCAAGCGCGTTTGCGCCGCCGATGTGTCCGGACAGCAGCGGGATCACGAAGCGTCCCGTTTCGTCGATCGCCAGCACCGCGGGGTCGGTCGTTTTGCTTCTGACCCACGGCGCGATCGCGCGGACCGCAATGCCCGCGGCGCAGACAAAGATCAGCGCGTCGGCTGTCTGAAACGCCTCCTTCGCCCATTCGGACGCAGAGACGGAAAGCTTCTCGTCGCCGTCCCTGCAAAACTTTTCAAGCGCGAACGTACGGCAGACATGCCCGCCGCTGCGCAGCGCGTCCGAAGCGCGGCGCGCGGTCTCACCGCCCTTTTCGGTATAGGAAACGATCCGGACCTCCATACGTTACTCCTTTGCGGGACGGAATTCGGTCGCGAACGCCGGATTGTAGAGCTCCGAGCGCGCGTAGCCGCTCTGCCTCACCGCGTCGCCCACGATGATGAGCGCGGTCTTTTTGATGCCGTTTTGCTTTGCGCAGTCGGCAAGTGAGGAAACCGTGCAGAGTATGGTTTTCTCGTCCGGCCAGCTCGCTTTATAGACGATCGCCGCGGGCGTTTCGGGCTCGTAGCCGCCCGCCAGGAGCTCCTCCTGCGTTTTTTCCAAAAGTCCCGTGCTCAAAAACAGGACCATCGTCGCCCTGTGCTGCGCAAACGAACGGACGCTTTCGCGCTCCGGGACCGGCGTTCTGCCCGCCATGCGCGTGATGACGACGCTCTGCGAAACGTCCGGCAGCGTATACTCCATATTGAGCGCCGCCGCCGCGCCGCAGAACGAGCTGACGCCGGGGGTGTAATCGTACGCGATCCCCTTTTTGTCGAGCGCGTCCATCTGCTCGCGGATCGCGCCGTACAGGCACGGATCGCCGGTGTGCAGCCGCACGGTCGCAAGCCCCCGCTCCTCCGCGTCGTACATCACGGAAAGGACCTCCTCGAGCGTCATTTCCGCGCTGTTGTAAATCTTTGCGCCTTCCTTCACGCCGGTCAGCAGCGCCGGGTTCACCAGCGAGCCCGCATAGATGACGACGTCGGCTTCTCCTAACAGCCGCTGTCCGCGCACCGTGATGAGATCGGCTGCGCCGCAGCCCGCTCCGACAAAATGGATCATACTTCCTCCTTTACGACGGTGACCAGATAATAACCCGCTTCGGCGGGGATCTCCGCGCGCGTACGGTACACGCGCTCGTCTTCGGTGCCGCAGTTCTCGACCGCCTGCGCTTCCGCCCCGGTCTTTCCGATCGCGTCGAGGAGCGGACCGAGCTCGCCCTTCATAAATACCTTTGTGCCGGAATACGCAAGCGCTTCCTCTGCGTTCGCGCCCCCCGGCAGGATGTGCAGCGGCTCGCGATCGGTGCACAGCGGCTCTCCGAGCGCTGCTGCCGCCGCGCAGAACGAGGTCACGCCGGGGACCCACCTGACGTCGTATCCCTTTGCCGAGACCTTCGCGGCAAGATACGCGAACGTCGAATACACCGACGGATCGCCGAGCGTGACAAACACGACGGTCTTGCCTGCCGAAAGCGCATTTGCGATCCGCTCCGCACCCGCTTCATACGCCGCTTCGCGCACGTCCTTGTCGCGCGTCATCGGCATGTCGATGCACAGCAGCGGCTTGTCCTTCGCCTCCGGCGCCGCGCCGCACGCGATCCGGTACGCAAAGCATTTTTCCGGATCCCCGTGCGGGATCGCAAGCGCGTCGCAGTCGCGAACGAGCCGCACAGCCTTTTGCGTCAGCAGCTCCGGATCGCCGGGTCCCACGCCGACGCCGTAAAGTGTTCCGTTCATATTCCCTCCTCCGTCCAGCGCGCCGCGAACGCGTTCCGGAACAGTTCGCAGTTGCCCGTCGTAAAGACGATCACGCCGGTCCGAAGCGCCGGGAACCGCGCCGCAAGCGCCGCGTCGATGCGGGTACTCAACACGGTCATCGTGCCGGAAAGCAGATCCTTTTCCCTGAGGATCCGCAGCATTTCGTCGGTCGTGACGCAGTCGTACATGGACTGCGCGGTTTCTTCGTCCGCGCCTGCCGCCCGCGCCGCCGACGCCATAAGCTCCGCGCGGTGATCGCCGTACTTCGAGTGCGTGTTGAAGATCCCGCCGGAAAGCTTGACAAATTTACCGATGTGTCCGACGAGCAGCACCTCGGAAAACCCGGTCCGGACCGCGTGTCCGAGCGCGTCGCCGATGTAGTTTGAGCATTTCACGATCCGCTCGTCCGCGACGCCGTACGCCGCTTTCAGAAAGTCCGCCCCGTAATTGCCCGGAGTCAGCACAAGCCGCGTATCGCCCAGCGCTTTGCGCTGCCGGATCTCCAGCGCGATGCTGTCGACGAGCGCGTCCTCGCTCATCGGTTCGACGATGCCGCTCGTGCCGAGGATCGAGATCCCGCCCACGATGCCGAGCCGCGGATTGAACGTCTTCTCCGCAAGCGCGACGCCCTCGGGGATCGAGATCACGACCGAGATCCCCCCGGCGCATCCGAATTCCTCCGCAATCTCCCCGACCGCAAGCCGGATCATTTCGCGCGGGACGGGATTGATCGCCGCCTCGCCGACCGCCTGCTTGAGTCCCGGCTTCGTCACCCGTCCGACGCCGACGCCGCCGTCGATCGAAACGCCCGGCTCGCGCGAAAACGTCGTTTTCGCATAGACCAGCACGCCGTCGGTCACATCGGGATCGTCGCCCGAATCCTTGCGGATCGCGCAGGAGGCGAAGCCGTCCGTTCGCACGGGTTCCAGTACCGGGAGCTTCAGGTCGATGCCCTTGGGCGTACGGATCGCGACCGTTTCCGGCGCAGTGCCCGAGAGCAGCAGGATCGCCGCCGCCTTTGCCGCCGCCGCGGCGCAGGTGCCGGTCGTAAACCCATAGCGCAGACGCTTGCCGTCCCGCTCGATAAAGTGTTCCTCAATGCCGGTCTTGCCCATGCAGCACCTCCGTGATCGCCGCGATCAGCGCCTCGTTTTCCGCGTGCGTCCGTACCGCGATGCGCACGTCGCCCGGCACGAGCCCGCGGTAGTTTCCGCAGCTGCGGACGAGGATCCCTCTTGCGAGAAGCTTTTCATACAGCCCCGGCACGCCGGAAAGCAGCAGATAGTTCGCGTCGCCGTACAGGACGGATATGCCGAGCGCACGCAGCGCCTGCAGCAGATACGCTTTCTCCGTTCCGAACAGCGCGCGCGCCTTCTGCGCCCAGTCCGGGCAGTCCAGCGCCGCAAGTCCCGCCTTCTGCGCGACGGTCGATACGTTCCACGGCTGCACGGCTTCGCTCATACTCCTAAGCAGGTCGCCGTTTTTCGAGACCGCGTAGCCGAGCCGCACGCCCGCCATGCCGTAGGTCTTTGTAAACGCTCTGAGGATCAGAACGCGGTCGCCCTCCGTCAGGCGATCGACGAGCGAAAACGCCTTGTCCGCATCGCAAAGGTCCTGAAAGCATTCGTCCAGAAAGAGCCATGTTCCCGTTTCCCGGCAGCGATCGAGGATCCGCAGAAGCAGCGCGGAATCGACGCTCCGTCCGGTCGGGTTGTTCGGCGAACAGAGCAGCAAAGCGTCCGTATCCTTTGTGATCGCGCCGAGGATCTCCTCCGCGACCGCAAAGCCGTTCTCCCGCGCAAGCGGATAAAACGCCGGCGTTGCGTCTGCACAGCGGAGCGCGGTCTCGTACTCCGCAAACGACGGGACCGGCAGCAGTACGCGCTTCGGTCTGACCGCCTGCACGAACGAAAAGATCAGCTCCGCCGCGCCGTTGCCGCAGAGGATCTCATCTGGCGAAACGCCGTGCAGCGCCGAAAGCCGCGCGCGCAGCGCCGTGCAGTACGGATCCGGATAGCGGTCAACCTCCTCCGCCGCGGCGCGGATCGCCGCCTTGACGGGCTCGGGCGTGCCGTACGGGTTGACGTTCGCGGAAAAATCGAGCGTTACCCGGTTCTGATAGACGTCGCCGCCGTGGACATAGTTTTTGAGGATCATAAGCCGAGCCCTCCGAAAAACGCGAGCGGCAGCAGGATCGCTTCCAGAAGGATCAGCATCAGGATGCTTGCGCCGTACATCAGCGCGCAGGTCCTTCTGACGTCCTTCCGCTCGATCGGGCGGTCGTCGTCGCCGATCGCGGGCTTATTTACGACCTTGCCGAAATAGCTTGCCGGACCCGCAAGCCTGATGTGCAGCGCGCCCGCCGCGACCGATTCGGTCTGCGCGGAATTCGGGCTCGCGTGCTTTCTGCGATCGCGTCTCCAGATGCGGAACGCGTTTCTGCCGTCGAGTCCGGACAGCGGCGATGCCGCGATCATGGCAAGCGCGGACAGCCTTGCCGGAACATAGTTTGCCGCATCGTCGAGCTTTGCCGCCGCGCGGCCGAAATACAGATAGCGATCGTTCTTGTAGCCGACCATCGAATCCATGGTATTGATCGCCTTATAGAAAAACCCGCCGACGGCGCCGAACAGGATCATAAAGAGCATCGGCGCGATCACGCCGTCCGACGTGTTCTCCGCCACGGTCTCGACCGCCGCCTTCAGCACCTGCTCCTCGGAAAGCCGGTCCGTATCGCGCCCGACGAGCATGGCGATCTGTTTCCGTCCCGCTTCGAGCCCGTCCGTTTCGAGCGCCTTCACGACCTTGCCCGCCTCCTTCGCGAGGCACCTTGCCGCAAAGCACTGCCAGCACATGATCGTGCTCATCGCAAAATACGCCCACGGAGAGAGCCGATAGAGCCCGAACAGGATCCCGAAGCTCACGCCCGCGGACAGGAGCGGTACCAGGATCGCCATGACCGTTCCGGCGGCAAGCGCGCCGCGGTCGGTTTTCGGGAACAGCTTCCGAAGGACCTTTTCCGAAAGCGAAATCAGCTTGCCGATCAGGACCACGGGATGCGGGAGCCATGCGGGATCGCCGAGAACGCAGTCGATCAGAAAGCCGGAAAGAACGGAAAGTGCGGTCAGCTGCCAGAGGGTCACGGTTCAACCCCCCTTAAAAGCGCGTCGGCGGAGACGAGGATCTCCGCCTCCTTCGCCGCCTCATATAAACGTTTGTTTGCCGCGTTGGTTTCGCCGAAGGCGGGTACGGTCGAAGCGGCCCTGCCGATCGCCAGCATGCGCGTGATGACGTTCTCCGTCTCCGCATCCGCCGGGGTCGAAAAGGCGGGAACCGCATACAGCTCCGCCGCAAGCGCCTTTGCGACCGGATGGTCGAGATCGCTTTCGGGCAGGATCCCCGCCGCAAACGGCACGCCCGCCCGCTGCAGCGCGCGATAGAGCGGGATCCCGCTGCCGCCGCCGCCGATCACGAAGACCTGCGGCTCGCCCGAAACCGCCGGAAGCTCCACGCTGCCGAACAGCGCGTTGTAGCTGCCCGTTCCGATGCCGTAGAGCGCGGAGATATAGTCGTCTTTGAAGATGTTTTCCGGCGTGTCGCACCGGTCGATGCGCCCCTCCGCCACGCAGACCACGCGGTCCGAAACCTTTTCGGCAAGATCGAGCTCGTGCAGCGACAGGATGACCGCGACGTTTTGTCTGCATACCATGGTCTTGAGGATGTCCAGAAGCTCCAGCTTGTGCTTCACGTCGAGGAACGACGTCGGTTCGTCGAGCACGATGATCTCCGGCTGCTGCGCGATCGCGCGCGCCAGAAGGATCCGCTGCCGCTGCCCGTCCGAGATCGCGGAAAAAGGGCGGTCGGCAAAGTCTTTCGCATGGACCGTTTCGAGCGCCGCATCGACGATCGCGTGATCCTCTTTTGCGAGAATGCCGAGCCGTCCGGTATACGGGTAGCGCCCGGTCGCCGCAACGTCCCGGCAGGTCATCAGTTCGCCTTTGATCCGCTCGGTCATGACGATCGCAAGCTTCTTCGCGACGTCGCGCTCCCGAAGATCCGCCATGTCGCGTCCGTCGAGCACGACCGTGCCCGCGATGAGCCGGAGCTCCCTGATCATGCTTTTCAGGATCGTGGACTTGCCCGAGCCGTTCGGTCCGATCAGCGTCAGGATCTCGCCGCGGCGTACGCCGATGCTGATGTTTTCGATCAGCGGCTTGCCGTCGTAGCCGACGGTCATCTGTTCGGCGGAAATGTAATACGTGCCGTTCATCTGCCGCCCTCCTTCTGCCGCCGGAGCATGACGAGGATCACGATCGGCGCGCCGAACACCGCCGTCACCGAGCTGATCGAAAGCTCGTTCGGCGCAAACGCCGTGCGGGCGATGAGGTCGCACGCAAGACAGAACACCGCGCCGCCCAAAAAGCACGCGGGGATCATCACGATCGGCTTTGCGGTCTTAAAGAGCCTCCGCATCAGGTGCGGCACCGCGACGCCGACGAAGCTGATCGGTCCGGCAAACGCCGTGACGCACGCGGACAGGACGCCGGAGAGCAGGATCAGCGCGATCCGAAACATCCGGATGTTCACGCCCATGTTCCGGGCGTAGACCTCGCCGAGCTGGTACGCGCCGATCGGCTTGCTCATCAGAAACGTGAGCACCAGCGCGGGCAGCACGACCGCCGTGATGACGATCACGTTGTCCCACTTGATGCTCGCAAAGCTGCCCATCGCCCAGTCGTGAAGCTTGACGATGTTGGAATCGTCGGCGAACCGGATCACAAACTCCGTGACCGCCGAACAGATATATCCGATCATGACGCCGCAGATGATCAGCATCGACATGCGCCTGACCTTGTAGGAGATCGCAAGCACGAATCCCATCGCAAGCATTGCGCCGACGAAGGACGCGGCGATCAGCGCGACCGAGTTCACGGCGATCCCGCGGCTTAAGAAGGCGATCATCGTCACCGAAAGCACGAGCTTCGCGCCGGACGAGATGCCGAGGATGAACGGACCCGCGATCGGGTTCGCAAAGAACGTCTGCAGGAGAAAGCCGGAGAGCGCAAGCGCGCCGCCCAGCAGGATCGCCGGCACGATGCGGACCATGCGCACGTCCATCACGATCACGCGGTGCGGGCTCTGCGCGTTTGTAAGCCCGTCGAACACCTCGGAAAGCGAAAGCGACGTGCTGCCCGCAATGATGTTTACGAACACAAGCCCGATCAGTGCGACAAAAAGCAGAACGAAGCCGATCCCGAGCCGTTCGCAGAACGTGTTTGCCGTATTCCGTTCGCTTCCGCGTTTCTCCTCCATGGTCCGCCTCCGTTACGTCAGCTTATGCAGATAAACGAGCCCGTCGGGATCTTCGCCCGACAGCACCCGGTAAAAGTCGCCGATGAGCTTGCCGATGCCCATCGGCTCCTGAAACAGATTCTTGCCCGTGCACCAGACGTCGCCGCTTTTGACCGCTTTGAATTCGGAAAAGAGCGGGCTCTTGTCGATGAGCTCGGAAAGCGTATAGATCTCGCCGTCGATCGTGCTGTTGTAGATCAGCACGTCGGCATCCTTTGCGCCGGTATAAAAGCTTTCCATCGTCATATTCACCGTGGACAAGGCGCTTCCGCTCGAAAGATCGGAAAACGCGTATGCGCCGCCCGCGGCTTCGATCATCTTCACGACGTAGTCGTCGCTCTTTCGGACGTTCACCGCGCCTGCGCCGGTCACATAGAAGAACGCGACCGTTTTGCCCGTCTTCGGCCGATCGCCGATCGCGGCGATCCCCTCGACCTCGGCGTCGAACAGCGCCGCCGCCTCGGTCTCTTTGCCGAGGATCGCGCCGTAGACCTTGATCCACTCCATGCGCCCGAGCGGATCCTGCTCGTAGCTCGACCGCTCGATCAGCACGGGGATCCCGTAATCGCGGAGCTTCTCA
>CAMVGD010000042.1 GCA_947166925.1 uncultured Clostridia bacterium | reverse complement strand
TTTCTTGTCCGCGCGCTGAAGGGCAAGGCGGTCATCTTCCCGAAGGAGATGCTTTCGAAGCGCGCCGCCATGACGTGGGCGGGCGACGTCGGCAGAATGATCGCGCGGCTCGTGTGCAGCGAATCGGCGTACGGCGAGACGTACACCGCGGCGAGCGCGGAAACGCAGACGTGGAACAGCGTGCTGAAGCTGTATCAGAAGATCCTCGGCATGCAGGTGAAGCAGGTGCCGCTTTCGGTCTATCGGGACGTCGTCGGACGCCCCTGGCAGATCAAATACGACCGCATGCTGCACCGCATCATCGACAACAACAAGATCCTGCTTGCGACCGGCATGAAGCAGTCGGAGCTGATGCCGCTTTCCGATGGGCTCCGCATCGAGCTCGCGAAGTTTGCCGCGCATCCGCAGTTCAAAAACGTGGACGAGGCGATGCAGGCACGGTTCGACCGCGTGATTGCCGATCTGGAGGCGCAGTCGAAGAAGGCGTCGAAGAAGGATGAGCCGCCGAAAGGCGGCGGGATCAAGGGCATGCTGCGCCGCGTGCGGTGGTATCGCAAACGGCATGTGCTGATGAAGGTCGTGAAAAAGAAGCTCTATCAGATCACGCCGCTCCGGAAGGCGGTGCACGGGATCAAGCGCGTTTTCAAACGGTCATAAAATCACAAAATCAACAGATAATAGAAGGAGGGCGCCCCCTCCTTTTTCGTCAAAAATGTTGCAAAACAGTAAACTTTTGCTGATTTGCTTGATTTTTCGCTAAGCTATCGTTAAGATAGAATTGCAAGAAAAGGTCGGCAAAGCGCCGTCCGTTACAGGATACGAAAAAACGCGCCCGCATCCGGACCGCCGTGCATACGGTCTGCGGGCGAACGAAGCACGGAAAGGGATCATTTATATGAAACGATATATCGAAAAACTGCTTTGCGTCTGGATCTGCCTGATTCTGCTGCTCGGGATCGTCGGCTGCGGCGATGACAAAACCGAGCAGGAGATCCTGGTGGAGAATCCGTCCTCCGCGGACGGCGAGGAAACGATCGAAGTAGCGCCGAACCCCGCTGCGCCGAATACGCAGAATCCTTCGACGCCGCTGACGGCGCCGGACACGGAAGTCCCTGAGACGCCGGCGCCGACCCCGCGTCCCACACGCGCGCCCATCGCCGGCGACGTGTCCACCGGTCGGTTCCCGGACTACGATACCGGCGTCGACGCAGACTGGAGCTATCAGAGCGACGAGCTGCGCATCGCGATCAAGCGGAACGAGGATGAGGAGGATCAGATCGTCTACTACGTTGCAGACATCTGGGTCCGCAATATTTCAAGCTTCCGCATGGGCTTCGGACGCGGCAAGTTCAACACCGGCTGGGAGGATCCCGAACAGTTCGCACAGCGCGAGCACGCGATCCTCGGCTTCTCCGGCAGCTTCAACAAGGGTCTCGTCATCCACAACGGCGTGAAGACCAAGGGCGTCGAAAAGAGCAATATCGCATTCCGCTCCGGTATCGTCGTCGTTTATCAGGACGGCTCCGTGAAGATCATCAACCGCGCGAACAAGGAGAGCTTCAATTACGACAAGGAAAACAAGCTGAACGGAGGCATCCGGCACGCGCTGCAGTTCGGACCGGTTCTTGTGCAGAACGGGAAGATCCCGGAAAAGCTCGGGACCTATACGCGTCAGCCGCGCATCATCTTCGGCTACTGCGAACCGGGACACTATATTGCGGTCGCGGTCGACGGCCGGACCAAGAAATCCATCGGCATGACCGAGCAGGAGGAGGCGGAGCTGATGCTGTCGCTCGGCTGCACGGACGCCATCAACCTGGACGGCGGCTACAGCACAGCGATGGTGTTCATGGGCAAGACGATCAGCGTCCCCGCCCAGTTTAAGGACGAGGACGGCGACACCAGCTCCGGCAGAAACATCGTCGATATGCTGCTGTTCGCGGAATACGACGCGGACGGCAACGCGCCGGCGCTGTCCGACGTTACGGCGGACAAGATTTACGGAGAATAAGGTATGAAAAAACTGACCGGCAAAAAAACTGGCTGGATCATCGGCATTGTCGTACTGTCGGTGCTGACGCTCGCCATGCTGGCGGTCGACGTCGTACTGATCATACTGTGAGGAAACGCGCGATGGAAGATCAGGAACGGATTTCGGATCAGAATCCGGCGAAGGAACCGTCGGAACAGGCGGCAGAGACAAAGGAAAAACCGAACAGAAAGCTTCGGATCGCGTTCTTTGCGCTTTGCGTCGCGTTCTGTCTGCTTGCCGTGCTCGGGATCGTGCTCGGCACGACCAAGGTGCAGATGTGCCGCGAGACGAAATTCTTCTCATGCGACAGCCGCGGGTTCCATCTCGTTTCATGCGGCGTGGAGACCGTAAAGCGGCAATATGCGCCGATCGACGTCAACGCGCTGCCGACGCCCGACGCGGAGCTGTTCGGCGAGGCGATGCGCGGCGACATCGACTATTACGAGACCGGCGAGATCAAAGAGGTCCCGATCTACGAACAGAAAAAGATCGACAAGTTCATTTTCTCCATGATCATCGTCGTGCAGAACGGCTCGGTCGAGTCTTCGGACAAGCAGACCGACATGATCTTCCTTGCGACGTATAATCAGCTTTTGCAGAAATTTACGGTCGTTTCCGTCGCGCGGGACACGCTCGTGCCGCTCAGCGAAGACGAATGGAAACGGGTGAATACCGCGTATGCGCGCGGCGGCGTCGGGCAGCTCATCAATACGCTCAACGACGTCTTCGAGCTTGACGTTCAGAACTACGTCGTCACCGGCACGGACGAGCTTGCGGCGCTGGCGGACGGCGTCAACGGCATCCCCGCGACGCTGTCAAAGGAGGAAGCGGCGTATATCAACGGGATCTGCGGCGGCTCGCTGAAGGCGGGCAGTCAACAGCTTTCCGGCAAGGAGATCGTAGCGCTCCTGCTCGACCGCACTTCGGACAACAAGGGCGATCTCGGACGCGCGGACCGGCAGGTGGAGATCGTGCACGACGCGTTCCTGTACCTGCAGGATCAGTTCGACAGCGAATTCCTCTATCCGTTCTTCCGCACGATCTTCAAGAGCATCCGGACCAACGTCGATTTCGAGCTTCTGCGCGGGGTCGGCTATGAGATGGCGGTCGCGGACGAGCTGGTGTTTGAAACGAAGCGGCTTCCGTTCGACGACGCCTATACCGAGCTGAACGTGGACGGCGCCTACGCGCTTCTGCCCGCGTTCGAGAAGAACCGCATCCTGTTAAGGCAGGCGCTGTACGGCAAGGAATGACCGCAGCAGTCATTTGGAGCGAACCCGCCGGGTTTCGCTCTTTTTTTGCGCCGCATGCCGGACGGCAGGGCAAAAGTCGTGCGCGCGGGCTTGCAAGCACGGGAAAAAGTTGGTATACTGTAAACTGAAGAAATCTGTGGGAGGGCGCATGAAAAAGACACAGAAGAAACAAATGCTCGACGGGAAAAAGGTCCTGCGCGAGGTCCGGACGGTCGTATTGATGTCGCTGATGATCACGATCGAAGCGCTGGCGGTCACGCTCCTGTACACGCCGGCGGGCGTCGTCACCGGCGGCGTCACGGGCATTGCAATGCTGATCACCTACGCGACGAGCGGCGCCATCCCGAACTGGATCTTCGTCGTGATCGCCAACACGCCGCTTCTGATCCTTGCGTTCAAATATCTGCATATCCGGTTCACAGTCTACACGCTCCTGATGACGGTCCTGTTTGCCGCAGAGCTGGCGCTGTTCGGGAACCTGCAGTTTCCGGCGCTGTTCGACATGAGCGAGCCCGCGTGGCGCGTGGTCAGCGTGATCTTCGGCGCGGTCACGATGGGCGTTGCGGGCGGCATGATCGTGCGGCTCGGCGGCAGCACGGGCGGTCTGGACATCGTTTCGCTGCTTCTGAACCGCAAATATTCGATCTCGATGGGCACGATTTCCATGTCGATGAACGTCGTGATCGCACTTGCGCTCGGCGTCGTGCGCGCGATCGGCGCGCACGATTACCGCATCGGCGTGGAGGGCGCCGCGCTGTCGTTCATCGCGCTGTTCGTTACGACCATCGCGTTCAACAACATCATTTTAGGCATTAACCGCACCAAGACGCTGTTCATCATCTCGGACAAGTGGGATGAGATCGCGCCGGACGTGCTGAACAAGATGCACCGCGGCGTAACCTATATCCCGTGCCGCGGCGCATACACGAATCAGGAAAAGACGCTGGTCTATATCCTGACCAAGACGATCGAACTCGGCGCCATCCGCCGGCTCGTTCTCGAAAAGGATCCGAAGGCCATCATCTCCATTATCGATACGCGGGAAGTCATCGGTAAGGGCTTCTCCGCAGTCAACTGACAGAAAGGAAGGAAATTTGCTATGAAGAACCGCATCGAACAAACTCTGCGCGAGCAGATCGAAGACCTCAAGGCGCTCGTGCGCATCCCGTCCGTGTCCCGCGGAGACCCCGCCGAGCCCGGCAAGCCGTTCGGCAAGACGGTGTATGAGGCGCTGCAGGCGACGCTTGCGATCGCGCGAAAGCTCGGGCTGCGCGCGTGGGACGTCGACGGCTACTGCGGTGTGGTCGAGTACGGCGAGGGCGAGGAGGTCCTCGGCATTCTCGCGCATCTCGACGTCGTGCCGGAGGGCGAGGGCTGGTCGGTCCCGCCGTATTCCGCGACGGAGAAGGACGGACGCATCATCGGACGCGGTACGCTGGACGACAAGAGCCCCGCGCTTTCCGCGATCTACGCGCTTGCCGCGATCAAGGACTGCGGCTATCCGATGAAGCGCCGCGTGCGCGTCATCCTGGGCTGCGACGAGGAGATCGGTTCTTTGGGCGTCGAGCATTATCTGAAGGTCGAGGGGCAGCCGACGCTGGCGTTCACGCCGGACGCGGAGTACCCGGTCGTCAATTCCGAGATGGGCATCATGCACACGACGTACGAGAAGAAATACGAATCCGCACTGAAGATCGACTGCGGCACGGCGGCGAACGTCATCCCCGGCGTGATCCGTGCCGAGCTTCCGTGCGAAGCGGTCCCGGTCTCCGTGCCGGAGGGCTATTCGGCAAGCTTTGAAGGCAACCGCATCACGGTCGAAGGCCGCGGCGGACACGCGTCGATGCCGGAGTTCGCAAAGAACGCGCTGCAGGCGCTGATGCTGATCCTTGTGCAGCAGCCGCTTCCGAAGGAGGACAAGGCGACGGTCCTTGCGCTGCATGCGGCATGGAAGCTCGATATGCACGGCGAATCGCTCGGCATCGACGTCACCGACGAATCGGGCCGCATCACCTATCAGCCCGACGTGATCCGCTTCGACGAAAACGGCGTCCGTTTCATCGCCGACTGCCGCCATCCGTTCTCCGCAAAGGCCGAGGATCTTCTGAAGACCTGGGACGCGGCGTACAGCAAGGCGGGCTTCGTCCGCACGGATACGGTGATCAAGCCCGGTCACTTCATCCCGGCGGACAGCGAGCTCGTTTCCACGCTGATGAGCGTGTACAACGAGCTGAACGGTTCGGACTCGAAGCCGCTGTCGATGGGCGGCGGCACCTATGCGCGCGAGATGGAAAACGCGGTCGCGTTCGGCATCGTGCGCGAGGGCGAGGAGAGCATGTGCCATATGCCGGACGAATCGATCTCGATCGAGGACATCCGCTTCAACACGATGTGCATGGCGGAGGCGATCCGCCGGCTCGCAGCCGAATAATATGGAAGTTGTTTATATTGTCGAGGACGACGCCGATATACGGGAAATGGAGACCTACGCGCTGACGAGCGCAAGTCTTTCGGTCGAGCCGTTTTCGGAGGGCAAGACCTTCTTTGCGGCGGTCAGGAACCGGATCCCGGATCTCGTGCTGCTGGACGTCATGCTGCCCGGTGAGGACGGCATGCGGATCCTGCAGCGTCTGCGTGCGGATGCGACGACGCAGGCGGTCCCGATCATCATGGTCACGGCAAAGACGTCCGAGGCGGACAAGGTGAAGGGGCTCGATTCCGGCGCGGACGATTACCTCACGAAGCCGTTCGGCATTCTGGAGCTCGTTTCGCGGTGCAAGGCGCTTCTGCGCCGCGCGCACCGGAAGAACGCGGTGCTCGCGTTCGAGTCGATCGAGCTGGACGACGACCGGCACCGCGTCACGGTGGACGGGCAGGAGACGGAGCTGACGTTCAAGGAATACGGTCTGCTCAAATACCTGCTTGAAAACAGCGGCACGCCGGTCACGCGCGACCGGCTGATGGAAGCGGTCTGGGGCTTTGCGTTCACGGGCGAAACGCGCACCGTGGATATGCATATCAAGACGCTGCGCAAGAAGCTCGGCGACGCCGGAAAGCTCATCGAGACCGTCCGCAACGTGGGTTATCGGCTCGGGAGGTAGGCATGAACGAGATCATGTTTTCCGGGATCCTGGATACGCTGGAGGACGGCGTTGCGGTTTTCGATCTTGAGGGAACGGCGCTGTTCTGCAACGAAAAGGCGTACGCGCTGCTGCATATGAAGCCGGAAACGTTCCGAAGGCTGCGCGATCTGCCGGATGAGGTGCGCGCGTTTTTCGGCGGCGTCCGCAGCGGCAGAAGCGAAACGATCGAGCTGTTCGGACAGGCGGTGCGGCTGCATTATCAGGATCTTCGCGAAAACGGGCTGCGCGTCGGCGCCGTTCTGATCCTGACCGATCTCGGAGAACAGCAGCGGGCGGATCGGATGCGGCACGAGTTTACCGCGAACGTTTCCCACGAGCTGAAAACACCGCTGACGTCGATCTCCGGCTACGCCGAGATGATCGAAAACGGCATGGCAAGGGACGAGGACGTCCGCGTCTTCGCGGAACGCATCCGGCGGGAATCGAACCGCATGCTTTCGCTCGTTTCCGACATCATCACGCTGTCGGAGCTGGACGAGCAGCAGATCCTCGCGCAGGGCGAGATCGTCGACCTGCATGCGCTTGCGGAGCAGACGATCGAAACGCTGAAAAGCGCCGCGATGGTCCGCGGCGTATCGGTGCGGCTGACGGGCGGTCCGACGGAGGTGTTCGGCGTGCGCGCGCTGCTGAACGAGCTCATCAATAACCTGCTGGACAATGCGATCCGCTACAACCGCGACAACGGCACGGTCACCGTGCGCACGGCGGCGGGACAGCTCTCCGTACGCGATACCGGCATCGGCATTCCGAAGCATCATATCGGCCGCATTTTCGAACGGTTTTACCGCGTCGACAAGGGCCGCAGCAAGGCGACGGGCGGCACGGGGCTCGGGCTTGCGATCGTCAAGCATATCTGTGAGGAGCATCACGCAGAGATCGTGCTGGAAAGCGCGGAAGGCATCGGCACCGAGATAACAGTCATCTTCCCGCCGGTCGAACGCTGAAGCGATCTGAATCAAAAAGAGGGGCTGTTCAAAAACGCTTTGAACAGCCACAATGAATTCTCGCTTCGCTCCGTGAATTGTCCTTTGGACATGAATTTCCCCTCGCGGGGAATGAATTGACGCCGAACGGCGTCATGAAGGAAGATTTTCCGTCCGGAAAATCCACATGCATGTGACCTTTGGTCACAATTCATGCCGAAGGCAATTCATGGCGCAGCCAATTCATGCGGCATAGCCGCAATTCATCGGGGATGTTAAAAACTGACAATCAGTTTCTTAACATCCCCTTATTATGTATCCTCATTTCGTTCCGTGGATTGTCCTCCGGACATGAATTTCGAAACGTGAAAACCCCAATTGAATACGATCAGACCTCGAAATGCAGCGACTGCGAGGCGGGAAAATAGAACGTATCCAGCAGCAGCGGTTCGCCGTCGTGCCCGATGCAGACCAGATTGACGCACAGGACCGGAGACCCGAAGGGAACGTTCAGCGCTTCCGAGATCAGCTCGTCTGCGGAAACGGCGCGGAAATTGCATTGCCGGGACGAGATATGCACCTTGAGGACGTTCCGCACAAGATCGCCGAGCGAGCTCGTGTAATCCCGCTTGTAAAACTGCGGGACCGTATCGGTGCGGAGGTACCCTTCGCAATAGGCGAACGCCTTCGCTTCGATCCAGCGGATCCTCGACACCTTGCGGACCTTCGTCCCGTGCGGGACGTGCAGGGTATCCGCGACCGTGACCGAAGCAGGCACAATCGTGATGGAGAGATTCCGTACCGCGCTGTTCGTGCCGACCTCGCGGATGGAATCGGTCAGCTCCTGCGAGAGCGTAAACAGATACGGCGAAACGACGGGCTGCGCGCGGAAGGAGCCGCTGCCCTGCGTGCGCAGAAGGATACCCTCCTGCACGAGCACATTGAGCGCCTGACGGATCGTGCCGCGGGCGACGCCGTATTCTTCGGTCAGCGCCTGCTCCGTTAAGAACGGCGCGCCGACCGGCAGCAGCAGCAGCCTTGCGCGGAGCTCGTCCGCGATCTTGAGGTAAAGAGGGAGTTCGGATGCGGTTTTCATGTGATGATTCCTCCGTAGCGGTTGATGAGGTCGTATATCTTCCGATAAAAGGGGGTACAGGTCAGCTGAGCAGCGCTTCGATCTCCGGGATCGCGCGCTCGGCGCATTCGCGACCGATGCGGATCGCAGTCTCTGCGCCGGCGGTCGAGATCATGCCCATGAAGGAAACGTCCGGCTTGATCCGCACGTCCACGCGGTCCGCCCGGATGCGGCTGATCTCCTTCTGCATCATGTCGAAGGAGCGCAGCAGAGAGGAGTGCGCGCCCGGCGCCTTGTCCTCTGAAATCGTGAAGCGCTTTTTGATCGACAGATCGACGCCGATCACGATATCTGCGCCGTGCTCGCGCAAAACCTCGACGGGCAGCTCCTGAAGCGTTCCGCCGTCGACGTACCAGTGTCCGTTGATCTTCACCGGCGTAAAGACGCCCGGGATCGCCATGCTCGCCCGCGCCGCCTCATACAGCTTGACATGATCGAAGATGTGGAACTCCGACGTTTCAAGATCCGCCGCGCCGATAAAGCAGGGGATCTTCGTCTGCTCCGTGCTGAGATCGTGCGTCAGCGTGCGGACGATCTCGGAAACCTTGTTGCCGGAGAGAAACCCGCCGCGCGTGACGACCGTCGGATCGATCAGATCCTTCGGCACAAGCGTGCACAGGTATTTTTCCAGCATGTAAAGATCGGTTCCTGCGGCATAGATCGCGGCGACCAGCGCGCCCGCGCTGCAGCCGGAAATCAGGTCAATGGGAATCTGATGCTCGGTCAGCACCTGCAGTACGCCGATATGCGCCATGCCGCGCCCGCCGCCGGACGCGAGCGCAAGACCGATTTTCTTTTGTTCACTCAATTCGGACGCCCCTCATTATATATAGACAAATTCTTAATTTTATTATAACAAATTCCGCGGCGGTTTGCAAGGGCTGATTTGCAGCAAAAAAGCAGGCGTTCGCGTGAACGCCTGCCTGATCGGATCGGTTATTTCTTGGTCGAGGTCTTCTTTGCGGTTTTCTTGCCGGTCGAGGTCGTGCCGGTTTTCTTTGCGGTCGACGAGGTCTTCTTTGCCGCAGTCTTTTTGCCGGTCGAGGTCGTGCCGGTCTTCTTCTTTGCGGACGTTGTACTCGTCTTCTTGCCGGTCTTCTTCTTGCCGGAGCTTCCGGAGTCCGAATCGCCGCCGAGCAGCCCGCCGAGCAGTCCGCCGAGGATCGAAGAATCTTCCTTCTTTTCTTCCTCTTTTTCTTCCTCTTTGCCGCCGCCGAACAGCCCGCCGAGGAGCCCGCCGAGCAGTCCGCCGCCGGACGAGGACGAGGAGGAGCTGCCGCCGCCCAGAAGCGAGCCTAAAAGCGTCGCGCCGATGCCGCCGGACGAGGAGGAGCTGCCGCCGCCGAGCAATCCGCCCAGGAGACTGCCGATCCCCGCGCTCGAATCGTCGTCCTTCTTGTTGCCGAGCTGCGAAAGGAGCAGCGGTGCGACCATCGCGAGGATCGAGCCGACCTTTGAGCTCGAAACGCCGCTCTTTCTTGAGATCGCCTGCGTTGCCGCCGCTTCATCGCCGCCGAGGATGTGTCCGAGGATCTTCTTGCCGTCCGCTTTGTCTGCGCCCTGCAGGAAGGAAGCCGCGTCGATGACGTCGCCGGTCTTATGATCGTTCAGCGCCTTGTTCAGCGATTCCGCGCCGTCCTGCGTGGAGGCGTTATCGGACATCTTGCCGACCAGCACGGGAAGCGCGTCGGTCAAAACCGCGGAGACCTTGCTCTTGTCGGTCTTCGTTGCCTTTGCGATCGCGTCGATTCCGTCGCTGCCGACCAGTCCCATCAGGGGCTTCATATCAATCCCTGCCATGGCTTATTCTCCGTCTGCAGGCGCAAGGGTCAGGTCCTCTGTGGGAGCTTCGTCGCCGCTTACGCGCGTGCCGTCCTCAAGATGGACGCCATCGAGATTGATGCCTTCTTTTTCCGCATCTCTTGCGCAGAATGCGCACAGACCGGTGCAGCCGTTATCCATTGCGACTCTGACCGCCGGGACGAATTCGCCGTCGATTTCTTCGCCTTCGCTGTAGCTGACGTCGGTGGAGTTTTTAATCGCCTGGCAGTCTTCATACAGATGATACTTGTGACCGTATCTGGTCCAGTAGACCTTCGCAAAATCGCCGAGCTGCTGTTCCGCCGCCGCCTTTTCCTCCGCGGAGATCGGATTGAAGTCCGCGCCTAAAAGACCCGCGATGAGCAGCGCAACGATCGCGACGATCGTGACCACGATCTTGGATTTCTTGTCGATTTTGTCCTTGCTGGCAAGCACGAGGATGATCAGCGGGAGGAAGCAGATCGCCGCCATGATCACGCCGAGCTGCGTCAGGATGACGAAGCCGACCTTGTTGTTGGTCTTCTTGAACGGATCGAGGTGGCTCGCTTTCTTCCAGAGGAAGCCCGCGACGAGGCAGAGCGCCAGATCAATGACGATGAAGATGATCATCCACCACATCTGGGAGAGACCCGGCAGACGCAGCGCCTTGAACAGGCAGAGGATCGCCAGCACTTCGCAGCCGATCGCAAGCACCCACAGGATCGCGGAAACGATGCGCAGCGTGATCGCCTTGCTCTTTTCTTCCGCTTTGGTCAAGCCCTCAGCCTTCTTGCCGGTCGTCTTTACTTCTTCCGCGGTTTCGGCCGCAGCCTTTTTGCCGCTTGTTACCTTGGTGACGGTTCTTTTCTTTTCTTCCATGCTAACCCCTCTCATTTCTGTTAAGTTAGGATCGAATGTCATACCATTCTTATTATATATTCTAATGGAAGCGGCGTGCAATGTCAATACGGGATTGGTGTAAATTTGTCGCAATTATCCGGAAAACCCGGCCGGCGGGCAAGATAGTGCTTGACAATTCGCCCGAATGCGTCCAAACTGAAAGCAAAGAACGAGATTCGGAGGGATCGGTATGGAGTGGTGGGTCATCGCGCTGATCGCAGGCGGCGGACTGTTGGTGCTGTTCGGCGGCTTTTTGGGCGTTCGCCGCGCCACGCGCGGGATGCGGGAACGGATCGGGATCATCAAACAGGCGCTCGACGAGGCGATCGCGGCGGACAAGGAGCCGGAAAAACCGCGCTCGCTTTCCTCGCTTGAATCGGTGGTGCTGCCGAAGATCCTGAAGGATTTTCCGGAGTTCAACGCGCGCGTGTTCGCGGAGCGCGTGCGCCGCGACGCGCGGACGTATTATGAAAGCGGCGTGCAGGGGAAAATGCTCTTTGCAGACGACGCGACCGAGAACTTCAAGACGGATTTCGAGGACCGTATGCCCGACGACGTCGCGGGCGGGATCAACGTCCGCCGCGTGACGATCGCCGCATATGACGGCGCGACGCGCAAGAAGCTTCTGACCTGTCAGGCGGCGGTCGGCTTTACCGACAAGACGGATACCCCGCGCGAACGGCGGCTGGTCCTTGTCTATGTCGCGGGCTATGCGGACGATCCGGAAAGCCCGGTCATGGGCTTCAACTGCCCGAACTGCGGCGCGCCTTTGCCAGCGGTCGGCGCGCGCGTGTGCGTCTACTGCGGCACGGCGTTTTCCGCGCCGGTGAGCCTCGGCTGGCTTTTGATGGACGCAAGGGAAGGGTAAGCGCCTTCGGCACAGTGATATTTGCCGCTATGCGGCAAGTGATATCTGCCTGCGGCAAGTGATATCGCCCTTCGGGCGGTGATATCTTCCCTGCGGGAAGGTTCAGGTGGATTCTCCTGCCGGAGGATCGTTTGGTTTATATGTGCGCAGCGTTATTTATTTCTGCGCAGGGGCGACGTCCTCGGCGCCCCGCATGCGAATCAATGAATTGGCTGCGGCATGAATTGTGCTTTGCACATGAATTGCGGCAAAGCCGCGTGAATTTACGACACGGTCGTCATGAATTGCAGCAAGCTGCGTGAATTACGCCTAAAGGCGCATGAGCAGCAGGGACGGACATTGCCCGTCCGAAAAAGAAAGAACGGAGAAGACTATGCCGATCGACAAGGAAGATTACATGGAGCCGCGATGCCTCCTTTGCGAGGAACCATACGGTGCGGAAGCGCAGATCAAGCCGGTCCCGCAGCAGCGGATCATGGAGAAGGTCGACGAGTACATGTCCCGCCGCGACTACGCAGGCGTGGAGCGTCACCTGCTGTACTGGCTCGGGGAGGCGAGGCTCGGCCGCGACCAAAAGGGCGAGCTGATGATCGAAAACGAGCTCATCGGACACTACCGCAAGACGGGCGAGCGCGACAAAGCGATCGAGCAGGCGGAAACGGCGCTGCGGCTGCTTGACGAGATCGGCTACGAGGGCTCGATCACGGCAGGCACGACCTGCGTCAACGCCGCGACCGCGTATCAGGCGTTCGGCGAGCACGAGCGCGCGCTGGCGATCTTTGAACGCGCCCGCAGGAATTACGAAGCGATCCCGTCCCTTGAGCCGGCGCTTTTGGGCGGGCTCTACAATAATATGGCGCTGACGCTCGTTTCCCTGAGACGTTTTGACGAGGCGGACGCGCTTTACGGGAAGGCGATCGAAACGATGGGAAGCGCACCGCACGGCGCGCTGGAGCAGGCGATCACGTACCTCAACATGGCAAACGCCGCCGAGGACGAGAAGGGACTTCTGGACGCGTCCGAGACGATCGACGCGTGTCTGGAAAAGGCATGGGCGCTTCTGAACGCGCCGGACGTACCGCACGAGGGGTATTATGCGTTCGTGTGCGAGAAATGCGCGCCGACGTTTGAATACTACGGCTGGTTTGCGGCCGCGAACGAACTCAATGAACGCGCGAGGGCATGGTATGAACGGTCTTGAGCTTGCCCGGCAGTTTTATACGGAATGCGGCGAGCCGATGCTCAAAGAGCAGTTTCCGCAGCTTCTTCCGCATCTTGCGGCAGGGCTGTTCGGCAGCGGCTCGGAATGCGCGGGCTTCGACGACACGTTAAGCCGCGATCACGATTTCGAGCCGGGGTTCATGCTTTTGCTGCCGGGCGAGGACGTCGTCGACCGCAAGACGGCGTTTGCGCTCGAGCGCGCCTATGCGAAGCTTCCGAAGGAGTTCATGGGGTTCAGAAGAAGCACGGTCGCACCGGTAGGCGGTCCGCGGCACGGCGTGATCCGCACAGCGGAATTCTTCGCGGACAAGATCGGCGCGGCGGACGGGATCCTGACCGTTTCGCAGTGGCTGACCGTGCCGGAGCATGCGCTGTTTGAGGCGACGAACGGAAAGCTGTTTTTCGACGGCTGCGGCGAGGTCACGCGCATCCGCGAGGGGCTTTCCGCGTATCCGGAGGATATCCGCAGAAAGAAGCTTGCGGGGAACCTGCTTTTGATGGCGCAGGCGGGGCAGTACAATTATACGCGCTGTCTCAAACACGGCGAGACCGGCGCGGCGCAGCTTGCGGTCGCGGCGTTTGTGAAGGCGGCGATGCATACGGTCTTTTTGCTGAACGGCGCCTATATGCCGTACTATAAATGGAGCTTCCGCGCAATGCGGGCACTGCCGAAGCTGTCGATGCTTGCGGAAACGCTCGAGGTGCTGCTTACGACCGACAACGAGCCCGCGACGGCGGAATCGAAATACGATATGATCGAGGACGCTGCGGCGGACGTGATTGACGAGCTCATGCAGCAGGGATTGACCAAGGCGATCTGCGGCGATCTCGAAAAGCACGCGTACTCGGTCAACGATTCGATCGCGGACGGCGATATCCGCAATCTGCACATCCTCGCGTCGGTGTGATACGATACCATGCACCGCAAGGTGCAATGCATTCACCGCAGGTGAAATTCATGACCGCAGGTCAATTCATGCCGTAAGGCAATTCATCAAAGATGAAATACGTTCGGATGAATTGCGCCTGCGGCGCATGAATTGTGCTTCGCACATGAATTGTTCCGTAGGAACATGAATTGCGCCTGCGGCATGAATTGACGCCTTCGGCATTGTGAATTGCGCCTGCGGCGCATGAATCGTGCTTCGCACATGAATTGTTCCGTAGGAACATGAATTGCGCCTGCGGCGCATGAAAGGATAGGATATGAACATTCACGGATTACAGAAAATGACGCTTCTGGACTTCCCGGGACGCGTGGCGTGCACGGTGTTTCTGGGCGGCTGCGACCTCCGCTGTCCGTTCTGTCACAACGCCGAGCTCATCGACGGCACGGCAAAGCCGGTGATGGATGATACGGAGCTTTTGGCGTTTCTCGAAAAGCGCAAGGGGCTTTTGGACGGCGTAGCGTTCACCGGCGGCGAACCGACGCTCAGGACGGACCTCCCGGAGCTTCTCCGGAAGATCCGCGCAATGGGCTATCCCATAAAGCTCGACACCAACGGCATGCATCCGGACCGGCTCCGCGCGATGCTCGACGAGGGGCTTCTGGACTATGTTGCGATGGACGTCAAGGGCGGACCGCATCATTATGCGCATATATGCGGTTTGGAAAAAATGGATCTTGCACCGATTTCCGAGAGCATTTCGATCCTCTTAAACAGCAAAATCGATTACGAATTCCGCACGACCGTCGTCGACGAGCTGCACGATTTGTCCGATTTTACCGCGATTTCCGAGTGGATCGCGGGCGCGAAGGCGTACTACCTCCAGGCGTTCACCGACCGTGATACGGTGGTCTATGAGAACTTCCACGCGCCCAATCGGGAATGCATGGAGCTGTATGCCGCTGCTGTCCGAAAAACCGTACCGAACACCGCGTTAAGAGGCTTGTAATCAGGGTTTTTCCAAGTTCGCTCCGTCGTATACGGCATTCTGCATATGCAACGCATAAATACAAGATATTGTATGTTTTGTTAACAAAGGGTACTACATATTGACACGACCCCCCTGGATATGGTAAAGTTACAACGCTCGGAGCGGCAGGAACGGTACCTGCTGCGCCCATAAATTTGAAAACTTTACCTACAGGGGGATTTTTTATGTACGAGGTCATTAAAAGAGACGGAAAGCTTGCCGAATTCTCGATCGGCAAGATCACGTCGGCGATCACAAAGGCGTTTGAAGCGACGGGGAAACAGTATCACCCGAGCGTGATCGAGCTTCTTGCGCTGCATGTCACGAGCGATTTCGAGGGCAAGGTCAAGGACGGCAAGATCTCGGTCGAGGAGATCCAGGACAGCGTCGAAAAGGTGCTGTCGGAGTCCGGCTATGCGGACGTTGCAAAGGCGTATATCCTGTACCGCAAGCAGCGTGAGAAGATCCGCAACATCAATTCCACGGTTCTGAATTACAAGGATCTGGTCGACAACTATCTGAAGATCAGCGACTGGCGCGTCAAGGAGAATTCGACGGTCACGTATTCGGTCGGCGGTCTGATCCTCTCGAATTCCGGTGCGATCACGGCAAACTACTGGCTTTCCGAGATCTATGACAGCGAGATCGCGGAGGCGCACCGTTCTGCGGCGATCCATCTGCACGATCTTTCCATGCTCACCGGCTACTGCGCGGGCTGGAGCTTGAAGCAGCTCATCCAGGAGGGGCTCGGCGGCGTTCCCGGCAAGATCACGTCCTCCCCGGCAAGCCATCTTTCCACGCTCTGCAACCAGATGGTCAACTTCCTGGGCATCATGCAGAACGAGTGGGCGGGCGCGCAGGCGTTCTCGTCGTTCGACACGTACCTTGCGCCGTTCGTCAAGGTCGACAACCTCTCCCAGAAGGAAGTCAAGCAGTGCGTCCAGTCGTTCATCTACGGCGTCAACACGCCGTCCCGCTGGGGCACGCAGGCGCCGTTCTCCAATATCACCCTTGACTGGACGGTTCCGAAGGACCTTGAAAACCTGCCCGCGATCGTCGGCGGCAAGGAGATGGATTTCACCTACGGCGACTGCAAGAAGGAAATGGACATGGTCAACAAGGCGTTCATCGAGGTCATGATCGAGGGCGACGCCAACGGCCGCGGCTTCCAGTATCCGATCCCGACGTACTCGATCACGCGCGACTTCGACTGGAGCGAGACCGAGAACAACAAGCTGCTCTTTGAGATGACCGCAAAGTACGGCACGCCGTATTTCTCGAACTACATCAATTCGGACATGGAGCCGAGCGACGTGCGTTCGATGTGCTGCCGTCTGCGCCTCGACCTTCGCGAGCTTCGCAAAAAGTCCGGCGGTTTCTTCGGCTCGGGCGAATCGACGGGTTCCGTCGGCGTCGTGACGATCAACATGCCGCGCATCGCGTACCTTGCGAAGGACGAAGCGGAGTTCTATGCCGAGCTCGACCGGATGATGGACATCGCGGCGCGGTCGTTGAAGACCAAGCGTACCGTCATCACAAAGCTTCTCGACGCGGGTCTCTATCCGTACACCAAGCGCTATCTCGGCACGTTCAATAACCACTTCAGTACCATCGGTCTTATCGGAATGAACGAAGTCGGTCTGAACGCAAAGTGGCTCAGAAAGGATCTCACGCATCCCGAAACGCAGAAGTTCACCCGCGATGTCTTAAACCACATGCGCGAGCGCCTCTCCGACTATCAGGAGCAGTACGGCGACCTCTACAACCTCGAGGCGACGCCCGCGGAATCCACGACGTACCGCTTTGCGAAGCATGACAAGGAAAAGTATCCGGACATCATCACCGCGAACATGAACGGCACGCCGTACTACACCAACTCGTCGCATCTGCCGGTTGGCTACACCGAGGACATCTTCTCGGCGCTGGACATCCAGGACGATCTGCAGACGCTCTACACCTCCGGCACCGTGTTCCACGCGTTCCTCGGCGAGAAGCTGCCCGACTGGAAGGCGGCGGCGAACCTCGTAAGAAAGATCGCGGAGAACTACAAGCTTCCGTACTACACGATATCGCCGACGTACTCGGTCTGCAAGGACCACGGCTACATCACGGGCGAGCACTTCACCTGCCCGATCTGCGGCGAAAAGACCGAGGTCTACTCCCGCATCACCGGCTACTACCGTCCGGTCCAGAACTGGAACGACGGCAAGGCACAGGAGTTCAAGGACCGCAAGGTCTACAACATCGGCAGATCGCACCTCACGCACCAGGGACCGAACCCGGCGCCCGACGACACGGTTGCCGAGGCGGCAATGGAAGCCGTTCAGGAATCGCCCTGCTGCGCGCCGGTCGCACCGCAGATCGCTGCCGATCCGAAGGTCCTGCTGTTCAAGACGCCGACCTGCCCGAACTGCAAGGTCGCGACGATGCTGCTCGAAAAGGCGGGCGTCCCGTTCACGCCGCTGAACGCGAACGAGGAAAAGGAGCTCGTCGAGAAGTATGGCGTCAAGCAGGCGCCGACGCTCGTGCTCATCAAGGAAGACGGCGTCGAACGCTACCGCGGCGTTTCTGACATCAAGGGCTGGCTCATGCACAAATAAGCGACTCCACATCGCACGATCCGATTCTCCGCAGCATCCTGCGGAGAATCGTTCTGATTATCTGCGGCGTATCATCCTGAGGCGCAGCCGGCGAAGGATCTTTCCCTGCTGCACAGTATCCTTTGCTTCCGCTTCGTTACGGCGGCAGATCGCGCGCAGCCAAAGGCCTTCCCCCTGATGTGGGGAAGGTGGTCCCGCAGGGACCGGATGAGGAGTACACGCAGAAAAGCTGGACGCTTTTCGCGGATCAATGAATTGCGCTTCGCGCATGAATTGGCTGCGCCATGAATTGACCTTGCGGTCATGAATTGTCCCTTCGGGACGTGAATTGCGCTTTGCGCATGAATTGTCCTTACGGACATGTATTTTCAGGAGGTATTACCATGTACGATATGATCGTGATCGGCGGCGGACCCGCCGGGATGACGGCGGCGCTGTACGCGCTCCGGAACGGCAAAACGGTGCTGGTGCTCGAAAAGCACGGCTTCGGCGGACAGATCACGCATTCGCCGAAGGTCGAAAACTATCCCGGCACGATCCAGATGAGCGGCAACGAGTTTGCCGACCGCTTCCTCGAGCAGATCCTGCATCAGGGCGCGGATATCGAGCTGGAACGCGCAATCTCCGTGAAAACCGAAGGAAACCTCAAAATCGTCGAAACCGAGGAGGGCAGCCGCTTCGAAGCGCTGACCGTGGTCATCGCGACCGGCGTCAAGCACCGCATGCTGGGGCTTGAAGGCGAAAACGAGCTCGTCGGCGAGGGCATCTCATTCTGTGCGGTCTGCGACGGCGATTTCTATACGGATAAAACCGTCTGCGTCGCGGGCGGCGGCAACTCCGCGCTGCAGGAGGCGATCCTGCTCGCGGAGAAGTGCAAGGAGGTCATCATCCTGCAGGATCTGCCCGCGCTCACCGGCGAAGTGCGGCTGCAGCAGGTGCTCGAATCGCGCAAAAACGTTCGCGTGCTGACGAATCTCAAGATCAACCGGCTTCTGAAAAACGGTGAAGCGCTTGCGGGCGTCGAGGTTGAAAACCGCACGACCGGGCAGAAGCGCGAGATCGCCTGCGACGGGCTGTTCGTCGCGATCGGGCTGATCCCGGAAAACGAGCCGTTCAAAAACCTTGCAAAGCTCAATTCCTACGGCTATTTCGATACCGACGAGCAGTGTCTCACCGAAACGCCGGGCGTCTATGTCGCGGGCGACTGCCGCTCGAAGTTTGTCCGGCAGCTCACCACCGCCGTTGCGGACGGCGCGGTCGCCGCGCTTGCCGCCTGCCGGTACATCAACGAGCGGAAATAAGGCTGTTTTTTCCGGACCGCGATCTGCGGTCCTTCTTTTTTTACGGCGGCGTTCGACAGATTTCGATTGCAGATTTTCGTGTTTTGTGTCATAATAATAAGGTCATGGAAAAGAACGGAGGCGAAACGGTATGAAGCGAAGCATATGCGCAGTCTGGATCTGCGCGCTTTTGATTCTGCTGACCGTTTCCGCGTGCAGGATGCAGCAGCCGGATCCGATCGGCGCGCAGCCGGATCCGACGGAAGCCGCGTTCGGGGACGATACGGTGGAGGCGATCGTCGTTTCTACGCCTGTCGTGACGCCGGAACCGCTGCCGACCGTGCCGCCGACGCCGGAGCCGACGCCGGAGCCCACGGAGGTCCCGATCACCGATCCGGTCATCACGCTGATCGAAGGGAATTCGATCCGGGTACCGGCTGACTTTTCCTTCTCCGATCCCGGCTATTTCGCGGAGGATTATCTGGGGAACAACCTGACCGCCCGCATCGAGATTTCGGGCGAGGTCGTCCCGTACGTGGTCGGGACGTATGATATCACCTATTCGGTCGCGGACGACGAGGGCAGAAGCACGACGGTCGTACGGCATGTGGAGATCGTTCCTGTCGAGATGCCGGAGATCGTCATGCCGCCGGAAAAGACGGTCTATTTGACGTTCGACGACGGTCCGTGCGGCAATACGGCGCTGCTTCTGGACGTGCTGAAAAAGCACAACGCCAAGGCGACGTTTTTTATCATCGGCAACAAGGGCAGAAAAGACATGATCAAGCGCGCATACGAGGAGGGACACGCCATCGGCGTCCATACGTATACGCACGAGTACAAGCAGATATACAAGAACGAACAGGCGTTCTTCGACGATTTCTGGAAAACGCAGGAGGTCATCAAGGAGCAGACCGGATCCTATACGCGCATCTTCCGGTTCCCGGGCGGCAGCGCAAACACCGCGAGCCGCGTCAACAAGGGCATCATGACGCGCCTCACGAAGATCATGGAGGATATGGGCTACCGGTATTTCGACTGGAACGTCGCCTCGGGCGACGCCAGCGGAAAGCCGTACACGAGCACGGATATCAGGAACCGCGTCGTCGGCGGGCTGAAAAAGCATTCCGACTTCGCGATCGTTCTGCAGCACGACATCCACCTGCAGAGCGTCAAGGCCGTGGACGCGATCCTCACCTGGGGCGAGGAAAACGGCTATACCTTCCTTGCGCTGGACCTCACCAGTCCCGTCGTTCATTCCGAGGTCGCAAATTGACCGCATACAAATCATAAGCGCCCCCTCCGGATCGCCGGAAGGGGCGCTGTCTGTTTGCGTCAGACGTGCGCCGGACCCTGCACGCGCTGCTTCGGCAGCGTGATCTTCTCGCGCGCGGCTTCAAAGAACGCTTTGACCTGATCGGGAATGACGTCGAGCCCCTTGACGGCGCGAACGCCCTCGCAGCTCTCGAAAAACAGCGCCAACGCGCCGGGACCGACGTGCGAGCCCGTGACCGGCTCGTAATCGACGAGCAGGATGTCCTTCGGCGGGTGCGCGCCCGCGTTGATGAGCTCGATGAGCTGTTCCGCATCCTCGCGGCACGCCGCATGCGCAATGCCGATCGTCTGGTGCTCGGCGTCGACGACGTACTGCTCGTACTGCGACGCGAGCGCCTTGATCGAACGCTTGCGGCTCCGCACGGTATCGAACGCTGAGATCCTGCCGTCCTCACCGCCCTTCAGGATCGGCTTGATCCCGAGCACGGTGCCGACGATCGCGGAAAGGTTGCTTAGCCGTCCGCCGCGGCGCAAAAACATCAGATCGTTGACCGTGAACACGTTGAACATCCGTTCCGAAAGCGCGTTGAGCCGCTTTGCCGCTTCGACGGCAGACAGCCCTTCGTCACGCAGCTTCGCCGCAGCGATCGCCACGAGCCCTTCGCCAAGGGACGCGCCGCGCGTGTCGACGACCTCGATCAAGCGGTCCGGATAGCGTTCCAGAAGCATTCCCGCGCCGATCGACGCCGACTGGCATGAGCCGGAAATGCCGGAGGACATCGCGACGTACACGACGTCCTTGCCGTCCTTCAGATACGGCTCGAAGAAGTCCGCGTACTCCTGCGGATTGATCTGGCTCGTTTTGACCTCCGTGGTCTTCAGCATTGCATAGAACGCGTCGCCGTCGAACGAATCCGTGTCGAGACAGGTGAAGCGCTCCCCGTCGATATAGTACGCAAAGGGGATCATCCGGATGTCGTGCTCCTTCGCCGTGCGGGTCGGAAGATTGCCGGACGTATCCGTGACTGCGATAAACTGCATGTGTATTACCTCCGTAAAAAACATGTACGGCGTGATTTTTCCCGCCGCAGCCCCATTATATACGCGCCTTGCCCGCACGGTCAATCTACCGGTCCCGATCATGCGCCCTACGAAACGGGATCGAACGGATAGAACCGCAAAAATGCGCTCTACTGCGGGTAGAATTGATGAAATATTATCAAAAACAAAGGACGAACAAGCGATATTTTACATATAATGCACTGTAAACACGCCTTGCCTTGCAAATCGGCGCGAACATTGGTATACTGAACAAAACGATCCCCTGGGGACGGGCATAGCCCATCCGCCGAACGCATCCGCAGGGGACGGTGTCCCCGGCGCCCCGCCTCAGAACAATTCATGCCCCTCCGGGGTGCGATATATCTGCGGCGCGCAAATATCCCGTAGGGACGGGCATAGCCCGTCCGCCGAACGCATCCGCAGGGGACGGTGTCCCCGGCGCCCCGCCTCAGAACAAT
>CAMVGD010000041.1 GCA_947166925.1 uncultured Clostridia bacterium | reverse complement strand
TATTGGAATTCTTATAATTGCAATCAGTATATTTAGAATGTTTTAAAAATATTAATAATTTTTATTGTTTTTTATCAAAATTTGTTTCAAAATTATTACAATATTACATTTGAATTACTATTACTTTATAAGTGTTGACTTTTTTAAAATTAAATATAAAATTATTATATAGTAATGTATATATAAAAAAATTCGACAAAAAATAATATAAAAACTAATGAAAGGGAAAAGTAATGGCAACTTGTCTAGGAATATATGTAGATAAAAATATAATTAAATATTCCAAAGTCTCTAGAGATAAAGATAATATAAAAATAGATGCTTATGGTGTAGAAGTATATTCAAATATTAAAGAAACACTACAAAAAATAATCGACGAAACATACAGCTACAATATACCTATAAGCATTAATTTGGTTGATGAAGTTTATGACTATTTTTATATGTCAAATTTATTAAACAATAAAGACTTGAAAAAAGCTATAAAGACTGAATTTGATTCTTATTGCTATGACCATGAAATAAACCCAAATGCATTAGAAACAAGATATGCATTAGTTAATGATTTAGATGATAAAGATAAAATCAAAGTAATAAATGTTTCTATTGATAAAATAAAACTGCATAACTTAATGGAAAAATTTGGAGAAAATATAAAGGTAACAACAGCAAGTCCGTTACCGTTAAATATAGCTAATATTGCACCATTAGATAGCAAATCAAATGTTGCTATTGTTAATATCGAAGAAAAAACAAAAGTTACAATAATTACTGGAGAAAAAGTATATGATATAAAAGATATAAATGTTGGTGCTGAAGAAATACTAAACTCTATAAATCAAAGAGAAAACTCATATAGAAAAGCGTACGAAGGCTGTAAAAATACAACAATTTATACAATGGAAGGTAGAGATTTACAATCTCAAGATAATGAATATTTAAATCACATTGTACCAACACTATATGATATTTCTACACAGTTAAATGAAATAATAAAAGATTCTTTAGTAAAAATTAGCAAAGTTTATATTACTGGTACAGGAGCAATTATAAATAATGTTGATCTTTATTTTGAGGAATTACTAGATAATGTTAAATGTGAAATATTAAAACCATTCTTTATAGAAAATACTCCTAAAATAAATATAAAAGACTATATAGAAGTAAACTCAGCCATTGCAATTGCTTTACAAGGCTTAGGATATGGTATACAAAATATAAACTTTAGTAAAAATAAGACTAATATATTTGATAGTTTAGGAAGCAAAGAAAAGAAGGAAAGAAAAGGCATTTTTGCAAAAATTCCTAACATTAAAATCCCTGATTTTCCAATGTCAAGATGGTTAAAAGATGCTTTAATAGTTGCTTTTGTAGCTATTATAGGTTACACGGGAGTTTCTATATTTACAAACAATGAAATAAATGTAAAAGATAAGAATATTGAATATGTAAGAACAGATACAAATAAACAAATTGATGCGGCTAAAAAAGACTTAACTCTTATTCAAAACAAAACAGCGGAATATAATTCTCTAACAAAGAAACTACAAGAAGCGACAAATCAAATTTCAACAAGAAATTCTTATAAAAATATGATACCAGTATTTTTAAGTGAAGTTGCCAGAATTATTCCAAAAGAGGTTCAATTAACATCAATTCAAAATCCTTCAGAAAAGAAGATTATTATATATGCACAATCTAGTAAATATGAACAACTAGCATATTTTAAAGCAAGAATCAGAACAGAAGGAATATTAAAACCAAGTACTGTTGTTTCTTCTGAAGCTATAAAAAATGGAAGTGCAGTAGAAATTGTAATAGAAGGAGAATTGCCATGAAAAATATCTTATTAACAATAATTACATTTCTAGTAGTTGTTATAGCAATATTAACTATGGTTAAGGGAATAAAAATAGGCAATTTCCAAATACTTAGTATTGGACAAATAGTACAAAAAAGTAATGAGTTGACGACTAAAATTGATGAATTAAACAAATTAAATAATGAAACTTATAAAAAGACTTTAGAAGAAGTTTCTAGTAAGACAAAATTATTATTAACAGCAAAGTCTAAGTATCTAGAAGTTGCAAGTACAAGTACTAGTGATGAAATTAAAAACGCAAACCAAAATGAATCATACGCAGCAGAGTTTTTATGGAGTAAAATCGGAAATCATGCTACTGGAAATGGGGTAACTCTAAAAATGGAGGTTAAACCAACAGGAGCAACAAATTTAAATACATTATCATTTGTAGTTAATGGCGATTATATGGACATTAGAGATTTTGTATATGCTTTGGAAAATGATTCTGATTTGAATTTTACTATTGATGGATTTAAACTAACAGGAAGTGGAAATGCTTTAACTGCAACATTTACTGTCGCAGATGTAGCAATAAAACCTGAAACTATTACATCAAAAGTAGAAAGAACAGAAGAAACAGACAATACAGAAAACAATACAAAAACAACTGATGAAAAGAAAACAAATACAACAGAAGAAAACAAAAATAATACAACAAATGAAAATAATACAAATACAAATAGTAACACAAATACAAACACTAATACAAATAGTAATACAAACACTAATACAAATAGTAATACAAACACTAATACAAATAGTAATACAAACACAAATACAAATAAACAATAAAGTGTAGATAGGAGGTAATTATGAAATCGCTTTTAAAAGAGATATTAATTTTATTAGTATTATGCTTAATAATATTTCTTATATTAGGTATTATATTTTATAATTATGTTCCTTTTAATAAGATAGTACCAAGCACAGTACAAAAGTACTCAAGTGCTGAAAACATAAAAGAAGAAATAAATCAAGAAGTTGCGGAATATCCAAAACAAAATGTTTTATATGAAATTACAGAAGGTGACTTGACATTATATAGACAAGCAAAGAGCTATAATCCAGGAAAATCAAATCCATTTGATGCTTACCAATCAGAAAGTAGTTCAACAAATATTAACTCATCAGGATCATCAAGCTCAGGGTCAAGTTCAAGTAAAAGCTCAAGTGCTGAACAAAAAGCTTCGGCTAAAACACAAGATTCAACACTTAAGTAAAATTATTTTCGGTTATATTTTTCCGGCGTCGGTTTCTCCGTCGGTGCGGATGTCGGCGCGGCTGACGGTACGGCGGTCGCCGCTTCCGCGGGAAGCTCCTTTGCCGGATCGGGCTCTTTGCCGCATCCGAGTGCGAACAGCATCAGCAGCGCAGCAAGCAGTGCAAGCCATTTTTTCATAGGGGTCTCCTCTCATTCTCTGTGTTTCATGTTCAGTATAGCATATCCGGCGCGCGCAGCGTCGGTTTTTCCGCATGTTTCACCTATTATTAACATTCGATCGGTCTTTCAGACACACCGCAAACGCGGTCGGGATCGACTGGCTGCCGTCGGCGCGGACGAAGTCCTTCACGCCCTCCCCCGCGGCGTCCGCGGCGTAAACGCGCATATGCCACTCGATGTGCGTGAAAACGTGCTTTGCCGAATAGACGGACAGATCACCCACGGGGTGCAGCCCGTGCGCCGTCATCCATTCCGCCGCCTGTCCGGTCGAAAGCGTGCCGGACACGTTCGGAAGCTCGTAAAGCCCCGCCAGAAGTCCCTTGTCCGGGCGTTTCAGAAGCAGGGGCGCGCCGTCGCTGTACAGCGCAAAGACCGTCCGGTCCTCGACCGTGCGCGGCTTTTTCGGCGCTTTGTTCGGCAGCAGTCCCGCCGTGCCCGCTTCCCGCGCTTTGCAGACGCCTTTCAGCGGACAATCGCCGCACAGCGGCTGCCCGTTCGGCACGCAGACGGTCGCGCCGAGCTCCATCAGCGCCTGATTGAACATGCCGGGATCAAACGGCATCACGGCGGAAAGCGCGTCGAACACGCGCGTTTTCACCTTGGGATCGGCGACGTCGGACGGATCGTTCATGAGCCTTGCGTACACGCGCAGCACGTTGCCGTCGACGGCGGGCACGCGTTCGCCGTATGCGATCGAGGCGATCGCGCCCGCGGTATAGCTGCCGATGCCGGGAAGCGTCAGCAGCGTTTCATAGCGGTCCGGCATGCGTCCCGAAAACCGTTCGCAGACGATCTCCGCCGCTTTTCTGAGATTTTTGGCGCGTGAATAGTACCCGAGCCCCTGCCAGAGACGCAGAAGCCGGTCGTCGGAGACGGCGGCAAGCGCCGAAACGTCCGGAAGCTCATAAAGAAAGCGCTCGTAGTACGGGATGACCGCCGCGACGCGCGTCTGCTGCAGCATGATCTCGCTTACCCAGATCGCATACGGATCGCGCGTGTTCCGCCACGGAAGATCGCGGTGGTGACCGGGATACCAGTTCATAAGAAGATCGACGTATTTCATGCGGAAAGTATATCATACCGGAGGCGCTTTTGCAAAGGGTTCGTCCCTTGACTTTGCGGGGCGGAACGGATATACTCATTGTGCCGAAAGCATATGACGCCGCAAGGCGTCAATTCACAGCAAAGCCAATTCACGACCGTCAGGTCAATTCATTCGCCGCCAGGCGAAATTCATATGGATGAATTGTGCTTGGCACATGAATTGCGGGCTTGCCGCATGAATTGATGCAGGCATCATGAATTGCGCTTCGCGCATGAAACCGGAATCATCAACTTCGAGGTAACAGACATGAACGAAAACGAAATCAAAGAACAGGTCAAAGAGGCGTTCGGCATTCTGATGAACGCGGCAAAGCCGGAACAGGGCGCGCTCCTCGTGCTCGGCTGCTCAACGAGCGAGATCGTGGGCTTGAGGATCGGCTCGGGCTCAAGTGAGGAAGCGGCGAAGGCAGTGCTCGACGCGCTGCTGCCGCTCATTGAAGAAGCGGGGCTCGACCTTGCGGTGCAGGGCTGTGAGCACATCAACCGCTCGCTGTGCTGTTCGCGCGCGACGATGAAAAAGTATGGGCTCCAGCAGGTCTGGGTGAAGCCGTGGCTGCACGCGGGCGGCGCCTGCGTGACCGAAGCGTACGCGCGCATTGAGGACGCGGTCATGGTCGAAAGCCTGAACGGGCAGGCGACCCTCGGCATCGACGTCGGCGACACGCTCATAGGCATGCATCTGCACTGCGTGGCGGTGCCGGTGCACAGTCCGTTAAGACACATCGGCGAAGCGAACCTCGTCATGGCGTTCTCGCGTCCGAAGTATGTGGGAGGACCGCGCGCCCAATACGACAACGTGCCGGTGGGTTCCGACGCGCATACGCAAGGGAAGGTCTCCGAATAATCGCCATCGGATCTCAGAAAGGGCTTCGCACCCTTTTTTTGTTGAAAAAAGTTTCCGAATCATCGAAAAAAACCTTTGCTATTTGCGGCGGAATAGTTTATACTTGAATGGATGTTCGGATTCGGGTCTGTGGTTGCAAGTCGATGCCAGTCGCAGGCGAAACGATCCACATAAGCGGGCCAAAGCGCCCGTGAGCATGGTGCGGCTTAGAAGTAAGTCCGGCCGGCGGTATTCCGCCGAGAGGGGCAGTAGTGGGGAGCAAGGCTTATGAGCGAACCCTCCTGCCGGCGAGTGTGGGGGCAAAGACCAGGTCAGCCGAAAACGGAGATCAAAATCAACCATTTTTCGAAGGGAAACAGAAATCATCATGTACGAAGACAGAACACTGGTTTGCAGAGACTGCGGCAAGGAATTCATTTTCAGCGCGGGCGAGCAGGAATTTTACGCCAAGAACGATTTCAAAAACGACCCCGTTCGCTGCCCGGAATGCCGGAGAGCACGCAAGAACGCAGCGCGCGGACAGCAGCAGCGCGAAATGTTCGACGCCGTCTGTGCCTCCTGCGGCAAGCCCACCAAGGTGCCGTTCCAGCCGAGAAACGACAAACCGATCTATTGCTCGGAGTGCTTTGCACAGCGCCGCGGCAGATAAGAACGAAACCCGACACAAAAGCGGACAGCATCGGCTGTCCGTTTTTCATTTACAGGGCGTATCATCCTGCGCACGGTATACGCGATCTTCCTCTGTAGCGAAACGCAACCGAAAGATCCTTCGTCGCCGTGCTCCTCCGGATGACACCGCCGTACAGGGAGACGGTTTTTCCCTGCGATCCGATATTTTTCTCTCCGGGCGATACCGTTTGCGCGTTTTCAACGTCTATATAGATGAACGGCCGTGAAAAACCAAGGAGAAACCTTATGAATGATGTAACCGAAACCTTCAACACCGTATACGACGCGACGTTTCGCGAGCTGATGCGCCGCTGTCTTCTGAAGGTGCCGATCGAGGACGCGCACGATCTTTTGCAGAACACCTATGCGCAGTTCTACCGCACGCTTTTGAAGAAGGGCAGCAGCGCGATCCGCGATCCGAAGGCGTATCTTATAACGGTCTTAAAGCACGAGATCGCAAGCTACTACCGATCCGGCGCAAAGCGAAAGACGGTTTCGCTCGAAGTGCTTTCCGATGAACCGGACGACGTGTCCGTCGAGGACCTGAGCCTCGATCATGCGGCGATCGGCGACATTCTGGAACGCCTGAAAAGCGAGCCGGAGCTGACACAGCGCATGTTCATCCTGTATTACGGATACGGCATGAAGCTCGGCGACATCGCAAAGGAAACAGGCACGTCAGCGGTCGTTGTGAAAAACAGACTAGCCCGCGTGCGTAAAAAACTCAAGACATCTTTCGGAGAGGAGAATACCTTATGAAAAACACATCCGAACAGCTCCTGTCCTTTGCGGAAAACGAGCTGATGCAAAAGGAATCCATTCGCCGCGCGGTGCTTTCCGAAGCGCCTGCGAAGCAAAAGAAGCCGGTCGCGTGGACGAAGATCCTGCTGCCGATCGCGGCTTGCCTGGTGCTCGCCTTCGGCGTCGTCTTTGCGATCCCGTCGGCACGCGCCGAGATCCTTTCGTGGTTCCAACCGGCAAGTGCGGGAAACTATCTCGCTGCCGATCCCGAAGATCGCGATCCGATCCCCGCGCTCGACGCCATGATCACCGGTCCGGAGCTGAACCATACCGAGATCAAGGTGAACTACGTCGCCGACGAACCGTACTGGCGCGAGATCGGCGAAAACTTCTCTGCGACGCTCGGCGAAACGATCTACGACGGAAATGATATCCATATTTCTGTCGACTTCGACGGGCTTTCCGGCTACGCCGTTTATGAAGGGAGCTATTGTCCCGATATTCCGGCAGGTACGCCGCTGTGGACCCTTCTTGCCGAAAAGGTCGATCCCGAAATGGTCCGCCACTTCCGCACGGACAATGCCGACATATCCCCTTATCTGTCCGGCGCGATGGAGCAATGGAACTGCCCCGACAGTCGTCTCATTCTGACGCTGGACGACGGCAGACGAATGAACGGCGGTTGGATGTATCTTGCTAAGCGCCCGGTCGACGTCGCATTCTCTGACGCCTTCCACGATGAATTCGGTTATCCGGAGTATTGGGACGAAGAAGCCGCCGCAGCGCTGAAAGAGCGTGCATGGGAGCATTTCAAAACGAACGGCGCCCGCGGCATCGCTGTCGTATACGCTCCCGAAGTCTGCGAACCAAACGTCAGCAATGTCCTCTTTTTCCCGAACGATGACGGCAAAACGCTTGCCGACTATATCGACGAGGACGGTTATCTTACTCTGCACGCCCGCTACTGCGCTTCGATCGACCACGGCGAGGAGCTGGAAACCAAGCTTGACGTCGATCTCGGAACGGTCAAGGTCGATATGAAATCGTACAAGGATCTTGCCCACCGCAGCATCGGGACGCCGTCGGAGCCGACGCCGCTTTCGGGCGAAGCGGTATTCAGCGGAACCGGGTGGAACGAGGATCAGGCGTTCCATGTCACAAACTACACGGCGGACCTTGACGGCGTGACCCTGCGCGTGACCTATCCCGGGACCGTGGACCTGTTCGGCGTACACGATCTGCAGATCCGCGTGACCATGCCGGACACATGGAGCGACGAGATGAAGAAAGCCTTTGCCGAGGATCTCGAGTTCCGGATCGCGGTCGACGACACGCTCGCGATCGGCAGCGCAAGCAGTGAAAAACGCAACGGCGACGGCAGCTATACGCTGCACATCGATCTTTTGAACTGTATCCCGTTCGATCAGATCAACAGTATGCAGACGATCACGCTGACGCCGGTCATCACCCGGTTCGCGGCAGCCGAGATCTATCGGGTCATGCCGGACGGATCCGAGAAGCTTGTGAAGACCGTACCGATCGGTCCGGAAGGATCCTTCGATTCCGCCAGGCTTGCGCCGGAGACGCCGATCCACTATCAGTGCGATGCAGTCGAGCATCCCGAATGGGCGATCGTGCTTCCCGTAAACTGACCCCGTACATGAAAAAAGCGCTTCCCGCAAAGGAGGCGCTTTTTGTTTGTTATGTTGGGAAAACACGCCGGATAAGTGCGTTGTAAACGCACGCTCGATCGCTTCGGAGGAAGAACGGCGCATCAATCCGTCAATGCAGCGACATGCGCGGTGCATTTGACTCCTTGCTGTCTTCGCCGCTCGCATGATTCAAAGAATCATAGGCGAAGGCGGAAAACCAGTCTGTTGAAAACCCGGTTTTCAACAGACTGCATCAATAGAACGTCGCAACCGGCTGTTCCGGTTCGGTCGCGGGTTGGAAAGAATGTACGGTGAGCACCGGACCCTTCTTGCCGTAGATGTTCGAGAACTTCACGTTGATCGTGCCCTCGACGATCCCCCAGCTTTTGTGCTTGACGGACTTTGCCATGTCCCACTTGCACACGAGCGGGCAGTAGGCGATGTCCGCCTCACAGCAGGTCATGATGTGCCGACCCGCAAGGAACGTGTCCTTCGGCAGGCGCATGTTGTTCGCGCAAAGCCCCTTATAGCGAACCGTCTTGCCCTCGTACTTTGCGGGCTCGTCGACCAGATCGCGGTAAAAGAGCGCATAGTCCTTGTCGTCGATCTCGATCACGTCGGCGTTCAGATCGAACGGCAGCGGATCCTCGATGTCGTCCTCCACGCTCGTGCCGTCGGTGAGATCGTACACGATCTGCGCCCCGCGGGAGATCCCGCGCACGAGCTTGTGCAGTTCCATTCTGTCCTGCTCCGGCTCGACGCGCGTGAAGATCACGAGCTCCGCGGTGGTCAGCTTGTCCACGACGAGCTGCCGCATGTTTGCGTTGAATGCCGCGATCGTCGATGCATCGACCATCATCGTCTCCTGCGCGATGCCCCAGTTGTCCGGCAGGCGGTCAAACAGATCGTTCATCTGCCACATGCCGTTGTACTCGATCATGACGCGCGTTGCCGCAGCCTTGCGCTGCCACAGCGAGAGGTTCGCGGGCGTCAGCTCCGCAGGGCTGTCGACCGTGTGGATCGTGACGTTGTTGATCGAGAAGCGCGAAGGCACAAGCTCCTCCTCGCCCTCCTCGCACAGGATGACCAGCGTGCGCTGTCCTTCGTTGAAGCCGGGATCCTCGAGCATCGACTGCAGAAACGTCGTCTTGCCCGCGTCGAGAAAGCCCGTGAATAAGAAGACCGGAAGCATCATGGCCGCTTACTCCGTAAAGAGCGCCTTCAAAGCGTCTTCGTTCATCTTCGAGCCGATCACGCACAGCCGCCCAATCACGCCCGCAGGACCTCTGCGGATCTCGACCTCGCCGGGAACGTGGTCGAAATGGATCCACTTTTCGCCGTCCGCCGCCGGGACCACGCCCTTTGCGCGGAGCACCGTGCCGTAAGTCGCCGTATCGTCGAGCTTTGCGATCTTATTACGGATCTCGTCCTCGGTGAAACGGTGCATCGTCTCGACGCCCCAGCTAGAAAACACCTCGTCCGCGTCGTGTCCGTGGTGATGGTGATGATGATGATGGTGCTCGTGCTCCTCGTCCTCATCGTCATGATGGTGGTGATGGCATTCGCATTCCGGATCGTCGCACTCGTCATCGTCGTCGTGATGGTGGTGGTGCTGGCAATGCTCGTGCTCCTCGTCGTCATCGTCGTCGTGATGGTGGTGGTGATGGCAGTGCTCATGCTCCTCGTCTTCGTCATCGTCGTCGTGATGGCGGTGATGGTGCTCATGCTCCTCATCCTCGTCATCGTCGTCATGATGGTGGTGGTGATGGCATTCGCATTCCGGATCGTCGCACTCGTCCTCGTCGTGGTGATGATGCTGCTCCGCCTTCAGCGCCTCCATATGCGCCTTCAGCGTGTCGCGGCTCTCGATCGCTTTGACGAGATCCGCGCCGGCAAGCGAATCCCACGGCGCGGCGACGACCGTCGCCTCCGGGTTCAGCTCGCGCACCATGTCGAGGACTTCCTTCAGGCGCTCCTCGCTCACATCCTGCGAACGGCTCAGAATCACGCAGTCCGCCGCTTCGATCTGGTTCACGTAGAACTCGCCGAAGTTCTTGCGGTAGACGCGCGCCTTCTTGGCGTCGACGACCGCAATGCAGCTGTTGATCACGACGTCGTCGGTGAGGACGCCGCTGACCGCGCGCTTGACGTCGGAAAGCTTTCCGACGCCGGACGGCTCGATGAGGATGCGGTCCGGATGAAACTCGTCCAGCACCTTTTTGAGCGCCTTGGAAAAATCGCCGACGAGCGAGCAGCAGATGCAGCCGGAGTTCATCTCCGTGATCTCGATGCCCGCTTCCTGCAAAAACGCGCCGTCAATGCCGATCTCGCCGAATTCGTTCTCGATCAGCACGAGCTTTTCGCCGTTGAATCCGTCCGCGATCAGTTTTTTAATGAGCGTCGTCTTGCCTGCGCCTAAGAACCCGCTGAAAATATCGATCTTTGTCATAAATCTTCCTTCTTTCCGGGAGTCACTCCCGTCTTTTCTCGCCTGCTATCCTATCACGTTTTGCAGAATTTGCAAGCGTTATATTGTGGACTTTTTGTGAGAATCGTCTTTCATCCGCAAGCCGAACCGCATATGCAGCGCGTCGACCGGGCAGGATCGCGCGCACCTGCCGCAGCGGATGCACTCCGCCGAATTGAACTGTTTTCTCGGGTCGATGCCCATCGGGCAGACCGTTTCGCACCTGCCGCAATCCACGCACTTGTCGCCTTCAAAGCGCAGATGCACGAGCGCGATGCGGTTGAACATGCCGTAGATCGCGCCGAGCGGGCAAAGATACCGGCAGAACGGACGCGAAATAAGAAGCGACAGCAGAAGCAGCGCCAGAAGCACGCCGACCTTCCACCAGAACAGGAAGCCGAGCTGTCCCCGAAGCGACGGATTCGCAAGCACCAGCGGGATCCCGCCGAACAGCGTCCCCGCCGGGCAGACGAGCTTACAGAACCACGGCACGAGCACGCCCGAAAACGCCGACAAAAGCGGCAGCCCGATCACGAGCACGCCGAGCACGGCGTACTTGAGCCACCGCAGAAACCGTTCATACGGGAACGTGCGGATCTTTTTGAAGAACGGAATGCGGTAGACGAGGTCCTGCACCCACCCGAACGGACAGAGCCAGCCGCAGATCCAGCGTCCGAGCGTGAGCCCGAACAGCAGCAGGAACCCGAGCACATAGAACGGAAACGCGGGCTTTTTGTAGCCGGCGGAAAGCGACGCCTGTAGGGAGCCGATCGGACACGCGCCGATCGCCGCGGGACAGGAATAGCAGTTCAGCCCCGGCACGCAGATGGACTTTGTTTTGCCCTGTTCGATCGTGCCGAGGAAGAAATGATGCAGTTTCGGGTTCATCAGAAGGAACGCCGCCGCCTGCACGGTCAGGCGTTTCCACTCGCCTTTCACACGCTTTGCTTTAGCCAATGCCGATACACTCCAGACAGATATGCGCCGCCTTTGTCAAAACGGATGCGAACTGCCCCGAAAAGACGCCGTACAGCAGAAACGCCGTGCCCGCAAGTGCGAGCACGGTGAAGATGCAGATGCGAACGGACCGCTTCATCCGAGCAGGTTGTCGACGGTTGCTTTCCATTGATCGTAATCCATGCTTCCGATCACTTCTCCGCCGACCTCGTTTCCGTTCCTGTCAAAGAAGTACGTCGCGGGAATGTACATCGAACGTTGGGACAGCGAAACGAGTCCGCCGACCGGTTCGAGCGCCGGATAGGTCACGCCGCATTCGGAGAGCGTCTCCTTTGCCGTCTCGACCGAATTCGTTCCGATCAGTACGCCGAGGATCAGCACGTTCGGATATTCCTGATGGATGCGCTCGATCTCCGGCAGTTCACCGACGCACGGACCGCACCATTCCGCCCAGCAGTTGACGATGATCAGATCGTAGTTCTCAAAGATCGTCTGATCGATCGGCTCGCCGTCGAGCGTCGTGCCGGAAAACGCCATGTCCATGTTGAACGCGCCGCCCTGCGGCGTTTCGGGTTTTGCAGGCGCAGCGGGCTCCTCCGGCGCGCTCTCTACGACCGGCTCGGGATCGTTCGGTTTCGTTTCCTTTACAGATACGTTGCAGGCCGCCGTCAGAACAAACAGCAGGGCAAGCAGGATCGGAAGCAAACGTTTCATCATTGATATTCTCCTTTTGCATGATTTGTTTTTTTGAATTGTATCACATGATCGGCTGTTTGAAAATATTTTTATGAAAGATTTATTCTTCCCTCTTGACAACTGCGGATAAAGCGTTATAATTGTGTATGCACAGTAAGCACAATTTACAAGGAGGATGTATGAAGATTCTCGAAATCAAAGATCTCCGCAAAGCATATCCGGGCTTCCTTTTGGACGACGTCAGCTTCGACGTGGAGGAAGGCAGCATCATGGGCTTTATCGGACGCAACGGCGCCGGCAAGACGACGACGATCAAATCGGTGCTGAACCTCGTCCACGCGGACGGCGGCGAGGTGCTGTTCGAGGGACAGGACCTTTGGGCGAACGAGACCGCCTGCAAAAAACGCATCGGTCTGGTGCTCGGCGAATTCAACTATTACAAGCGCAAGAAGCTGAAGGCGATCGCGGCGGTCACGAAGCAGTTCTATGAGGACTGGGACGAAGAAACGTATCAGGCGCTTCTCTCCCGCTTTTCCCTCGACCCGGAGAAGAAGATCAGCGAGCTTTCTCAGGGCATGCGGGTCAAGTTTGCGCTCGCGCTTGCGCTTTCGCACCGGGCGAAGCTTCTGATCCTGGACGAGCCGACAAGCGGGCTCGATCCCGTCTCGCGCGATGAGCTCCTCGACATCTTCCGTGATATCATCGAGGACGGCGAACACAGCATCCTGTTCTCGACGCACATCATCTCGGACCTCGAAAAATGCGCGGACTACATCACCTATATCAAAGGCGGCAGGATCGTCGTTTCGACCGACGCGGACAGCTTCAAGGACGCGTACCGGCTCGTCTCGGGCGAGACGGAACAGCTCGGGCAGTTCCGCCCGCTTTTGATCGGATACCGTGCGCACGCGTTCGGCTTTACGGGGCTGATGCGCGCGGAGGACGCGGAACACGCCGAGGGACTCAAGGTCGCTCCGGCGGACATGGAATCCATTATGATCTACACGGAAAAGGAGGACGGCCATGAAAGCGCTGCTGAATAAAGAGTTCAAACTTTGTCTGCACCCGGCGGTGTTCATCTATCTTGCACTGATCCTGATGCTGCTGATCCCGAACTACCCGTACCTCGTTTCGTGCTTCTTCGTCTGCAACGCGATCTTCTTCTGCTTCCAGCAGGCGCGCGAAAACGGCGACGCGATGTACACCGCAATGCTGCCGGTCAGTAAAGCCCAGGCGGTCAGGGCGCGTGTGCTCTTTGTCGTGATCATTCAGGCGATCGACCTTTTACTCGTGGCGGGGATGTGCGCGTTTGCGATCGTTTCGATGCCGGAACACAACGCCGGCGGCACGGACCACGGGCTTTCGCTGCTCGCGTTCGCGCTCGTGCTGTTTGCGATCTTCAACCTGATCTTCCTGCCGAGCTTTTATAAGACCGGCTACAAGGCGGGCTCGGCGTTCCTGAAAAGCGCGATCGGCGTCTGGATCTGGCTTGTGCTCTGCGAAGGCATGATGATCGCGTCCAACGCGGTCATGGAAAGCGGCGCGGACATTGCGCTCTTCCGCTTCATCCATGAGAACATCGACTGCATGCCGAAGACCGCCGATGCGTGGACGGCGCAGGGGATCCTGTTCGGCACGGGGATTCTCATCTACGTCGTCTGCACGCTGCTTGCCTGCCGCGTTTCGATCAAACGCTACGAAAAGGTCAGCGTGCAATGAGGCTCACGATCAACCCGAATGACAAAACGCCGATCTACCGGCAGCTCTATGAGCAGATCGCAAGCGACGTGCTCTCGGGGGCGCTTGCCCCGGGCACGCCGCTGCCGCCGATCCGCACGGTGAGCCGCGAGCTCGGCGTTTCGATGATCACGGTGCGCGGCGCGTGGGAGATGCTCGAGCGCGACGGGTACCTCGTCACACGCGCGGGCAGCGGATGCTTTGTCGCGCAGCTCAACGAGGCGCACCGGCAGACCAAGGTGGACGAGCGGCTCTCCGCCGCCGTCGACGCGCTCGTATCCGACGCAAAATCCCTCGGCGTCGACCGCGACGCCCTGCTTGAAATGATCAGGGAACGGTTTTGATGCGCCTGCGGCGCAATTTATGTCCGAAGGACAATTCACGGCGCAGCCGATTCATGTTCCGAAGGAACAATTCATGACCGCAAGGTCAATTCATTGATCCGCGAAAAGCGTTCCGCTTTTCTGCGTATCCCCCTCATCCGACTCGCTTCGCGATCCACCTTCCCCGCTCCGGGGGAAGGCTTTTGGGACGCGAACACACCGCGAGAAGAAGGCTTTTCGCATTTCACTTTCACGTAAAAACAGGACGGTTTTGCCGTCCTGTTTCATTGACAGAGCTTTTTATAAGTGTCGTTGCGCACGCGAAAAGAGCAGACCACAAATCCGTCAAATCCGGCGACATGTGCGGCGGATTTGACACCCTGCAGATGGTTCGCGCGGGAAGCGCGCGATCTGCCGCTGTAACGAAGTGGACCGCCGCCCGGAAATGCGCAGCATTTTAGGCGGTACTGAAAAAACCGGTCTGTCGAAATCCGTTTCGACAGATCGAAGCTTTAGCTCAGTTCGCTCGTACCCGTGCAGAGCTCGTAGTACTTACCGCGCTGAGCAAGCAGCGCGTCGTGGTCGCCGCGCTCGATGATGCGGCCGTTTTCGAGGACCATGATGCAGTCGCTGTTGCGGACCGTACTGAGCCGGTGCGCGATGACGAACACCGTGCGTCCGTGCATCAGCGCGTCCATGCCCTTTTCGATGTGCTTCTCGGTGCGTGTGTCGATGGAGCTCGTTGCCTCGTCGAGGATCAGCACCGGCGGATCGGAGACCGCGGCTCTTGCGATCGCGATGAGCTGCCGCTGTCCCTGCGAAAGGTTCGCGCCGTCCGCGACAAGCTGCGTCTGATAGCCCTCGGGCAGATGCGAGATGAAGAAGTCCGCGTTCGCGATCTTCGCCGCTTCGATGCATTCCTCGTCGGTCGCGTCCAGCCGCCCGTAGCGGATGTTCTCCATGACCGTGCCGGAGAACAGATGCGTGTCCTGCAGCACCATGCCGAGGGAGCTTCGGAGCGCGTTCTTTTTGATCTCGCGGACCGGGATGCCGTCGTAGGTGATCGTGCCGTCCGCGATGTCATAGAAGCGGTTGATCAGGTTTGTGATCGTCGTCTTGCCCGCGCCGGTGGAGCCGACAAACGCGATCTTTTGCCCCGGATGCGCGTACAGCGTGACGTCGGTGAGCACCTGCTTCTTGCCGTCGTAGCTGAAATCGACGTCGGTAAAGCGCACCTCGCCGCGCAGCGGGATCAGTTCCTCCCCGCGCTTCCACGCCCAGTGCCCGGTACGGCGGTCGGTCTCTTTGAGCGTTCCGTTCTTTTCCTCGACGCGGACCAGCGTGACCGTGCCCTCGTCGACCTCGGCGGGCATGTCTATGAGAGCAAAGATACGCTCCGCGCCCGCAAGCGCAAGGAGGATCGAGTTGAACTGCTGCGAGATCTGCGAAATGCGGTTACTGACCTGCCGCACGAACTGCAGGGACGCGATCAGCGCGCTGCCCTCCACCAGGAACGCCTGATGCGAGGCGAACCAGGTGTTTTCAAGCAGGAAATCCTCGCCCGGGACCGGCGCCGCGAGCAGTACGCCGACGGTGCAGGTGATTGCATAGAAGATATGGGAGATGTTGTTCATCAGCGGACCGACGATGCTTGCGTAGGTGTTCGCGTCGGTCGCGACCTTGCAGAGCTCGTCGTTGTGGACCTTGAAGCCCGCCTTCGCCTTGTCCTCGTGGGTAAAGACCTTGACGACCTTCTGGCCTTCCATCATCTCCTCGATGTAGCCGTTGACCGCCGCGAGCTCGTACTGCTGCTTTTTGAAGTTGCGGCGGCTCTTTTTCGTGACGCCGCGCATGACGTAGAACACAGTCACGCCCATGCAGATCATGATGAACACGACCGGGATGGACAGGGACGCCATCATCCCGAACACGAAGACCAGCGAGGAGATCGAGATCAGCATTTGCGTGATCGAATGGTGCAGCAGCTCGTTGACCGCCTCGGTATCGTTGGTGTAATAGCTCATCAGCTCGCCGTGCGTGCGTCCGTCGAAGAACGAGATCGGCAGCGACTGCATCTTGTCGAACATCTCCTTGCGCAGCGCGCACATGACGCGCGCGGAGCAGGAGAGCATCAGCCGGTTCAGCAGGAAGTTGGTGACGACGGCGATCGCGTACAGGATCGCCATGCCGATGAGCAGCGCGGCATACTTTGCCATATCCGCGCCGATCCCGGCTTCGAGCACCTTGACGAGCTGCTTCGTCATCAGCACCGCGTAGTTGGACGCGGCGGAATACGCAAGGATCGAAATGATCGAAACGATCAGGATCCCGGTGCAGTTTTTGAAATAGCGGAACAGGCGAAGGAGCGTTTTCAGCGGCTTTTCGGCGCGCTTTCCGCCCATCTTGCTGTTGAAGGAGCTTCCTCTCGGCGGCATTACGCGTTCGCCTCCTCTCTGACCTGCGATTCATAGACCTCGCGGTAGATCTCGCTGCGCAGGAGCAGCTCGGCGTGTCTGCCGACGTCGGAGATCCTGCCGTGCTCCATGACGATGATCTGATCCGCGTCCATGACGGACGTAATCCGCTGTGCGATGACGATCTTGGTCATGTCGGTAAGCTTAGAAAGCCCTTCGCGGATCTTTGCCTCGGTCGCGGTGTCGACCGCGCTCGTGGAGTCATCGAGGATCAGGATCTTCGGTTTTTTCAGAAGCGCTCTCGCAATGCACAGGCGCTGCTTCTGCCCGCCGGACACGTTGCAGCCGCCCTGTCCGAGGTCGGTATTATACCCGTCTGGGAACGCCGAAACGAAGCCGTCGGCGCACGCGATTTTACACGCCTCGCGGATCTGTTCGTCCGTTGCGTCCGGATCGCCCCAGCGCATGTTTTCCCGGATGCTGCCCGAAAACAGCATATTCTTCTGCAGCACCATCGAAACGCCGTCGCGCAGCGCCTTCAAGCTGTACTCGCGCACGTCGTGTCCCGATACGCGCACGGAACCCGCAAGCACGTCGTAAAGCCGCGGGATCATCTGCACGAGCGTCGATTTGCCCTCGCCCGTGCCGCCGATGACGCCGACCGTCTGCCCCGGCAGGATATGCAGACTGATGTCCTTGAGATTCAGAACATCCGGATTGCCGGAGTACGAGAAATCGACGTGATCGAACTCGATCTCGCCGGTCTCTACGACGAGATCGCTTTCGGGCGATTCGATGTCGATCTGTTCCTCAAACACCTCGTTGATGCGGTCGAGCGACGCGCGCATTCTCGAAAGCATGAGCGGGAACATCGAAACCATCTGCAGCGAAGCGATGACCTGCGTGGCGTAGCCGATCAGCGCGGTCAGCTCGCCGATGGGCAGGTTCCCGTCCGGCGAAACGCTCATCCGCCCGCCGAACAGCCACAGCAGGATCGTCGCGCCCCACATCACGCCGAGCTGGATCGGATTCGCAAACGAAAACAGCTTCTGCGCGTAGATCTGCGTCCGCATCAGATCGTCGGCGCTGTCGCGGAACTTGTCGTTTTCATACGAGCCGCGCACGAACGATTTGACCACGCGCATGCCGATCAGGTTCTCCTGTACGGCGCTGTTCATGGTGTCCATCTTTTTGAACATCATCTTGAACCGCTTGCGGCCGATGAACATGAAAAGCAGCATCGGCGTCAGAACGAGCGGCAGCGCGATCACGAAGATGTACGACAGCTTGACGTTGATGCGGAACGACATGATCGCCGCGAGCACCATCATGATCGGCGCGCGGAACATCATCCGCAGGAACATCTGGTAGGTGTTCTGCAGATTGTTGACATCCGTCGTCGCGCGGATGACCAGCGACGAGGTCTGGAACCGGTCGGTGTTCTTAAAGGAAAACTGCAGGATCTTGCCGAAGATCCGTTCGCGCAGGTTCTTCGCAAAGCCCATCGACGCGACTGCCGACGTGCGCGCGGCAAGCGCGCCGCATAAAAGCGACAGCAGCGACGCAAGCACCATCAACCCGCCGACCCACAGCACGAACTGCAGATTGTTCGCATATGGCAGACGGGAAATCACGCCCTGCAGCTGATACTGCTCCACGCGGTACAGCCCGCCGTCGACGAGCGCCGCCATGAGAAGCGGGATCAAAATCTCCAGCGCGACCTCGAACACGATCAGCACCGGCGTCATCACCGACGGCGCCACATAGCCCTTGACGCATGGCTTGAGATGTTTGATCCCCGGTCCTTTTTTCTTTTTTCTTTCGGTATTTTCCATTGGAAACAATTATACCCCTATTCTTCGTTAAGATTATTATATACCACAAACGCGCCGCGTCCGCAAGCGGAAACCGCCGTTTTTTCCGCGATTTCACAATCGTTGCGAAAACAGATTTTTTCTGCTATACTGTGCGCATGGAAACGAAAGAAACGCGCATCGCCGCAATCGACGTCGAGACCCCGAACGGTCGTGATCCCGCGATCTGTCAGATCGGCATCGTCGTCGCGGAATACGGCGATATCGTCAAAACCGAATCTTACCTCGTCGACCCGGAGGTCCCGTTCGATCCGATGAACATCGCGATCCACGGCATCACGCCCGCGGACGTACAGGGCGCGCCGGATTTCCCGACGCTCTGGCCCCGCATTGCGGCATACTTCACCGATTCCGTCGTCGTCGCGCACAACGCCGCGTTCGACCTCGGCATGATCACGGCGACGCTCGAACGCTACGGCATACCCGTACCGGAGATCACCTACTGCTGCACCGTGCAGATGGCAAGAAGGCGCTTTGCCCGCGAGACCTACGGAAGCTACCGGCTCGATACGCTCTGCGCAGCGTTCGATATCCCCCTCGAAAACCATCACGACGCGCTGTGCGACGCCATGGCATGCTATAAGCTCTATCGCGAGCTGCTCTGCGATTTCGGCGAGGACCCACGCGACGTGCGCCCGTACCGGAAGCGCGCAAAGCCCGCGCCAAAGCCGACCGGGCGGTTTTCGACCGAATCGGAGACGGAGCGGGAGCTTCGCAAACTCCGGGAGCTCCTTGCCGACGTACATCCCGAGACCTTTCTGAACCCGGGCGATTCGATGGCGATCGCGCACTGGATGGACCGGCACGTCGAGCTCTCCGGCGAACCGCCGTTCGACGCGATCTTTCCGTACCTGTTCCGCATGATCTCGGATAAGCCCTTGTCCTGCGCCGAAGCGCAGGAGCTCAATCGGCTGCTGAATCCGTAGGTCCTGCGTCCCGAAGGGACATATCCCGCCGCAGGCATATCGTCCCCTGTTGCGGCGGGAGACCGGGGTCGGCCTCCTCTATTGCGGTGTAACAGCTATTACTTGGCATGTGTCATCCTGAGCGTGAGCGAAGGATCTTAAAGATTCTTCGTCGCTTCCACTACGCTCCGCTTCATTACAAAGGCAGGTCGCACGCTTCCCGCGCGTACGATCGCTCCTCAGAATGACAAGTTTTGAAAATGATAAACTGTACTGCAACCGTTGGCATGTGCGACATCATTTGCATGGAGCGACGTCCTCGGCACCCCGTTAAGAAACATTCCAACGGACTGGGCGGATGCGATCCGCCCCTACTGTATGTACGAAAACGCAGGGGAAGGTCGCACCTTCCCGTTCCGCCGAAAGCGACGGATGAGGTCAGCTTGCTTCGATCCAATCCGTAAACGCCGTTTCGATCGCCTCGGGCGGTTCGCCGAACACATGCGCCGCCTTTTCCGCAAGCGGCGCCTTTGGTTTGTAGATCTGCTCCAAAAACACTTCTGCGCCGAGCCGTTCGATCAAGAATGCCGTAAACGCGCCGGCGATCGGATAGGAAATCTCGCACGGCGCGTTCCAAAACGTCTCATCGTCCGCAAGCGCAAAGACGGAACGATAGCTGCCGTCCCGCAAAAACGCTTTGACCCATTCGGTGTTTGGCTTTCCCCACCATTCTCCGTCCATGAACATGGCAAGTCCTTCGCTGAGAAACGCACTGGTCGGATCGCAATAGGCATAGGAAATCAGATGCGTATCCTCGTGCGCGCCGATGCAGCGGATCTGCTCGCTGTACACCGCAAAGACGCTGCGCGGTCCGATTGCAAAGCCGTTGCCAGGCGAGAATTCCCCGAACAGCTCCTCGATGATTCTGCCGTTTTCCTCCGGGGATTCGGTCAAAAAATACTGTATCGTATCACGAAACGGGATCCTGAGCAGCTCCGTGATTTTGCGGAAGCAGCGTTCCTGTTCTTCGGCAACGGAACCGATATTCTGCGCCGCGAACGAACCGGGTTTATAATGAAATGCGTAATGCTCGGAGCAAAACGTCCCGCTGTATGCGTCCAATGTCCGAAGATCGAAGACGTTCGCCTGCTTTTGTTCGTCAAATACCGTGATCTGCATGCACTTTACCCCTGTTTATTCCCAATTGCCCATGATGAACGCGAGCACGTGGGTCTTGAATTCGACGAAGAAGACGTCCTCGGTGCAATAATACGCGCCGATGTGACCGTTGCAGCTACTAAGCCGGTCGATCAGCGTTTCCTCGTTTTCCGCGCGGTACACGGCGAGCGGTTCGCCGAGCTTGTACGTGATGCAGTCGATCACGTGTTTGGTCAATCCGAACGAGGTGCTGCCGAGCCACTGCACGAGCGTCTGATAGAAGGTCTCCGGGACGGGGACCGGCGTGAACTGTTTGATGTGATAGTGGCGGCAAAACGCGTCCTCCCATCCGTCCTTCGTATAGGCGGAAACGCCCGCGTTTGAGCGCCCGATCCACTCCGAAAGCGCGCTCGAAAGGTCCATGATCCCGTTCAGATAGGACGAAAGCGGCGTGTCAAGCATGGTTTCACCCCCCTTTTTTGCGTATTATACCATGAACGGTCGGAAAAACAAAATAGGATTTGCATTTTATATACGAATCCGCTATAATAGATAAGGAATCATCTGCGAAGGAGGCGGCAGCCTTGGAAAAGAAGGGACACGGCGGATTGTTTCTGTGTCTGCTGTGGTACGCGGTCCTGTATGCGCTGTGGACGATCCCGGCGTGGATCCTGCTCGCGCTGCATTTTGCCGTCGGGCTTCCGATCGTATGGTTCTGGGCGGCGCTCGGCGTGTGGTTTCTGACCATCCTGCTGCGGACGCTTCTCGTCATGTTCGCGCGCTACAGCTTTGCGCACCGCATCCCCGTTCCCGAAAACAAGAATCCGTACTCCAAGAAGGTGCGCGATCCTTACGCGGCGATGCGGGAACGGCAGTCCGAACAGGCGCAGCCGTGAACCCGTTCTGTCGGCGCGTTCCGGCAGATCGGATCAACAGGCGATCAAGGGATTTACCTTTTTCGATAGCATCGACAAATTGAAAGGAGAAATACTATGGGACTTATCAAAGCCGGTATCGGCGCATTGGGCGGCGTTCTTGCCGATCAGTGGAAGGAATTCTTCTATTGTGAAGCGCTTCCGAAGGACGTTCTGGTAACCAAGGGACAGAAAAGAGTGGGCAGCCGCTCCTCCAACACGAAGGGCAGCGACAACATCATCAGCAACGGCTCCGTCATCGCGGTCGCCGACGGTCAGTGCATGATCATCGTCGAGCAGGGCAAGGTCGTTGAGGTTTCCGCAG
>CAMVGD010000040.1 GCA_947166925.1 uncultured Clostridia bacterium | reverse complement strand
AAGCCACTCGAACCTGCTGCACACCGGCATGCAGCCGTTGAAGCCGACGCAGGTGCCGCAGGTGCACAGACAGGTGCACAGCGAACCAAGGAGCAGGACGCCGACGACGATCGCGAGGATCGTCAGGATCAGCCCGATGAGCTTGCCGTTTTTATTTCCCTGCGCCATGTCTTTCTCCTTCCCGAAGGTCCGGTCCATCAGCCGTGCAGCCGGTAAAACGGAACGCGGACATAGATCCCGCCGAGCTTCTTTGCGTACGGATCGCGCGCGGTGCGGCGATACATCCGGTCGATCCCGAAAAAGTACCGGAACATCACCCGCTGCGTCAGCCGGTATACGTCGCCCGTGTCGATCTCGATCGAAAAACATTTGCGCTCGATCATGGCTTTTTTGAACAGCAGTGTGGTCACGTGCCGCGTGCGGCGGTAGCCCTTCACGCAAAGGTACGCGTTCAGATGGTACATGAACTCGAACGTCATGCAGCGGACGGAGAACAGAAACGCCTCCGAAAACCGCTTCCGGTACGCTTTCGAAAGCGTTTCCGCGACGAACGCGCAAAGCCGCCTTGACCCCAGAGCGCGCGTCAATTCCGCCCATTCGTCCGCACGTTCGGACAGATCGATGCGAAAGCCCTCCGGCAGCACCTCGGTACTGCGGAGCAGCAGCTTTTTCGCGGTTTTCGCCTCTTGCCCGGTCAACTGTTTCATACCGCTATGGTAGCATATTTCCTGCGTTTACGCAACAAAAACCTGACGGCTGCCTGACGACGCCCGTCGTAACAAAAAACAGCTCCGGTTACCTAGAGCCGTTTCGCGCGTGACGTCCGTTACCAATCCAGTTCCAAGTAAAAGGGCTGTTCATACGGCTCTTCATCCTGCCCGGGATACGGCGCGTCATAATTCGTGCAGTCGCAGAACAGATACCGCACCCGACGATCTTCCGCGCAATAGGCAAAGACGTAGTAGCGGTACGTGAGATTCGTTTCCGCGGCAAACGGACCGTCGCCCCGATAGCGGAGCATAATCACCCAACCGTTTTTCTCGACGGTCTCTGTCCAGTATTCGCCCTCGGACGCCGTATCGGCGGCAAACAGCGCGGTTACGCGCGAGACCTCGGCGTCGAACCGGTCCGGAGACAATTCCCATTCCGCATAAACGGAATTGATAGCGTCGCCGTAGGAGAAAAACTGCTTTCCCCACCGGCGGACGTGACCGCCGCCGCGGATATACCAACGATACCGGTAAGCGGAATCGGACGCCCGGGCTTCCTGCGCGCCATTGCCCTCCGTTTCCTGCAGGTATTCATAATCATAAGGATCGGCAGGGAACAGCGCTTCATAAAATGGATCGCCCTCCGCGGCGCAATCCCTGTCCAGATTGCGGTAATCGGTGATATCCGTCGTCAGGGATTCCGTTTCGGCGAACACGTATCCGATAAAGCTGAACAGCATCAGCCCTGTGCAGACGACAAAAGCTACGATATACACTATGACTTTGAACTTGCCTTTCAGAAGCGCAAAGACGTGGTCGATGATCAGAACCAGAAGGATCAGCAGGGAAGGGAGCAGGGTCAGAAAAACGACATAGTGGGAATCGATCAGATGCGGATAAAGATACTGTCCGTTCCAGCGGCTGTACATATTGTGCAAAAGCCAGGAAAACGGAACAAGCAGAAAAAACGCCGTGAGGATGAAACGGACCGTGTTCCAAAGGATCAGACCGATCCGTTTCAGGACCGTCTTTGCGGTGACGCGCGAATCCTCATTCGGCAGCGGCTTTTTTGCAGCCGACTGACGGAGCGCGCTTGCAAGGTCTTCAAGCGAATAGGAACGGTTTTCCAGCGTGTTCAGCGCGTCAAGACACGCCTGCTCGGTCGAGATCATGTTCTGCTTTTGCTTTCTCAGCGCGTCGATCCGCGCGGTGCTGCTGTTCGGGTCGTTTTCGATGGCGCGGATATCCGGCACGGAGAATCCGATCCTGCGCAGCACGGCGATATCCAGAAGCGTCCGTACGTCCGCTTCCGTAAAATAGAAGGTCTTTCGTCCGAGATAGTTCTCGGAATACTCCGGTGCGATCAGTTTTTCCTCAATATAATGCCGCACGGCACGGTCGGTCAGACCGGTCCGCTCGCAAACCTCTTTGATCTTCATTGTAATTCGCCTCCTTCGAGGACAGTATGCCGTTTTACGTTAGGTAAAAGTCAAGCGTTTTTTGAAAAAAACAGCTCCGGTTGCCCGGAGCCGTTTTTCTGTCGTTTGATTATTCCGCTTTCGGTGCGCCGACGGGGCAAACCTCCGCGCAGTTGCCGCACTCGATGCAGACGTCGGGGTTGATCTCGTACTTGCCGTCGCCCTCAGCGATCGCCTCTACCGGGCACTCTGCCGCGCATGCGCCGCAGGAGATGCATTCATCCGTAATTTTGTATGCCATTGTTTGTACCTCCTCATAAGATTTCACCCTCATTATAACAAATGTTTTTGATTTTGCAACACCTTTTTTTCGGACCGTATCCGGACGATTTCTGTAACAATTCTACGACCTTTGTCCGCTGCCTTTCTTTCGACAAGCGCCGCGTCATATACTGACGGTCGGAAAGGAGGCGCACATGCCGTATTCGTTTCAACAGGGATTATTGAATATGCCGCCGAAGGTCGATCCGGACCGGAAGCTTCTGCTGCTGCCCGCCGAGGAGATCAGGACCGCAAAGGGGCGGGTTCGGAAAAACATGGACCGCGCGGCGCTGACCGAGCTGATGATCAGCATCGCGCAGGTCGGGCTCATCGAACCGCTGATCGTGCGGAAAATGCCGGAGGGCTACGAGCTGATCGCAGGGGAGCGGCGGCTTCGCGCGTGCCGGCTTTTGGGGCACAAGGAGATCCCGTGCATCGTCGTGCAGGCGGGGGAGGAGCGGTGCGCGGTCCTTGCGCTTTCGGAGAACCTCCAGCGGCGTCCGCTGCATTTTCTGGAGGAGGCGGAGCGCTTGCAGGCGCTGCTCGACTCGAGCGCGTATTCGGAGGAACAGCTTTCGACCGTGCTCGGCAAGAACGACCCGTACCTCGAAAACCGGCTCCGGCTTCTGAAGCTCCCGCAGGAAACGCGGGTGCGGCTCAAAACGAGCGGGCTGTCGGAACGCCATGCCCGCGCGCTGCTGCGGATCGGCGACAGCGAACGCCAGCAGCAGGCGCTCGACCTCATCGAGCAGCGGCGAATGACCGGACCCGCCGCGGAACGGCTGGTCGATTCGCTGACGAACACCCGCGGCGCGGCGCCGATGCGGATCCTGCGCTTTTCGCGGGACTGCCGACTGTTCGTCAACAGCGTCCGCGACTGCATCGGGCAGCTCGAGGGCACGGGCGTCACGGCAGAGCTGACCGAGACCCGCCGCGACGACGGCGTGGATCTTCTGATCAAGGTCCGGACGTAAGCAGCCGCGCCGTGATGTTTGCCTGCGGGCACGTTCAGGAAGATTCTCCGATGGAGAATCGTCTGATCTTCATGCGGCTCTGCCGCAATTCGCGGCGAAGCCGATGCATGCGCTGCAATGAAAAAGGGATGTTCAAAAACGGAAACCCGTTTCGGAACATCCCCATTTGTTCGCATTTCATTTCATGCGGAAGACGAGGGCGTCTTCGTCGAGCACCTCGCTTGCGGGCAGGTACAGCCGCGTGGCGTCCGCCGCCTTGCCGAAGTGATAGAGGATCAGCAGCACGCCGTCGTAGCCCTTCGGCACCAGCACGCCCTCCTCCCAGGTAAAGTGCAGCTCGCGGTCGACCCAGTCGTTTTCGAGGGTGGCGCCGGTTTTCTGCCAGCACTGCACGCGCATGCCGTACCAGTCCGCGGCGAACGTGCGCATGCCGTCCTCGCCCTCGCGCCCTGCGACGGCGTTGTCGAGGATGTAGTAATCGCCGAAGGTGTAGGCGCTCTGCGCGCCGTGGCTTTGCGCGTCCTCGCCGTCGAACACGAGCCGGATCGTCGCGATGTGCCATTCGTAGCCTTCGCGGGCGGGGAAGGTTTCGTCGCCGTCGATGACGCGGTAATCCGTGATCTCTGCGGAGCCGGTCACGTCGACGTCGCGGTCCTCATAGGACGCGGTCGTATAGGGCGCCGGCTCGCCGATCTGCAGTTCGCGGAACGTGCGGCCGGTGAGCGCGGGGGTCAGCGGATCGCCCGCGGTATATCCGCAGCGGGTACAGGTCGAGCGGACCTGGAAGTTCGGGTCGGTCATGACGTGTCCGAGCGGCTCGCCGTTTGTAATGCCGCAGCGCGCGCAGGTCTCGGGATCGGTGCAGGTCGCGGGCAGCCATTCGTGCCCGAGCGGATCGGCATGGTGCTCGCCGCAGCGCAGGCAGACCGAAGGCTCGGTGCAGGTCGCTTCGCCGAATACGTGTCCGAGCGGTTCGCCCTCCTGCTCGCCGCAGCGCGTGCAGACCATAGGCTCGGTACAGGTCGCGGGCGTAAAGACGTGGTTTCCGAAAACGCAGGTCGAACGGATCAGATAGATCAGTACGCCGATCGCCGCCGCGCCGATCACGACGCCGGACCACAACAGAATACGCTTCATAGTTTCTCCCTTCTTCCCGCAATGCCTGTTTAGTGTATCATACGCACGAAGGGAATGCAAGTATACATTGCAGGAAGCGTTTCGCCGCGATTCGCGCGGAAAACAAAAAATCCCACGCAAGGGGGAACGCCCGAGCGCGGCGCTCAGAGGGTCTCAAACAGGATCAGCGCGAAGAACGCGACCGGCATGGCGAAGCAGAAGCTGTCGACGCGGTCGATGACGCCGCCGTGTCCCGGCAGCAGATCGGAGAAGTCCTTGATGCCCGCCTGCCGCTTGATCATGGAGGCGACGAGATCGCCGAGCTGCCCCGCGATCGTGCAGAAGAACGCCGAGATGAGGTACACAAACCACGGGATCGGCGCAAAGTCCTTGAGGATCAGCCATGCGACCAGGCTGATCGCCGTGCCGCATAGGCTGCCTGCGACCGCGCCCTCGACCGTCTTGTGCGGGCTGATCGACGGGCAGAGCTTGTGCCTGCCGAACGCGCGGCCCATAAAATACGCGAAGATGTCGCAGCCGGCGGCGGCGAACAGCGTGATGAGAAACACGGGGTAAAACAGCGTATCCGGCTGCACGGAAAGGTACGCATAGCCGAGCAGAAACAGCGTCGGATACAGGCAGATGATGCAGGAGCCGAGCACGTCGCGCATGGCGATCTTTCTGAACAGCGCGGCAAGGAGCGCCAGCATGATGATGATGCTGGCCGCGGTGAGATAAAACGCGGTTTCGTCCTTGACGCAGAACAGAACGCACGCCACGAACGCGATCGCCCGCGCGATCCACGGGTGGGTCTGAAAGCCCATGCGGTTTAGCGCGTCGGACATTTCGCGCGCGGCAAACCAGATGAACGTGTAGAAGAAGCAGAGCCGCGTAACGGGACCGAGCCAGACGCATGCGGCCAGCAAAGCAAGCAGCGCAACGCCCGTTACGATGCGTGTCGCCGTACCGCTTTTTTTCATGCCCGCTTCCTCCTTTTTCCGATTTTTAACAGTATAGCACGAACGCGCTTATTTGTCAGCCTTTTTTTGCCGATCTTTGCACGGCGCGTTCTGCGCGCACGAGCAGCAGTCCCCGCAGCAGGAACCGCCGCGCTTTCTGCGGCGTACCGCAAAGAACGCCGCGGTCGCGACCGCAAGCACAACGAGCCCCAGAATGATCCGGTCGACAGGCCTCATAGCCGGAACCCTCCGCCGATGAAATGCACGAGAAACGCGACGCCCAACGCCACGACGCACTGGAACAGCACGACGAGCGCTGCCCAGCCCCGACCGAGCTCGCGCCGGATCGAGGCGATCGCCGCTACGCACGGGGTGTACAGCAGGCAGAACGCAAGGAACGACAGCGCGGCAAGCGGCGAGAGCACCGAGGCGAGCGCCGCCTCCGAACCGAACAGCACGTTGACCGTGGCGACCACGCTCTCCTTTGCCATGAAGCCCGCGATGAGCGAGGTGGACAGCCGCCAGTCGCCGAAGCCGAGCGGCTGAAAGATCGGCGCGATAAAGCCCGCGACGGTTGCAAGGATCGAGTCATGCTGGTTTGTGACGATGTTCAGCCGGAAATCGAAGGTCTCGAGGAACCAGATCACGATCGTCGCAATGAGAATGACCGTGAACGCGCGGGAAAGGAAGTCCTTCGCCTTGTCCCAGAGGAGCCGGAGGACGTTCTTTGCGCCCGGCAGGCGGTAGTTCGGCAGCTCCATCACGAACGGGACCGCCTCGCCCCGGAACAGCGTGCCCTTCGAAAGCAGCGCAAAGAGGATGCCGACGAGAATGCCGAGCACATAGAGCCCGACCATCACGAGCGCGGCGTATCGCGGGAAGAACGCCGCGGAGAAGAACGCGTAAATCGGCAGCTTCGCCGAGCAGCTCATAAACGGCGTCAGAAGGATCGTCAGCTTGCGGTCGCGGGCGGAGGGCAGCGTGCGGCTTGCCATGACGCCCGGCACGGTGCAGCCGAAGCCGATCAGCATCGGCACGATGCTGCGCCCCGAAAGCCCGATCTTGCGGAGCAGCTTATCCATGACGAACGCGACGCGCGCCATGTAGCCGGAGTCCTCAAGGAGCGAGAGGAAGAAGAACAGCACGATGATGATCGGCAAAAAGCTCAGCACGCTTCCGATGCCCGTAAACACGCCCTGAATGAGCAGCGAATGCAGGACGGGACTGACGTTCCACGCGGTCAGGGCGGAATCGACGAGCGCCGTCAGCGCGTCGATGCCCATTGCGAGCAGTTTCTGCAGCCCCGCGCCGATCACATGGAAGGTCAGAAAGAACACGAGCCCCATGATGCCGAGGAACACCGGGATCGCGGTCCACTTGCCGGTGAGCACCTTGTCGATGCGCGCACTGCGCTTGTGCTCCTTGCTTTCGTGCGGATGGACGACCGCCTGGTCGCAGAGCTTTTTGATGAACGAGAACCGCATATCCGCAATGGCGGCGGCGCGGTCCAGCCCGCGTTCCTCCTCCATCTGGCAGATGATGTGCTCGACCATGTCGCGCTCGTTCTCACTTAGCTTCAGCGCTTCGGTCACGTACGGGTCGCCCTCGACGAGCTTGCTCGCGGCAAAGCGCAGGGGGATCCCCGCGTCGGCGGCATGGTCCTCGATAAGGTGCATGATGCCGTGCAGGCACCGGTGCACCGCGCCGCCGTGCGCGTCCTTATCGCAGAAGTCGGTGCGCGTCGGTTTTTCCTGATACTGCGCGACGTGCATTGCGTGGGCGACGAGCTCGTCGACGCCCTCGTTGGCAGCCGCCGAAATGCCGACCACGGGGATGCCGAGGATGCGCTCCATTTCGTTGATGCGGATCGAGCCGCCGTTGCCGCGCACCTCGTCCATCATGTTCAGCGCAAGCACGATCGGCACGTCCAGCTCCATGAGCTGCATCGTGAGGTACAGGTTGCGCTCGATGTTCGTCGCGTCGACGATATTGATGATGCCCGTGGGCTTTTCGTTCAGGATGAACTGACGGGAGACGCGCTCCTCGTCGGAGTACGGGGACAGGGAATAGATGCCCGGCAGGTCCGTGATCTCCGTGTTCGGATGATTGCGGATCGCGCCGCCCTTGCGGTCGACGGTCACGCCCGGGAAGTTGCCGACGTGCTGATTCGCGCCGGTGAGCTGGTTAAAGAGCGTCGTCTTGCCGCAGTTCTGATTGCCCGCAAGCGCGAAGGTCAGCTTCGTGCCCTTTTTCAAAGGCGTTTCGGTCTCCTTGATGTGGAACCGCCCCGTTTCGCCGAGACCCGGATGCTCGCGCATGCGCCGGTTCGGATTCTTCGGCGCGTCCGGCACGGCGTCGACGGGCATGACGCCGATCTTTTCGGCGTCCGCAACGCGCAGCGTCAGCTCGTAGCCGTGGAGACGAAACTCCATCGGATCGCCCATCGGCGCAAGCTTCACGAGCGTCATCTTCACGCCGGGGATCACGCCCATATCCAGAAAATGCTGTCGAAGCGCGCCCTCGCCGCCGACCGTTTCCACGACCGCCGATTCTCCCGGCTTCAGTTCCCGCAGCGTCATACCGTTCCCCTCCGTTGCGTCCATATCGGACCGGGGCAATTATACCGCAGAACGCACGCGGATGCAAGGGATTATTCTGTCAAACCGCAAAAACGGCTCCGAAGATGGCGCCTGCGGCGCGGTGATGTTTGCCTGCGGCAAGTGATGTGTGCCCTGCGGGCACGTTCAGGAGGATTCTCCTGCCAAAGAATCGTCTGATCTTTATGCGGCACTGCCGTAATTCACGTGCGAAGCACAATTCATGACGGCTCTGCCGTCAATTCATGTTCCGCAGGAACAATTCACGCGCCGCAGGCGCAATTCACGGCGAAACCAATTCATGCCCGCAGGACCATTCATGCCCCGCAGCGCAATTCACAACAACCCTCCCGGCTCGCTTCGCGATCCACCCTCCCTTACACAGGGCGGGCAAGATTGTATGCGTATCCCGTAGGGGCGGATCGCATCCGCCCGCTGAAAACAAAAAACGGACGGTCGGCGACCGTCCTCATAAGGTCAGTTCCCGGCGGTCGCGCCCGCGGACGGGGATACGGCAGGTTCGGTCGGCATGACCGGCGCGGTCGTTTCCGTCGGGGCGGCGCTCATCGTGGGCTGCGTCGTTGCGATCGGCTCTGCGGTTGCTCTTGCCGTCGGAACGGACGTCGGCGCTTTGGTCGGCGTCGACACGTTTCCGCTTGCCGAGCAGGTGCACCCGACGAGCGCCAGCATGAGCGCAAGCACCGGGATCAAAAAGAATCGTTTCATATGCGCATCTCCTTTCGGTTCTTTTCCGTTAGATTGCCCGCTGCGCGCCGCGCTATACCTTGCGGGCAGCGGCAAAATATGCTATACTGCGCACATGAGAGCAAGCATTGCATTTGTCAAAACCGCATTGGAGGAACAAAAAACCAGCCCGAACCGCGCCCTGGGGCAGAATTTCTGCGTCGACGGGCAGCGGCTTAAAACCTGCGTCGAACAGATGACGCTCGCAAATACCGTGATCGAGATCGGTCCCGGGCTCGGAGGTCTGACCGAGCTGCTTTTGGAGAAGGGCGTTTCCGTCACCGCGGTCGAAAAGGACGCGGCGATGGCGAATCATCTTATAAAAACGCTGCCCGATCCGAACCTTGCGGTCATCACCGGCGACGCGCTGAAATTCCGCTACCGCGACGTGCCCGCGCCGTTTTCGGTCGTCGGCAACCTGCCGTACTATATCACAACGCCCTTATGCACCGCGATTTTGAAGGCGCTGCCCGCGTCGTTTTACTGCATGGTGCAGAAGGAGGCGGGGGACCGCTTCTTTGCCGCGCCGAAGGATGATCCGTACGGTCCGCTTTCGATCCTTGTACAGCTTTTTTATGACGCAAAAACGCTCGAAGCGTTCCCGCCGGACTGCTTTTATCCGAGCCCGGAGGTGCAGTCGGTATTCGTCGGCATGACGAAAAAGGCGGACGCGCCGAAGGTCGATCCGACCGCGTTCTTTGCGTTCTGCACGCAGCTTCTTTCGATGCGCCGCAAGACGATCAAAAACAATCTGAAACCGTACCCGAACGCTGCGCAGGCGCTTTCCGCGCTCGGGATCGCGCCGGAAACGCGCGCCGAAACGCTTTCGCCTAAGACGTTCCTTTCGCTTTATTCTCTGCTTTGAATCCGGACAAAATTCCCGGAAAATTGCACCGACTTTTTTACACGGAAAAAAGAGGATTTTTCGGTTTTCCGTCGTATTTATTTAGATTACATATATATAGATTAAAAAGATATAGATTAGATAGATATAGATTACATAGATATAATTATATTGATATAGATTAGATAGATATAGATTACATAGATGTAATTAGATGTATTTAGATTACATAGATGTAATTAGATGTATTTAGATTACATAGATGTAATTACATAGATAGATCAAATATATATATTTACATCAGTATAATTACATTACATCAATATAATTATATCGGGAATCAAGGGGATGTTAAGAAAGTGCTCAGCATTTCTTAACATCCCTATGAATTGCAGCATGGCTGCATGAATTGGCTGCGCCATGAATTGCCTTCGGCATGAATTGTGACCAAAGGTCACATGCATGTGGATTTTCCGGACGGAAAATCTTCCTTCATGACGCCGTTCGGCGTCAATTCATTCCCCGCGAGGGGAAATTCATGTCCAAAGGACAATTCACGGAGCGAAGCGAGAATTCATAAAGAGGGTGTTAAGAAAACGTGTTGCGTTTCTTAACACCCCCTTTTATCAATTATAACTAAAGAAGATCAATATCATTATAAACAGACCGCGGGATTTCGCGATCCCCGCAGTCTTTTTTCATCTCATTTTGGTCTGCATTACACTGTGTCATTCTGAGGAGCGCAGCGACGAAGAATCTTTAAGAAGCTTTGAAGCGTTCCATGAAGCCGCTTGTCACTTATGCATCTTCTCTCTTGCGATCCTGCGCGCCGAAGTGTATCCCCAAAAGCAAGCTTGCAATGGCAAGCGGCAGCGATTTCAGGAAATTGAAGATGAACGTAAAAATCAACCCTTCGCCCGCATAGCTGATGGTTCCGAGGTACTCCATCTGCGCGGACGAAGACGCCAAGAGCAGAAACGGGATCACGGGCAGCAGGATCGCCGAAACGATCAGCAACCACATGGAGCGTCGATCGTGCAGAAACAATCCGATACAGATCAGCACCGTGACAAGGACCGCGGCGCACAAGAAAAGGACCGTGCTTGCGGACGTGATCGGGATCAGCGTATACCCGTAGGAAGCGTTAATGGAACCGAGGGCAACCGCGATCACCGACGCCGCATAGACGACCGCCGCGACACCGGCTGCGCGGAATCCGCGTACGAGGAGCATGACGCCGATGCATGCGGTCAGGATGCTTTGTCCGAAGCCGATCCAATAACCGGCGGGAAATAATGTCCACACTCTGATCACGGCAAGGACGATCAACAGGATCCCGGCGATGATGCGAAGCGCTTTTCGGTCTTCCATAAAAATGCCTCCCTGCAAATCGTTTTATTTATGCGTCTTCTCCCGCGCGCGCTTGTGCGCGCCGATCTGACCGGGGCGGAGGTCGGTCTTTTTGCTCTGCGGCTTTTCGCCTTTGAGGGCAAGGATCGCGTCGCGGAGCTTTGCTGCGGTCTCGAATTCGAGCTCGCGCGCCGCCTGCTGCATCTGTTCGGTGAGGATCGCGATGCGTTCGCGCTTCTGGTACTCGGTGAGCTGTTCGGGCGGTTCATCCTCGCGGCGCGAGATCACCAGCGTGTCGTAGACCTTCTTCTGGATCGTCTTGGGCACGATGCCGTGCTCAGCGTTGTACGCCGTCTGCTTTGCTCTGCGGCGGGCGGTCTCGTCCATTGCGCGGCGCATCGAATCCGTGATCGTATCGGCATAGAGGATGACGCGGCCCTCGGCGTTTCGCGCCGCTCTGCCGATGGTCTGGATGAGGCTCGTTTCGGATCGCAGAAAGCCCTCCTTGTCCGCGTCGAGGATCGCGACGAGGCCCACCTCCGGCAGGTCGAGCCCTTCGCGCAGAAGGTTGATGCCGACGAGCGCGTCGAATTCGCCGAGTCTCAGATCGCGGATGATCTCCATGCGGTCGAGCGTGTCGATGTCGCTGTGCATGTAGCGCACGCGCACGCCCATGCGGTCGAGGTATTCGGTGAGGTCCTCCGCCATGCGCTTTGTGAGCGTCGTGATGAGCGTCCGAAAGCCTTTTTCCGCCTGCATGCGGACTTCGGAGAGGAGATCGTCGATCTGTCCTTTTACGGGGCGCACCGTGACCTCCGGATCGACGAGCCCGGTCGGGCGGATGATCTGCTCGGCGACGACCGACGCGCGCGAGAGTTCAAACCGTGCGGGCGTTGCGGACACGCAGACGAGCTGCGGCACGCGCGCCATGAATTCGTCGAAGGTCAGCGGGCGGTTGTCCCTTGCGCTCGGAAGCCGGAAGCCGTATTCGACCAGCGCGTCCTTTCTTGCGCGGTCGCCGCGAAACATCCCTCCGACCTGCGGCAGCGTGACGTGGCTTTCGTCGACGAACATCAGAAAATCCTTTGGGAAGTAGTCGATCAGCGTAAACGGCGGCTCGCCGGGTTTTCTGCCGTCAAAGTAGCGCGAGTAGTTTTCGATGCCGCTGCAGAACCCGATCTCCTGCATCATCTCGATGTCGTGCAGCACGCGCGAGCGGATGCGCTCGGCTTCGAGCGGACGGTTGGTGTCGAGGAACATCTGCTCCTGCACCTCCATGTCCGCTTCGATCTCACGAAGCGCCTGCTGCATCTTCTCCTGCCCGGTCGCGTAGTGCGAGGCGGGGAAGATCGCGACGTGGCTGCGGCGGGAAATGATCTCGCCGGTCAGCACGTTGATCTCCGCGATGCGCTCGATCTCGTCGCCGAAAAACGAGATGCGCAGCGCCTTGTCGGTCCAGTTGACGGGGTACACGTCGAGCGTGTCGCCGTGGGAGCGGAACGTCCCGCGCGAAAAGTCCATGTCGTTGCGCTGGTACTGGTTTTCGATGAGCCGGCGCATGACGTCGCGGCGGTCGATCTCCATGCCCTCGCGGAGCGAAATGGACAGCTTGAGGTATTCCTTCGGATCGCCGAGCCCGTAGATGCACGACACCGACGCGACGATAATGACGTCGTTCCGCTCGTTCAAAGCGCAGGTCGCGGAATGGCGCAGCTTGTCGATCTCGTCGTTCACGTCGATCGTCTTTTCGATGTAGGTGTCGCTTGCCGGCAGGTACGCCTCGGGCTGATAGTAGTCGTAGTACGACACGAAAAACTCGACCGCGGAGTCCGGAAACAGCTCCTTGAACTCGGAGCAGAGCTGCGCGGCGAGCGTTTTGTTGTGCGCAAGCACGAGCGTGGGCTTCTGCACACGCTCGATGACCTTTGCCATGGTATAGGTTTTTCCGCTTCCCGTGACGCCGAGCAGAACGGACAGGGGATTGCCGGCTTCGATGCTCCTTGCGAGCGTTTCGATCGCCTGCGGCTGATCGCCCTGCGGCTCGTACGGGGAAACGACCTTGAATGCGCCCATCAGTATTCGAAATCGACCGTCTTAGAATCCAGCCGGTGCGCGTGGATGTAGACGCGCGCCTGCTGATGATCGGGGTTCTTATCGTAGATTTCCAGATCCTCTTTGGATTTGAAATCGACCAGAAGCGCCATGTCGTAGCTTCTCGAAGAATGCAGGAAGTCCTCGCCGATCTGCATATGCACGATCTGGGGGATCTTATCGACGAGCGCATAGAGCGAATCCCGCACGATCGGGACGTTGACCGCGGGGTCCTCAAACTTGAACAGAACGATGTGCTTGATCATGGGGTATTCCTCCTTGGTATGATTTTGACGGGAAGCCGGGGACGGCTTCTGCGGTCCGCCCGTGCTGTGTCATTCTGAGCGTAAGCGAAGAATCTTATTAGATCCTTCGTCACTGCGTTCCTCAGGATGACACGCGGGGGCAGGACGGAACGATGGTACGTTCGCATGTTTCGCGGCGGGCGGATGATATCCGCCCCTACGGTCCGTCTGTGTTTCTTGCCTCCTTTGTACAGAGGGAGGTCGGCGTCGGAGCGGTTTTCCACCTCCCCTTGTCAGGGGAGGTGGCGCCGTCAGGCGACGGAGGGGTAGTTTTGTCGCTGTTGCGATGCTTCGGCAGGAAGCGGGGAACGACTTCTGCGACCCGTCCGGGATGTGTCATTCTGAGCGTAAGCGAGGAATCTTATTAGATCCTTCGTCACTGCGTTCCTCAGGATGAAACGCGGGGGACGGTCCTTTGAGCGGGGGTCAATTCGTTATTCCGCAATGGACAGCGCGATGCGGATCATCTGATCGAACGCGGTCTGGCGCTGCTCCGCCGTCGTTTCTTCCTTCGTGCCGATGATGTCGCTGATCGTGTCGATCGCAAGCGCCTTCTTGCCTGCGCGCGCCGCGTTCATGTAGAGCGCCGCCGCTTCCATCTCCGCGGCGAGCACGCCCATCTTGCGCCAGTTTTTCCACGCCTCGGGATCGTCGTCGTAGAACACGTCGGAGCTCATGAGATTGCCGACCATGTACCGCGCGCCGATCGCCTCGCAGGCGTCGACCGCCTTGCGCACCAGACCGAAGTCCGCGATCGGGGCGAAGGTGCCGGGCAGATTGAACTGCGCGGCGTAGTTCGAGTTCGTGCACGCGCCCATGCCGATGACGATGTCAAAGAGCTTCAGGTCGGGATGGTACGCGCCCGCGCTTCCGACGCGGATGATGCTGTCCACGTCAAAGAAATGATAGAGCTCGTAGGAGTAAATGCCGATGGAGGGAATGCCCATGCCGCTTGCCATGACCGAAACGCGCTTGCCCTCGTACGTGCCCGTGTAGCCGTAGACGTTGCGGATGCCCGTGACAAGCTTGGGATCCTTTAGATACGTTTCCGCGATGAACTTTGCGCGCAAGGGGTCGCCGGGCATCAGCACGGTCTTTGCAAAATCGCCCTTTTCGGCGCCGTTGTGGGGAGTGATCGTTGCCATAGTCGTTCTCCTTTTTGTTTACAGTCCCAGAAGCGAAGCGAGCTTCGCGTCCATGTCGTTCATGAGATCGTCGAGCCGCGCGTCGACCGCCGCGTCGGTTTCCGCGTGCGCGCCGATGTACAGCTTCAGCTTCGGCTCCGTGCCGGAGGGGCGCACCGTGACCCACGCGCCGTCCGAAAGCGTATAGCGCAGCACGTTCGATTTCGGAAGTCCCGTCTTTGCGGGCTCATTGAAGTCCTCGGATTTTTTGACCGGCGTGCCCGCGATCGCGTCGAGCGGGCGCTTTCTTAAAAGCGCCATCGCGTTCTGGATCGCCTCGATGCCCGCCTTGCCCTCGAGCGTGTAGGACTTGACCTTTTCGCGGTAGAAGCCGTAGAGACGGTAGATCTCCATCAGCGCGTCGTAAAGCGTCATGCCGCGCTCCTTATAGACCACGCACGCCTCCGCGACGAGCATCGCCGCGCAGATCGCGTCCTTGTCGCGCACGAAGCTGCCCGCGAGGAAGCCGTAGCTTTCCTCAAAGCCGAACAGGAACGTGTGTTCGTGCGTTTGTTCGCACCGCGCGATCTCCTCCGCGATGAAGCGGAAGCCGGTCAGCACCTCCCTGATCGTTACGCCGAAATGCCTGCAGATCGCGTCAGCGAGCTGCGTGGACACGAGCGAGCGGACCACGAGCCCGTTATCGGGCAGCTTGCCGGTCGCCTTGTAACTACTGAGCAGGGAATGGATCAAAATCGCGCCGATCTGGTTGCCGGTGAGCACCGCCCAGTCGCCGTCGGTCTTTTTGACCGCAAGCCCGAGCCGGTCGCTGTCCGGGTCGGTGCCGATGATGACCGTTGCGCCGACCTGCTCGGCATACTGAAACGCGAGCGTGAACGCGTTCGGATCCTCGGGGTTCGGGGCCTTGACCGTCGGGAAGCTGCCGTCCGGCGCTTCCTGCTCTTTGACGACCGTGACGTTCGTGACGCCGATGCGCTTTAAAACCTCGCGGACCGGCACGTTGCCGCTGCCGTGGAGCGGGGTATAGACGAGCTTCAGCTCGTGTCCCTTCGCCTTGACAAGCTCCGGCTGCGTCAGAAGCGACATGGTCTTCTGATAATAGATCTCGTCGATCTCCTTGCCGATCAGCTCGATCGTGCCGTCCTTGACCGCCGCGTCGTACGGCTTGTAGCCGGTTTTGAAGCCTTCGACCGCGCGGATGTGCTTCGTGATCTCATTTGCGAGATCCGGCGCCGCCTGTCCCGCGGAGGGACCGTAGACCTTGTAGCCGTTGTACTTCGGCGGGTTGTGGCTTGCCGTGATCACGACGCCCGCGTCGCATTTGAGCTCGCGCACGGTGAAACTGAGCTGCGGCACGGAATGCAGCGTCGAATAGAGGAAAACGTGCACGCCGTGTCCCGCAAGCACGCAGGCGGTCTCTCTGGCAAAGAGGTCGGAGCAGTGCCGCGAATCGTACGCGATGCACACGCGCGCGGCGCCGTTCACGTTCTCGTCGAGGTAGCGCGCAAGCCCCTCGGTCGCCTTGCGGACGTTGTAGATGTTCATGCGGTTGTCGCCCGCGCCCAAAATGCCGCGGAGACCCGCCGTGCCGAACTCCAGCTCGGTGTAGAAGCGTTCCTCGATCTCGGCGGGATCGTCCTTGATGGCGGCAAGTTCCGCCTTGGTCTGTTCGTCGACGTCGGGACTGTTCATCCAGTATGCGTAGCGTTCTTGTGCGTTCATCGTTTTTCCTCCGTCAAAATTTCGTTCAGATTGAGTTCTCTGGTGCTTTCAAAGGTCCTGCCGAGGACCGTCAGCCGCTGATGCAGCAGGCATTGGCGGCGTTTTTTATACCGTTTGTTCGCGTCGCGGTTGCCGTACTTGTCGTCGCCGAGCACGGGACAGCCGATCGCGCTCATCTGCACGCGGATCTGGTGCGTGCGTCCCGTAAAGAGCCGGATTTCGACAAGCGAAAGATCGCGCTTCGTCTCGAGCACGCGCACGGCAAGCTCCATCCGCAAGGCTTCGGGATCGCTTTCCCTGCAAAGCCGCATATACGCGGCGTCCGCGTCCTTTTTCGCAAAGTGCGTATAGCTGCCGTCCTGCGGGCGTCCGACGACGATCGCGCGGTAGATCTTCTGCGTTTCGTGCCGGTAGAACGCGTCCGAAAGCCGGTCGCGCATCGCCTCCGTGCGGGCGAACACGACGAGCCCCTCGGTGTTCGCGTCGAGCCGGTGGACGGGGTAGAGCGGATCGAACAGCGCCGAAAGCTCGCCCAGCAGCGCGCCTTCGACCTCCGCGCCCGCGTTCTTGTCCACGACGAGGATATCGTCGTCGAAGTACACGCCGCTTGCGACCTCGTGCGCGGGCAGGCACCGCAGCACCGCGGGGTATTCGCGCCATGCGGGGATCGACCAGAAGGTCAGCGGCTCCGAAAGCGTCGGATGCTTCACCGTCAGCGTGTATGCCCAGAGCCGGATCTGCGTGCCGGGCTTTGCGTTCGGGTTATAGCGCATGTCGCCCAGAATCGGCAGCCCGCGGCTCGATAACTGCACGCGGATCTGGTGCGGGCGTCCGGTCAGAAGCTCCACGTCGAGGATCGACGTGCCGTTTTCGCGGGCAAGCGTGCGGTAGCGCAAAATCGCCTTTTTCGCGCCGTCGGTCCCTTCGGGCACGACGCGCGTCGTGTTCGTGCGCTCGTCCTTTAAGAGCCAGTCGACGCATTCGCCGGATGCCGGCGCGCTGCCCTCGACGATCGCGACGTAGCGCTTGTGCGCGGTGCGGTCCCGAAACTGCGCGGTCAGCCTTGCCGCCGCCTTGCTCGTCCTTGCAAAGACCATGACGCCGCCGACCGGGCGGTCGAGCCGGTGCACCAGCCCGAGATACGCCTCGCCGGGCTTGTGATACGCCTCTTTGACGTATGCCTTGCAGAGGGAAAGCAGGTCCGCGTCGCCCGAAGCGTCCGCCTGCACCGGCAGGTTTTCGGGCTTTTCGACGACCAGCAGGTGGTTGTCCTCGTAGAGAATATGCGGCGCGTTCATGCGTTCGTCCACCGTCCGCTCGCACCGCAGGGCAAAATCAGGTTTCCGCGCGCGATCGGCAGTCCGATCTCGCCGGCTTCGGCATGTCCGCCCCGGATCGCAAGCTGTAATACGTTAGAAAGCACGGTCGGCGCAAGACCGGTCGTGTAGGAATTGATGAGAAAGAAACAGGGATCGGAGGAGAGAAGCTCCGCGCAGAGCGCAACGAGCGGATAGAGATCGTCCTCGATCTTCCACATCTCGCCGGTGGGACCTCTGCCGTAGCTCGGGGGGTCCATCAGGATCCCGTCGTAGCGGTTGCCGCGCCGGATCTCGCGCTTCACGAACTTTACGCAGTCGTCGACGATGTAGCGGATCGGCGCTGTCTCCAGTCCCGACGCCGCGGCGTTGTCCTTTGCCCAGGCGACCATGCCCTTCGCCGCGTCGACATGCACGACTTCCGCGCCGGCTTTTGCGCAGGCGCAGGTCGCGCCGCCGGTGTACGCAAAGAGGTTCAGCACCTTTGCGGGTCGTCCCGTGCGCTTTTCATGCGCGGCGATCTCGCTGCGCATCCAGTCCCAGTTGACCGCCTGCTCGGGGAACAGCCCCGTGTGCTTGAAGCCGGTCGGACGCACGATGAACGTAAGATCGCAGTACGCGATCGTCCACTGCTCGGGAAGCTGACGCTTGTACTCCCAGTGCCCGCCGCCGCTGCTGCTGCGGTGATAGACCGCGTCGGCGCGTTCAAACACGCGCGGATCCATCGTCCAGACCGCCTGCGGATCGGGACGCAAAAGCGTTACGCCCGCCCAGCGCTCGAACTTCATTCCGCCGCCTGCGTCGAGGATCGCGTAGTCTTTCCAGCCGGATGCAAGATACATGGGGTTCCTCCCGTTATTCTTCTTCGTCGACGCGCAGGATGTCCGCGCCGATCGCGCGGAACTTGCTGTCGAGATATTCGTAGCCGCGGTCGATGTAGCCGATGTTGTGCACGCGGGTCTCGCCGCCCGCCATGAGCCCCGCCACGATCAGCGCCGCGCCTGCGCGAAGGTCGCTCGCGCAGATGTCCGCGCCGCGGAGCGCTTCCACGCCCTTGACGCGCGCGACGCGCTTCGAGATCGAAATGCTCGCGCCGAGCTTCCGGAGCTCCTTGACGTGGTTGAACCGCTTTTCAAAGATGTTTTCGGTGATGACGCTCGTGCCGCCCGCGGTCGTCAGGTACGCCATCATCGGCTGTTGCAGGTCGGTCGGGAAGCCGGGGTAGACCATCGTGCGGAAGCTCACCGCGCGCGGACGGTCGTTCATCGTCACGCGCAGATAGAAGTCGCGCCCGTCGTCGCCCTCGATCACGCGCGCGCCGCTCTCCATCAGCTTTGCCGAGATCGCCTCCATATGCGTCGGGATCACGTTTTTGATGACCACGTCGCCGCGCGTCGCCGCCGCCGCGATCATGTAGGTCCCGGTCTCGATCTGGTCCGGGATGATCGAATACGAGCAGCCGTGCAGCTTCTTGCGTCCCTGGATGCGGATCACGTCGGTGCCCGCGCCGCGGACCGAAGCGCCCATCATGTTCAGGAAGTTTGCCACGTCGACCACGTGCGGCTCCTTCGCGACGTTCTGAAGCACGGTCGTGCCTTCCGCGCGCGCCGCCGCCAGCATGACGTTGATCGTCGCGCCGACGGAAACGACGTCGAAGAAGATCTCCGCGCCCTTTAATTTCGTCGCCTGCGCGCGGATGACGTTGCGGCTCTCGTCCGTGTAGATCTTCGCGCCGAGCGCGCGCATGCCCTTGATGTGCTGATCGATGGGCCGCGGTCCGATCACGCAGCCGCCGGGCAGCGCCAGCTCGATCTCGCCGTACGCGCCGAGCATCGCGCCCAGAAGGTAGTACGACGCGCGCATGGAGCTGACCTCGTTGCTCGTCGCGTCGTGCGTGTTGATCGTCGACGGGTCGATGCGCATGCAGCCGCCCTCGGTCATGTCGACCCCGGCGCCGAGCCCGCGCAGGATGTCGCGCAGGCTTTCCACGTCCGCGATGTTCGGAAGATTCTCGAGTACGCAGGGTTCCCCGGCAAGGATCGCCGCGGGAATGATCGCGACCGCCGCGTTTTTCGCGCCGGAGATCGTCACCGTGCCCTCAAGCCGCTTCAAACCATGAATGCTGTAAAAAGAGTCCATAATCACAATTCCTTTGATGGTTCTGTCAGAACAAAAAGCCTTCTTATTAGTTTAACGGATTTTGGGCGTTCCGTCAACCGTTCACGCCCCATTCGACGCCGTACGCGCGTCCCCAGCTTCGGAACGTGCCGTCGAGCTGCCAGTCGTAAAAGAGCTCGCTCGCAAGATCGAGCAGCACGGAATCCTTTTTGGCGATCGCGTAGTACGGGATCGCGCCGAGCTCGTACGGCAGGATCTGCGTGCGGGATTCGCGCATGCTCTGCGCGACGGTCCTCGGCAGGCACAACCCGTCCACCGTGCCCGCGCGCAGCATGACGCGCATCGAATAGTAGTCCGCCGCGGGTCGGACGACAAGCTCCGGCGCGGTCGACTTCACATAGTCCTTGAGCAGCTTTTCGCAGGGCGTTCCCTCGAGCACCGCGACCGTTTTCCCGCTGAACGTATCGAACGGACCGTAGGCGAGGATCACGCAGCGGTCGGTAAAAAACGGGACCTCGCTCGCCTCGTAGCCGTCCTGCGGGAACTTCTGCATGCTCATGATGACAAGATCGAGCTCGCCGTCGTTCATGCGCCACGGCGCGGTGTAGCGGTCGACCTCGACGAGCGTCAGCCCCTCGGTGTCCCCGAAGATCAGCGTCGCAAGCTCGTCCGCGATCGCCCGCTCGTAGCCTGCGCCGCCCTTGTACATGCCCTCGAGGTCCGTGTCCACGCCGATGCGCAGCACGCCCGCGCTTCGGATCACGTCCAGCTCCGGGCTCGACAGCACGGTCGCGGTCGGGCGGTTGATCAGCACCAGCACGGTCAAAAGCAGTACGACGACGACCGCTGCGAGGATCGGCTTGATCGGCAGCTTGTCCTGCCAGCCCGGCCGCAGCAGCCTTCGTTTCTTCGGTTGCAGTTGTTCGTTAAACTTTGTTTCCACGTCGTATCATGCGGCTTTGCCGCAATTCATGCATTTGTAAACGCTCTCGCGACGAAAAACCGTCGCTGCCAACCTTTTGCGGGGGTTGCGCCTTCGGCGCATTTTAAGATACTCCGATAGTAGTATAGCAAATAAATCACAAATAGAAAAGAGAAAACCTATACAAATGTCTGAAAGTTTCGTATAATAAAGCTATCAACGCGAAAAGGGGATTCGTATGCGCTTATTTATCGCCGTGCCGCTGCCGAAGGACGTGCAGCGCGCCGTATACACCGCAGAGGAGGGCCTGCGCCTCGCGAGCACCGCGGGCAGGTTCGTTCCGGCGGGTAATTTCCACATCACGCTTCGGTTTCTGGGCGAAAGCAACCGGCTTGCCGACATCGCCGCCGCCATGCACGAGGCGGTGAAGGACGCGCGTCCGTTCACGCTGCGGCTCGGCGCGCTCGGGTCGTTCACGCACGGCGGCGCGCGGACGAGCTATCTGTCCGTGACCGGCGATCTGGACGAGCTCTTTCGGATCCGCGAAACGCTCGAGGCGGCGCTCTTTGAATACGGCTTTGCGGGCGGCAAGGTGCGGTTTTCGCCGCACATCACGCTGGCGCGCGCCGTGGAGCACGGGGATCTTTCCGGGATCCGCGTTCCGAACGCGGCGTTTTCCGTGCGTTCGATCGTGCTCTTTGAAAGCACCAACGAAAACGGGCGCATGGTCTATACGCCGGTGCACACCGAGAGTGTTTACGGAGCGCAGGCTTGACGATCTTCCGGGGCGGGGCGCATACCGGAAAAAGCACGGCGTTATACGACGCGATCCGCGTGAACCGCGAACGGGGCGAGCACGCGATCCTGCTTGTGCCCGAGCAGGCGACCTATGCCGCGGAGCAAAAGCTTTGCAATGCGCTCGGCGGGCTTCTGGGCGTCGAGGTATACAGCTTCGAGCGCTTTTCGGAGCGGCTTCTTTCGCGCACGGGTCATACGCGTCCGTTCCTGTCCGTCGAAGGACGGCATATGGTCCTGCGCCGCGCGGCGTACCGGATGCGCGGCGAGCTGACCGTGTTTGCGCGCGTGTCGCAGACGTCGGGGTTTGCCGAGGTGATGGACGAGTGGATCGGCAGGTTCAAGCAGAGCTGCATCACGCCGAAGGACATCGAAACCGCGCTCGGCTCGCTCGATCCCGATTCGCTGCTGTATCATAAGCTGCATGACATTCTTCTCATCTACCGCGAAAGCGAGGCGTTCCTCGAATCGCGCTATCTTACCGCGCAGGATCTTCTGACCGAAGCGCTTGCGGCGCTGAAGGACGCGGGACTGTCCGATACGTACGTCTACGTCGACGACCTCGACCGCACCCGCGAGCAGGTCATGCGGCTTTTGCAGGGCATTCTCGTACAGGCAAAGCATGTGACGGTCACGCTCCGCGCCGAAAGCGATCCCGCGCTGAAGGGGCTTTTCGCGCCGGAGGAAGCGCGCGCGGAGGCGCTGACGGCGTTCTGCGCCGAGCGCGGCATCCCGGTCCTTTTCCGCGCGTTTACGGAGCAGAGCGCCAAAGTCGATCCCGCGCTGAACCATCTGTGCCGCGGGCTGTTCGCGCCCGAGCCGACCCCGTAC
>CAMVGD010000039.1 GCA_947166925.1 uncultured Clostridia bacterium | reverse complement strand
GCATACGGGGCAAGCATACAGTCCGGCCGCACAAGGATCGACACATAAAGACCTGTGCCCTTCGGCGAGAAGAAAACGCGGTTCAGTCTGCCGCGTCCGTTTGTCTGCGCAGACGCAACAAGTACATAACCTTCCGGCGCGCCTTCCTTTGCCAGGCTCTTAACCGTCGAATTGGTGGATTTCACGCAGTCGACCGCATGAACTTTATACGTCAGCTGCGCCATCAGTCGACGACCTCTTTATTCACATATGCGCTTGTGCAGGCGGAAAGCAGGGCGCCGTAATCCAGTCCGAAAGAAACGGTATCGCCCACACGGTATTCCGGAGCCTGTGTCAGATCCAGCAAAAGATGATCGGAGCTTGCGCCGATGATCCCGATCCGCGGATCGAGCGGCGTCAATCCGTCGACTCTGACGTCCTGACGTCCGATCGCGGCGATCGCACGGAGCATCATGCCTTTATCGATGTACTCGACCGTTTCGCCGAACGCGTTTCTGCTGAGTGTTCCGATCGGATAGGAGGGCTTTTCCTTGCATTCGACGAGCGTCGCATCGAGGCGGAAGACGTCCTGATAACAGCCTTCGATCGGCGTATAGGTGCCGGGGATCATGCCGCACATGACGGATTCGCCCAAGCGCAAATGATTGATGCCCTTCGGCAGCGTTCCGTCCAGAAGGAGCTGCAGCGAAGTGCTGTTGCCGCCGGAAATGATCGGAATCGGCAGAGAAAGCTCCCTGCGCAAACGCTCCGTAATCGAGATCAGCATGCCGAGATTATCCCGGTCCGGCATAACGGAGCCGTAGCAGGTGAGGTTTGTACCCGTTCCGTACAGTTCGAGATGCGGGCAGTTTTTGACCGTCATAGCTGTTTCCAGGATCTGTTCCCAATCCTTGAAGAAGATGCCTTCACGCAGATCGCCGAGGTCGATCATCAGAATGACGCGATGCTTGCGCCCCTGATTCTGTGCGGCTGTTTCCAATGCAAGGATCGTATCGATCTCGCTTTCCAGACTGATGTCGGAAGCGGAAACAATCATCTCCGCATCCTGCGGCATGCCGATGCGCAAAAGCAGCTTCGGAAGATCGGAAACCGCTTTGTTGAGGTTCTCCGTTCTGGAATCCGCAAGCATATCCGCACCGCTTTGATTGATGCAATCGATCACCGCCGGATGCGCGCATGTGACTTTGGAAACAAGCGCGATCTGAACGCCTTGTGCATGTGCGGCGCTTACAAGCGTTCTCATATTGTGCAGCAGCTTTGCATTATGAATGATCAGCTTCGGATTTCGTTCCATCGAATACTCTCCTTTAGCAGACGAAGTGCCGACTCAGGGTCTTCCTTTGAAAGAACGCCGATCGACGCCATGATATAATCGTTGTCGAACAGAATGTTTACGGTGCCGGGGGAGGGCAGCAGCTGCATGCGGGATTTGTTGCAGTCTGCGATCGTCCGCAGAATCGAAACATGATGCGGAAGTCTCGTCAATGCGCCTCCGGTGCCGACGATCCATCTGATCGCAGTCAGGTCTTTTCCTTCGGCGATCGTTCGCCGTCCCTGCGGGGTGTACAGATGCCGTAGCTTTCCGGCATGACGATCCAAAGCAACAAGTCCCGCTTCGAGGCACAGCCGTTCGGTCAGTCTGAACTGCCGTTCTGTCTCCGGAATGGGCAGATATGCCTGCATGACCGCCTTTGTATCGATCCCGAGTTCCTTGTCGAGCGTTTCCGTTCCGATCCGGTCGACCAGATTATGCGCGTTGATGTAGAGACCGAGATCTCCTTCGACGGTGCGCTTTGCTTTCGGCTCGGGCGAGGTCATCATGGAAACAATATCCGGTGAGCCGTCTGTGACAGAATGTACGTCCGTTGTCGCGCCGCCGATGTCGATCACGGCAAGGTCGCCGATCTCATCGTACAGCAGCTGTGAGGCGAGCATAACGCTTCCGGGCGTCGGCAGGATCGAACCGTTCACCATGTCGCGGATATGCTCCATCCCGGGCGCATTCGTGATATGTTTCTCAAACATCGCATGAATGACCCTGCGGACCGATTCGACGTTCAGTTCATCCAGCCTCGGATATACGTTATCCGCAATCGAAAGCGGAATGCCGTGCTCTTGCGCAATTCTGGAAACTATCGTACGGTTCTGTATGTTTCCGCAGTAGATGACCGGCGTTTTTCGTCCGGTTTCCGCGATCATTCGCATATTATAGACCGCGGTTTCACGTTCGCCGTAATCGGTCCCGCCTGCGAGCAGAATCAGATTCGGGCGTGCGGCGTCGAGATCTTCGAGATCGAACTCGTTCATCTTGCCTGCGGTCGTCTGCACAATGATCGCGCCTGCGCCGAGCGCAGCGGCTTCGGCTGCACGGACCGTCATATCGCGGACCAGTCCGTGAACGGTCATCCTGAGACCGCCGGCTGCGGATCCGGACGCGAGCATCCGGTCGTATGTCAGCGTCTTTTCATCGGTATGCGAAAGAAGATCGTCAACGGCATTCCGAAGACCGATCCGTACGTCGCCGTCCAATACCGTGGTCGGGGCTTTCCCCTGCGCGATAAAACGCGGCGACGCAGAACCGAGACCGTCGAATGCGTTGACGATCGTCGTTGTCGATCCGATTTCAGCTACCAGTACGTTAACGTGCATTCTGCTGTTCCCGTCTTGCACGTTCCTTGACAAGGAACGTCGCAACGTGGTTTCCGTGTGAACCGCGGCCGAAGCCGACGTCCGCGCCCGCTGCCCGCGCGCCTTCGTCGGTGACCTGCGTACCGCCTGCAACAAACATCAGCTTGTCGCGCACACCCATCTCACGGGCGATGCGGTCGACCTTCGCGATGTTCTTGTAGTGGATATCGTCGTGCGAAATGATGCAGGAAGCAAGCATCGCGTCCGCGTTGGTCTCGATCGCCGCCTGCACAAGCTTTTCGGGCGGAACGGACGTACCGAGATAGATGCACTCGATGCCGTACTTCTCGATACCGCCGTGCTTGATGTTCAGGATCTCGCGAAGTCCGACGGAATGCTCATCGTCGCCGATCGTGCCGGCTACGATGCGCATCGGCTTCTTGTCGATCGCGTCCCACAGTTCCTCGTCGCTCAGCACGTCGGGAACGGTCGGAAGCTGCAGATCGTCCATATTGATCGAGAATCCGACCTTGCCCTTCATCTCGATGCGCGTGCCTTCTGCACGGTGCATGATCTCTCGGTTGATGACTTCGCAGTCCGAGAGATTCATCCGCTTGCCGATCTCGAGCGCTGCCGCTTCCGCGTGACGCACGTCGGTGGGGAAGAACATGGTGAGCATCACGGTGCCGTCCGCAAGCCATTCCATTTCAGGCTTGATGAGCTTTGCGTTCGGACCGGCGTAATCCTTGACCTCGTCCATACGGAGGTATACGTTGTCGGTCTCATCGAGCTCGTCGATGTACTGGATCTTATCCGGGCACTCAAACGTACAGCCGCCGATGAGTCTGGAAGGATCGTCGACTGCGTCGGGATCGTACTGAGTGACATTGTTGTAGCCGTAGTGCGCGGTGACCGGCGCGCAGTAGTCCGCGGCGCGTTTGATGACCGTACCGACGCCGATGCCGCCGTCGATCTTGCGGGAGATGCCGTCGCCGTTGCGCTCCGGGAACATGCCGCTGTCGACAAAGAAACCTTCCTCGACGGAATTAAAGTAACCGCCGAGCTCGATCATATTCTCGAGGAACAGGATCGCGCGTTCCTTGAGCTCACGTGCCTTTTCACGGAGATAGCCGTCCTTCTTGAGTTCGACCATATCCATGAGCCCGTCCATGCCGATCAGCGCCTGTTTTGCGGTGTCACACGCTTCGATGTTGTAGATGTGCCACGGCACGTTGCGTCCTTCATCGGGCGTGATCGTGCTCTGGATATCTGCGCTCGTGAGCTTGGAAATGACCATGTTCAGTACGTGCGTGACCGTTGCTTCGCGCGTGGACGCTTCGATATACTTCGTGTTCATCTGCGCGCGCATCCGGTATTCATGGAACAGATCTCTGAGCGCCACCGCATACGGCAGGTCCATATGGATGCACGGACCCGGCGTCGCCGTCGGGGGAACGGTGGAAAGGCAGATGTTCTTTTTCTTCATGCCGACCTTCGCGGAGATCAGCGCGTTGATGCCGTGCTGTACCATCAGCTCCGGCATGACCTTCCATGCGTCGCGCGCAGTGGCGTTCGCGTTGTGCGCGCCGTCGATCTGCGCCATATCCGCCCATGCCATGACTTTCTTGGATTCGCATGCGTCAACGAACGAACGTACCATATTGATGTTGCGGTAAATCACGTTGTACTGCGGATCCTGATGCGCGCCGTTGACGCCTTCCTCGGCAAACATGACGGCGATATCCGGACCTGCAACGCCCGAAACATAGCTGTGATAGTTGATCGGACGGCCGACTTCGTCCTCGATCATATCAAGCGCCTTGCGCTGTGCGCGTACCTGCTTGCGCGTGACGGGAACGCCGCCGATACCCTGCGGCGTGCCTTCGATCAGTCCGTCGAAGTGGCTTTGTCCCGCGGTGCGAATGACCATGATATGGTCTGCGCCGTGGTGCGCTGCCATACGCATGCGGCGGATGTCGTCCTCGAACCGACCGGATGCAATCTCCGTTGTGATGACCGGGATCGGCTGCGGATCGATGTCTCCGAAATAGTGGGCAGGGGGAAGTCCGACGCTGTCCTTCAAAGGCTTGCTGGCGTCTTCATAGGTGAACGGTCCCATCTCAAGTCCGGGAACGGGCTCACGCCAGGTCCAGCCGCGGCGGCGGGGATGATAATGCTCGAGGTCTTTGAGGATCTCCGCGACGTCGATCTTGGTATCCTTATCAAGTCTGTATTCGCTCATGCGTTCTCACCTCCGAACAGCGCTTCCGCTTCTTCCCAGGCGGACTTTTCGATCAGCTTCAGACCTGCGGTACGCACATCCGTGCCGTCCTTTCTGGAAAGGCGGTATACGACGTTGCCCGCGCCGTGCTCCATCAGGTTGTGTTCCATGCAGCCCTCGACAAGCGCCTTTGCTTCGAGGGAGGAAAAGCCCATTCGCAGCAGCACGCTGCGTTCGATCGCAGGCGTCGTGTTTTCATAGCCGAGCTTCAGAAGCGGGTCGATCAGTTCTTCGATCAGCGACCAGAATCGCGTTTCAAGCTCTGCGTCAGAGAGATCCTTCAGATGCTCTCTGCGTGTTTCAAAGTCGTCGTTGCGTTTCATGCAAGATGCTCCTTTACAAAGTCTCTGTTCGTCTTTGTCTCGATGGCAAGGAAGTCGATATCCGCGTCCGTCGGAGTCTTTCCGGTCATCTTGATCGCGTTGTGGATCAGCGACGTGCGAAGGTGCGTCATATCGGCGGGACGCGCTTTGATCATGGACGGATGGGAGGGGAGAATGATGCTCTTGCCCGGCACTTCTTCTTCGGGATTGCCGAAGTGAATGTCGATGCCGTTCGACCGAGCAAAGCTCAGCTGCGCATTGACATGCTTGCCTGCGCCGGTGTATTCGGTCTCCTGTACGACGATGATCTTGTCCTTCGGCATTGTCTGCGAAAGCGCGAACGCAGCCGCAAGGGACGTATTGCCCGCAGGACCTTTTTCCATGCCCTCGAGCGCCGCAAGCATTTCCGTCGTGTAGAAGACTTCGCCCTGATTGACGGTCACGTAGCGGTCCATATAGCGCAACGGTCTTGCCGCGCTTCTCGGAACGTCGCTGCGGTCCGGCCATGTCGAGAACGGCATGCCGAATCCGGTGTGACCCGTCGTGAACGATTTCAGATTGAACTGATGATCGCTCGCCATATGCAGTCCGGACAGGTTGACGCTCGCTGCAACGACCTCGGCTTTGCAGCCTGCCTTCAGAAGACCGCGCGCGGTTCCCGTCAGGTTGCCGCCGCCCGCGTTCGTGCAGACGACCATATCCGGATCTCTGCCGAGCATGAGACGGCACTGCTGCGCGATCTCGTATCCGAGCGTTTCAACGCCTGCAATGCCGAACGGCGTGTACAGAGACGCATTGAAGTAATCGGTTTCCTCAAGCATGCGAAGGAACATATAGAACAGCTCCGGACCGACCGTCAGCTGAACGACTTCGGCGCCGAGCGCTTCGCACTTTCTCGCCTTTTCGATGATCTCCGGCTGACCGATCCCCTTGGAATCGAAGCATTCCTGGACACCGATGCACTTTAAGCCCGCTTTTGCGGCGCATGCGGCGACCGCCGCGCCGTAGTTGCCCGACGTTGCGGAGATGACGCCCTTATAGCCCATCTTTCGCGCCTGATAGATGCTGGTTGCCGCGCGGCGGACTTTGAAGCTGCCGGACAGGTTGGACGCTTCGTCTTTAACGAAGATACGGGCGCCCATGCCTGCGGGCGCGCAAGCACGCGCAAGGGCAGTCAGGTTTTTAAGCTCATAGATCGGCGTGTTCCCGATCTGGAATTCCTCGGTCTGGATCTTGCGGACCGCGTCGAGCGTGTAGCCGGTCGCCGCCATCATCGCTTCATAATCGAACGCGATCGAACCGCTCTCGAATAGATCGTAGTCCATTCCGACGGCACGCTTCATGATATCGTTTTTACGCGCCATGACCGCTGCATAACTGTTGTCAAGCATCGTTTCTACCTCCGAACAGAATGGTCTTTACGGTTTCTTCGATCTCGTCAAGCTCCGGCACGTAATCGCCGAAATTGTGCTTGAAGGAGGGATTGACGGCGCACATCGTGCCTTCCACGATACGGCCTGTCTTGGTTTTGATCGAAACGAGATCGCCGATCTCGGCTTCATCGTTCATAAGATGTCCCTTTACCCACATTTCAAGCGGGACATGGCGCGTATCCTCGGGGATATTCGTTGCGCGCTCCTCGGGCTTCAGGACGTCGATATGGATCTGTACCCAATCGTTTCTCTTTGCCATGATAAACTCCTTATTTGTTCAGATAATTGCGCATGTCGCCCATGATCGCATGGGGGACGGGCAGATCGATCATCGTCTTGAGACCGGGCGTCGCATTGAGAACGTGCGGGATCATGTTGACGCACATCGCGATCGTGCCGATGCCGCCGTTGACCTCCGGCTTGATCTGCATGTTGACGTTCGGCGTACCGGTCAGCGTGATATAGTCGCCGGTATAGGTGCCTTCAAGCTCCGGCTCGATCTGCTGCGGATGGATCATGTCGATCATGACCTTGTCGCCTATGTAGCCCTGACCGGTCATGTTGACGCCGGCGACGTCGCCCGCTTTCGCAAAGCCGTAGGGGGACTTGCGGTCTACGGACGTGACGATCGGCTTCATCTGCTGTTCGAAGCGATCGATCTCGAAGCCGAGCGCTTCGCCGATCATGCCGACAGACTCCGCGAAACCGACGTGCCCTGCCAGCGTGCCGTTCTTGCAGCCTTCCTCAAACTGCTCGACCGTCAGACCGACGCCCTGCTCTTCCATAACGGCGGGACCGAAGGGGGAGAGGGAGTTGACGCGCTTGCACAGCACGTGTTCGACATCCGTCATGCAGCCGGACAGGCAGATCGCCAGAAGGTCCATCATCAGACCGGGGTTGATGCCCGTGCCGAGGACCGAAACGCCTGCGCCTTTTGCGAGCGCGTCCATCTTATCTGCAAGCTCGGGATTCTGCGCGCGCGGATAGCTCATTTCTTCCGCGGTGGAAATCACGTTGACGCCTTTTTCGATCAAATGGCAGATCTTCGGGTATGCTTTCTTGGTGAACGAGTCGGTCGCCAGAATGCAGAGATCGGGCTTCGGCGCCAGTGCCGCGTCAATATCTCCGATGACTTTGACGTCGTTGCGATCGCCGCGCTCCACGCCGAGCAGATCGTAAATGCTCTTGCCTACGCGATCCGGATGGATGTCGCATACGCCGGTAATTTCAACTCCTTTTTTGGTCAGCAGAACCTTTGCAATACCGCTGCCCATTGCACCGAAACCCCAAAGTGCTACTTGAATCTGTTTCATAAAATCCTCCTTCGTTTTGATAGTTACGGACATAAAATGATTATACATCAAATCGTTTTTCCCTGCAATAAAAAAGCGCTGTAAACAGCGCATAAGCGATTATATATTTTAGCGGAGTTTCCGGATCGCTTCGGTCGTTCTGTCGATTTCGTCGAACGTTGTATCGGGGGAAAAACTGAAGCGGACCGTACCTTTCGGGAAAGTGCCGAATGCGCGGTGTGCGTCCGGCGCGCAATGCAAACCGCAGCGCGTCAGTATACCGTATTCGTTCTCCAGACGGTAGGATATCTCTCCGTTGTCCGCTTGCGGGAAATCCAGCGATATAACGCCTACATGTTGATCCGGTTCCGCTGTCCCGAGTACTCTGATATGCGGCGTCGCTTTGACCGCGTTGAGAAACCGAGCAACAAGATCGGTCTCGTACGCGCGGCGGTCGCAGAAATCCGCATGTTCAAGCGCCGCTTTCAATCCGATGATCCCCGGCAGATTCAGCGTTCCGGCTTCCAGCCGATCCGGATATAAATTCGGAATAAGCTCGCTGTCCGACATCGACCCTGTGCCGCCGGAAATCAGCGGATCAAGCTGATCTGCAAATTCGGGTGTAAGGCACAATACGCCGAGTCCCTGCGGACCGAGCAGGCCTTTGTGCGCGGGCATACAAACCGCATCCGCGCCGATTTTCGTCATGGAGAACGGGAAATGTCCGGCTGCCTGCGCAGCGTCGATGCAAAACGGAACGCCCGCGGTTTTCAGGATCGCGGAAAGCGCTTCGACCGGCTGTATCACACCGCTGACATTGGATGCAAAGGTGTGCACGCAAAGGCGGAAGGAGGGAAGATCGTCCGGAAGCTTCGTAAGGTCCGAAACGCCTTCGGGCGTCGTGGGGATCCTTACGATCTCTGCACCGATCTGCACAAGCGGACGGATGACCGAATTATGTTCAAAAGAAGAAACCAGCACGCGGTCACCGCGTCGAATAAAGCCTTTGATGACCGTATTCAGCGCTGCAGTCATGCCGCCGGTAAAGATCACATGTTTGGCGTCGGGGCAGTCGAACAGGTCCCGGATGCGCTCGCGCGTTTCGATGACGGCAAGTCCCGCTTCCTGCGCTCGGATATAACTCCCGCGTCCGATGTTGGCGCATTCCTCGTCCAAAAACCGCTTCATCGCATCCGAAACACCCTTCGCTTTCGGAAAGCTCGTAGCAGCATTGTCCATATAAATCATTTTTGTAAACATCGTTATCCTCGCTTGCAAATAACGCTCCTGTATGTTATTATATCATTAGATCGTTATTCACGCAAGGGAATAGCGTATAAAGGAGGAGAATCTATGGAAAATGAAAAGAAGGGGTTCGCGGGTTTTGTACAAAGGAACTGGCTCGTCATCCTGACCGGTCTCGTGGTCGGTGCGGCGGCGGTCGTTCTGACTGCGCTTGGGAACCCGAAGAACATGGGGTTCTGCATCGCGTGCTTTGAGCGCGACATTGCAGGCGCGCTGAAATTCCATACTGCCGGCGTCGTGCAGTATTTCCGTCCGGAGATCGTCGGTCTTGTGCTCGGCTCAATGATCATGGCTCTGATCAAAAAAGAATGGAAGCCGCAGGGCGGTTCATCGCCCTTCACCCGGTTTCTGCTCGGTATGCTTGTCATGATCGGCGCACTTGTCTTTCTCGGATGCCCGCTGCGCATGGTCATCCGCATCGGTGGCGGCGACGTCAACGCGCTGGTCGGACTGCTCGGCTTCATCGTCGGCATTGTGATCGGCACGTTCCCGCTTCGTTTCGGGTTCTCTCTGAACCGCGCCTATAAACAGAATGCTTTGGAAGGGCTGCTTTTCCCGATCCTTCTCGTCATTCTGTTCGTTCTTTCCTTGCTGCCCGAGCTGTTTGCAAGGAGTGAAAAAGGTCCCGGGAGCATGCATGCGCCCTGGTACGCCGCTCTGCTGATCGCGCTCCTCGTCGGCGCGCTTTGTCAGCGTTCCCGTCTCTGCATGGCGGGCGGCGTACGCGACGTTGTTCTGTTCAAGGATTTCCACCTGATCTACGGATTCCTTGCGATCATCATATCGGTCGTCGTCGGAAATCTGATCACGCACAACTTCAAATTCGGACTGACGGAGCAGCCCATCGCGCATACCGACGGCGTTTTCAATTTTCTCGGAATGGTTCTGGTCGGATGGGGAAGCGTTCTGCTCGGCGGCTGCCCGTTGCGTCAGCTGATCCTTGCAGGCGAAGGCAACAGTGATTCCGCGATCACCGTGTTCGGCTTTATCGCAGGCGCAGCGGTTTCTCACAACTTCGGTCTTGCCTCCAGCGCTGACGGAATCGGCGCAGGTCCCGTTCTTTGGGTGCTGATCGCAGGATTCGTGATCCTTGCGGCAGTATCCGTATTCAATACAAAAAGGAGGGCGTAAACCATGATCGACGCAAGAGGATTGAGCTGCCCGATGCCGGTTCTGATGGTGCAGCGTGAAGTCAAGAAGAACGCGCCGCAGCTTCTTGAAGTGCTTGTTGACAATATGACAGCAGTCGGCAACATTACGCGTTTTGCAGCTTCGCAGCATTATACCGTCAAAACCGAACAGGTCGACGGCGAGTATAAAATGACGCTGACAAAATGAACTATATCGCCACGTTCTATACGCATGCGGCAGCGCTGATGACAAACCGTGCGCTGCGCGGGAAGAATATCGAATCCAGGCTTGCGCCGGTACCGCGCGTATTGAGCTCAAGCTGCGGGACATGCGTGATGTACACCGCATGCGATCCGAATCTTTCGGAAATGGATCCGGATGTGGAGGCCGTATACGAAACGACCGGGTCCGGATACAGGGAATTGCTGCGAAACGAATAAGACGCAGAGGAGCGGAACGATCCGCTCCTTTCGCATTTTTGGCTCATATCGTCATACGATGTTGCAAGAACGGCAAAAACGTGGTAGAATACCGAAAAAGATCAGGAAAGAGGCGCTATGAACACATTCAAACGTATCGGCGTATTCGACAGCGGTCTGGGCGGGCTGACTGTTCTTGACGCGATTTGTTCTGCCAACAAAGGTTTATCCATCGTGTATTTCGGCGACACGGCCCGCGTGCCGTACGGTTCGCGTACGCCCGAAACCATCATTCATTACGCAGAACAGGATGTTCGTTTCCTGTTGTCCAAGGGCGTAGAAGCGATCGTTGTCGCTTGCGGCACCGTCAGCGCGATCGCGCTTGCAGAGCTTCGCAAGCGGTTTTCCGTTCCGATCGTCGGCGTGATTGAGCCCGCCTGCGACGCTGCCGCCAAAGTCACCGAAAGCAATCATATTTGCGTCATCGGCACGGAAGCGACCGTGCACAGTCAGGCATATTCCGACTATATCAACCGGATGTATCCGCATCTGAACGTATCCGGGATCGGATGCCCGATGTTCGTTCCTCTGATCGAAAACGGATTCCGCGAAGACGACCCGATCACGCAGATGATCGTGGAGCGCTATCTTTCTCCGATCCGCAATACGGATATCGATACCTTGATCCTCGGCTGCACGCATTATCCGTTCCTTTCAAACGTGATACAGAAAACGCTTCCCGGCGTCCGGCTGATCGATATCGGCGTAACGCTTTCGGAAGTCGTTTCCCAAACCATCTCGCTGCCGAACAATATCTCGGACAACTTTGTGGAGTACTGCTTCAGCGACCGGGAAACCGGATTCAAACGGTTTGATACGGAGCATCTCAAGAATCTCCCGAACGGTCCGATCAAATCCATCAACATCGAGTCCTTCTGACATAATCAACAAATACCCTCATATGCTTTAGCAGTAAGCAAATGGGGGTATTGTTTTGAACTGGTACGAAGATCGCGTGTGCGAGGAAGCGTCCTACATCATCGAGCATAAGGCGACCGTCCGAAGCGCAGCCAAAGCTTTATGTATCGGGAAAAGCACGATCCATAAGGATGTAACGGTGAAGCTCAGGTCGATCAATCCAACGCTGTACCGAAGCGTCAGGGATATTCTGAATACAAACAAAGCGGAACGCCATCTGCGCGGCGGAAAGGCGACGCAGGAAAAATACGCATGTCTCCGTCAATGCGCGGGCGATGTGACCGCCGACAAATAGACCTTTGCCGCGCCTGCCTGCTTCAATACCTTTGCACATTCATAAACGGTCGCGCCGGTCGTGAATACGTCGTCGACCAGTACGATGCGCAGTCCTTTCACAAGGGGATCGCAGCAAAAGCTTCCGCGGATGTTTCTGCGTCGTTCCGCTGGGTCCCTGAGCTTTTTCTGTTCATAGGTAAACCGCGTTTTGAACAGCAACTTGGAGGAGTAGGGAATACCCGTCGAATGGCTGAGATACGACGCAAGCAGTTCGGTATGGTTAAAGGTCCTCATCCATTTCTTCAGCGGATGCATCGGAACAGGAACCAGTATATCCGCCTGCCAGTCGTCCGGGACGGACAAATACTGCGTGAAAAACCCGGCGTATTCCTTTTGCCCGTTTTTCTTGAACCGCATGACCGCGGAAGATATTTCATCGGTGTACTGCAATCCGATCGCGATCCCGTCGAGCGGCGCAAGATAATTCGGGTTCGGACAGTATTTCAGCTTCGCTCTGCATCGATCGCAAAGCCCGTCCTCGCCGATCACGTCCTCCTCGTCACATAGAAAACACTGATACGGTCCGGGCGTCAACGCGTCGGCAAACAGCGAAAAGCCCGTATCATTTCGCTCCGATCGCTTCATACTCGATCAACCGCTCCTTCAATCCGGTATTGCGTACGCTTCGATACGCGTTTTTGACCATGCGCATCACGGTGTCGCTTCTTCCGACGACGCAGACCATCCGTTTTGCTCTTGTGACAGCGGTGTACAGCAGATTGCGCGTCAAAAGCGGCATCGGACCGCCGGCAAGGGGAAGGAGGATCGTCTGAAATTCCGATCCCTGGCTTTTGTGGATCGTGATGCAGTAAGCAAGGTCGATCTCCTCCAGCTGCGCAAACGCGTATTCAGTCGTCCGCCCGTCGTCAAAGATGAGGACCGCGATCTTTTCATGCGGATCGATCCGGAGAATCGTTCCGAGATCGCCGTTAAATACGCCTGCGCCCTCCTCGAACCCGCCGGAGCGAAGCGTCTTTTTCCATTCGATCTTATAATTGTTCCGGATCTGCATGATCTTGTCTCCCTCGCGGAACAGCGTATCTCCGCAAGCATGCTCCTTTTTGAACGGAGAAGGCGGATTGCATACGCCCTGCAGCAGACGGTTGAGTTCGATCACGCCGATCGGACCGGCTTTCATAGGCACCAGGACCTGCATATCCATCAGCGGATCGCTTGTTCCGAGCCGCGAGGATTCGCGCTGAAACAATTCAACCAGGCGATTGCGGATGCGATCTGTATTCGGGATTTCTTCAAACAGAAAGTCGGAATCGCGATCGGTCAGGATCGGCATTTTCCCGTTGTTGATCAGATGCGCGTTGCGAACGATGTTTGAAAGCTGCGCCTGCCGAAAGATCTCTGTCAGCCGGAAATACGGTAGGACTTCGGAAGCAAGCGCATCGGAAAACACATTTCCGCACCCGACCGGAGGCAGCTGATCGCGGTCTCCGACCAGAACGAGCCGCGTGCCCTTCGTGAGCGCATGCAGGAGCGCATACATCAACGGAACGTCCACCATGGACATCTCGTCGATAATGACCATATCGGCAATCAGCGGATTGTCCCGATTCCGCTGAAATCCCTCGCCCGGAATGTATTCCAGAAGACGATGCATCGTTCTCGCATCTCCTCCCGTCGCCTCGGCCATGCGTTTTGCCGCTCGTCCCGTCGGCGCCGCAAGCGCAACGATATACCCTTTTTCCTGCATGCAGTCGATGATGCACCGTATGATGGTCGTTTTGCCCGTACCGGGACCGCCCGTAATGATGGAAACGCCGTTCGTAAGGGACAGAACGACTGCTTTCTGCTGTTCAGCGGAGAGCTCCATGCCTGCTTTCGTCTGCCAACGGTTCAGATCCCATGTCTCTAAGATCGGAGGGACGTTCAGCTGCAGCAGTTTCTTCGCGATATAATCCTCGTATTTAAAGAGATAGGGGAGGTATACGGCGTCCTTTCCGCCGATTTCACAGCGCAGCAGATCGCTTCCGCTTTCCATCCACGCAACCGTCTCCTCGATCCTGTCGATCGGCGCGCCGAGCAGTTTGGACGACCGTTCCAGCAGCGTCTGGTACTCCAGAAACATATCGCCGTGTTCGTCACGCGCCTGCTGCAGGCAGTAGCGGATGCCCGCCGTCAGTCTGGCAAGCGAATCCTGTTCAAACCCCGCCACATGCATGGCAATCCTGTCGGCCGTGAGAAATCCGATCCCGTCGATGTCGTCGATCAGCTGATACGGATTCTCCTGAACCTTCGCAAGACACAGTTCACCGTAGGTCTGCATCATCTTGAAAGCCTGTCCGACCGTCACGCCATAGGGCTCGAGGCTTAACAGAACGTCCCGCAAAAGCTTCTTTTCACGGAAGGAATCCGAGATCATCTTTGCTTTTTTCACGCCGATACCGGGCACCTCAACGAGACGCTCCGGTTCTTTTTCAAGGATTTCGAGCGTTTCCATGCCGAACGTTGCAACGATCGCGCGGGCCATGGCGGGGCCGACGCCGCGCACGACGCCGCTTTCGAGATACCGGATGATCGCGGTGTCGCTGGACGGCGCTTTTCTTTCGCAGAATGCTACTTTGAATTGCGTGCCGAATCTCGGGTGATACGCCTGCTGGCCGCTAACGCACACCGTATCTCCCGCGTTCACAAGCGGCAGCGTGCCGACGCATGTCACCGTGGTTTTTTCATCGGCGCAAAGCAGCGACAGAACCGTATAGCCGTTCGTCGCGTTCCGATAGATGATCGATTGTACCGTTCCGTTCAGTTCCATTCGAAAAAGCCTCCGGGACTTCCGGAGGCATGAAATTAAAAGTCAAGTCGCTGTTCGATATAGGATCTGATTTCCGAAATCGGAAGCCGGACCTGTTCCATCGTATCGCGGTCGCGTACGGTGACGCAGTGATCGTTTTCCGAATCAAAATCGTATGTGATGCACAGCGGCGTTCCGATCTCATCCTCGCGGCGGTAGCGTTTGCCGATCGAACCCGTTTCATCGAAGTCGACCGAAAAATGCTTCAGAAGGTCGAGATAGACCTCGTTTGCCTGTGTGGACAGCTTCTTTGACAACGGCAGAACTGCCGCTTTGAACGGCGCAAGCGCCGGATGCAGATGCAGAACGGTACGCACATCGTTGTTCTCAAGCTGCTGTTCCTCATACGCGTTGCACAGCACGGCAAGCACGGTACGTTCCACACCGAGCGAAGGCTCGATGACGTAGGGGATGTATCGCTCGTTCTTTTCGGCGTTGTAGTACGTCAGATCCTTGCCGGATGCATTCTGATGCTGCGTGAGGTCGTAATCGGTACGGTCTGCAACACCCCAAAGCTCGCCCCATCCGAACGGGAATCTGAATTCGAAGTCGGTCGTTGCCTTGGAATAGAACACAAGCTCGTCCGGATCATGATCCCGAAGCCGCAGGTTTTCATCCTTGATCCCGATCGAGAGAAGGAATTTATGGCAATAGCTGCGCCAGTAATCGAACCACTCGAGATCGGTACCCGGTTCGCAGAAGAATTCAAGTTCCATCTGTTCAAATTCACGGACGCGGAAGATAAAGTTGCCCGGCGTGATCTCGTTCCGGAAGCTCTTGCCGATCTGGCCGATGCCGAACGGCAGCTTTTTGCGCGTTGTGCGCTGCACGTTTGCAAAGTTTACGAAAATGCCCTGCGCCGTTTCGGGGCGAAGATAGACGGTATTCTTTGCGTCTTCGGTAACGCCCTGGAACGTTTTGAACATCAGGTTAAACTGTCTGATATCGGTGAAATTGTGCTTCCCGCAGGTCGGGCATGGAATCTGATGTTCTTCGATGAACGTCTTCATCTCGGTCTGCGTAAAGGCGTCGATCGGCTTTTCAAGCGTAAAGCCGTTTTCTTCGGACCAGTTTTCGATCAGCTTGTCGGCGCGGAAACGCTCCTTGCACTCACGGCAGTCCATCAGCGGATCGGAAAATCCTCCGAGATGACCGGATGCTTTCCAAGTCTCGGAATTCATCAGGATCGCTGCGTCAAGCCCGACGTTATAGGGGCTTTCCTGAACAAACTTCTTCCACCATGCTTTTTTGACGTTATTCTTGAGCTCAACGCCCAGCGGGCCGTAGTCCCACGTATTGCTGAGTCCGCCGTAGATCTCCGAACCGGCAAAGATGAATCCGCGATTCTTGCACAGTACAACGATCTTATCCATCGAATATGCGTTTTGTTCCATATGATTTCTCCTCCGTTTATCTTTGTTATTATCATTCGTCCGAAGGGTTTTGTCAAGCCGTTTCGGAAAATGCGTGCTCTGCGGGAACCAATTTCGCGATTGCGTCATACAATACTGTAACGACGAAATCACGTCGAATCAACACGAACGGAGGAACAATGCAATGTTCAATAATCTCGGCGGAACCAATCTGACCTGGCTGCTCGTTCTACTGCTTCTCATCGGTGACGGAGACAACGGTATGGGCATTTCCTGCGATACGCTGATCTGGCTGCTTCTGCTGTCCCGCTTCTGCGGCGGCGAAAACGGCTGCGGATGCGGCTGCGGCAATCAGAATCGTCCCTGCGGCTGTTCTGCAATGTAATTGCAAAAAGCTCTTTGAAAATCGCCTCCCTTGTGATATACTGTCCAAAGGAGGCGATCATCATGGTATTGAAGATCAACGGCATGGGATGCATGCATTGCGTCGCGAAGGTCACCAAAGCGATGGAGAATATCGGCGCTGAGGTTGTTACCTGTGAAATCGGCAAGTGCGAGATCAAGGGACAGAACGATCCGGACCGGATCCGGGAGGCTATAGAAGGCGCCGGATTTGAATTGATTTCCTTAGAATAATGGATCACATCGTTGTCGGAATGTCGGGCGGCGTAGACAGCTCTGTTGCAGCTTATCTGTTGAAGTGGCAGGGCTTTGATGTCGTCGGCGTTTTTATGAAGAATTGGGAGGAAACCGACGAAGACGGCGTCTGTACGGCAACTGCCGACTATGCGGACGTCCGCAGCGTATGCGAAACGATCGGCATTCCGTACTATACGGTCAACTTTGCGAAGGAATACCGCGATCGCGTATTTTCCTACTTTTTGGATGAATACCGCAAAGGACGGACGCCGAATCCCGACGTCCTGTGCAACTGCGAAATCAAGTTCAAGGCTTTTCTGGATTTTGCGCTTTCCACCGGCGCCGGGCTGATCGCCACCGGGCACTATTGCCGACTGGATGCGGACAAGCTTTTGTTGCGCGGAACGGATCCGGGCAAGGATCAGTCCTATTTCCTTGCTGGCTTAACGAGAACACAGCTTGCGCGCGTCGTCTTTCCGATCGGGGATCTCCGTAAAACAGAAGTCCGCGCGATCGCAAAGGAACAGGGGTTTTCCAACGCGCTGAAAAAGGACAGCACCGGCGTCTGTTTCATCGGCGAACGCAATTTCAAGCAGTTTTTGATGCAGTATCTTCCGGCGCAGCGAGGCGACATCGTGGATGAACACGGCAAGAAGGTCGGTACGCACGACGGGCTCATGTATTATACGCTCGGACAGCGCCGCGGGCTCGGCATCGGCGGTCGCAGCGACGGGACGGGGGAAAGCTGGTTCGTGATCGGAAAGGACTTGAAAAGGAATCTGCTGATCGTTCAGCAGGGCGAGCACGAGGAGCTTTATTCGACCGGACTGCGGGCGGAATATGTGAACTGGATCGCAGGAGCCGCTCCCGCGGGATCCTTTACATGCACAGCTAAATTCCGTTACCGTCAGCCGGATCAAGCTGTGCGCGTGTTTTCCGACGGCTCCGGGGCGCGCGTCGCATTCGACCGTCCGCAGCGTGCCGTAACGCCCGGACAGTGGGTCGTATTCTATCAGGGGGAGCATTGTCTCGGAGGCGGACCGATCGATCAGGTCGATCCCTTGAAGCCGATCACCTTATGAACCGTCGATTTGTTCACACAACTCCGCGATTGGACGCCGCGCTGGAAATGCTTTCCGGGTATCGTACCGTTGCCGATATCGGCTGTGATCACGGGCGCCTCACGGCCGCGCTTCTGCAAAAAGAGATATGCGAGCGGGTCATCGCTTCCGACATCAGCGAACCTTCTCTTGATAAGGCGCGTCAGCTGATCGGTCGGATCGGGCTGGACCACTGTGTATCATTTCGTGTCGGCGACGGATGCAGCGTGCTGATGCCGGGCGAATGTGACGCGATCGTGCTGCTCGGCATGGGCGGTACGCTTATGGCAAGGATCCTTGACGCATGTTCCGTTCCGCTGATGCAGGCAAAAGCCGTCGTGCTGCAGCCCATGCGCGCGCAGGACGATGTCCGCCGATATCTGTACGATCATAACTATCAAATCGTACAGGACCGCATCGCAGCGGATCACGATCGTTTGTATCAGGTCTTCAAGGCAGTGCCAGGCGATTCGCCGGAACCGATCCCGGACGGTTTTCCGAAGGATTTCTTTGATATCGGGTACCGTTCCTTTGCGGATCGGGACGCTTTGCTGCCTGCCTTATGCCGGCAGCAGCTTGCCTGCCATCAGAAAATGCTTCGTACCGCAAGCGGAACAGACGGAGAGGCCGTTCTTCGCCGCAAGATCGACGCGCTGCAGCAGATCCTACAATCATTATAAAGGAGATTGATATGAAACTCTCTGCTTTTTGTGAACGGATGGAATCCATCGCGCCGAAAGCGCTTGCACTTTCGTTCGACAACGTCGGGCTGTTGATCGGCCCGGATCACGATGACGTCAGAAAAGTCCTCGTAGCGCTCGATTTGACCGTTCCTGTCGCTAACGAAGCGATCGCGGGCGGATACGATCTTGTTCTCACGCATCATCCGGCCTTTTTCGAGGCTGTCAAATCCTTTTCACCGACCGAATACGAAACTGCCGCTCCGTATCTTCTGGCGCGTCACGGGATCGGTCATTTTGCCGCGCATACGAATCTCGACGCCTGCGCAGGCGGCGTAAACGACATACTCGCTTCGCTTTTAAAGCTGGACGATCTGCGTCCGCTGCCGCCCGACGGACTCGGAAGGATCGGGACGCTGCGTTCTCCGATGACCTTTCTTGAATTTGCTTCCTTGTGCGAATCTGCGCTTCATACACGCGGACGTTTTGTCGGGGATCCCGGCCGGATCGTTCATAGCGTCGCGGTGATCGGCGGATCCGGCGGCGGAGACGCCGCATGTGTGCGGGAAGCCGGGTGCGACGTGTTTGTTACGGGAGAGATGAAGCACAGTCAGGCGCTGTACGCACAGCATGTCGGATTGAATTGCTGCGTCATGGGACACTATGAAACAGAATTTCCTGTCCTGAAACCGTTAATTAGCCGTTTACAGCAGGAAGAAAATGATGTACAATATGATTTAACACATTCAGGCTGTGCTCCTTTGCGCAGTCTTTAAGGAGGACACTGATATGAGTAGACCGATCGCATTGCTTGCCTATCAGGAGGCAGATCTCGAAAAGCAGCAGATTGAAGCTGACATTCGCACGACCGCGAATCGTGTCAAGCTGAACAAGCTTGCAAAGTTCATCAAGCAGCAGCAGGCTACATTGACGAAGCTGAATGAGGATATCGAAACATTCAGCGCTTCGCTTTCCCGTCTGAATGCGCAGTACGCCGCGCTGTTGGATCGTCTTGATCTGGAATCGTCCGAGTACGAGACCCTGCTCGGAGACGACGAATGCACCTCGGAGGAGATGACGGAATTCCGGCATGACATCGAAAAGCTGCAGCGCGAAGCGAATGCGCTTGAAAAAGAAATCAAGCAGCTGTTTCACACATTGGATGAAGCCATTGCGGAATATCAGAAGACGCGTCAGCAGGGTTCCAAGGCAAAGAAGGAATACGATCAGCTGAAGGTCGTCTGCCAGAAGGAAAAAGACGATGCGTCCATCGATCTTCTCGCCGCAGACCGGAAGATGGAGGAGCTGGAAAAGAAGGTCAGTCCGACCTTGATGGCGCGTTATAAACGTGTGAGGCAGCATCACAATATGCCTGTCGTAGAGGTACGGGACGGGAAGTGCAGCGGCTGCAATATGTCTCTGCCGAGTCTCGCGATCCGGCGGCTCGTCAGCGAGGATATGATCCTCGAATGCGAAAACTGCGGCAGACTGCTCTATGCAGACAACGAATAACAGAATACGGTTTGACGGTGAGTAAGACAGACGATCGCGGCTCTTTTGAGCTGAGGAAAGTCCGAGCACCGCAGGGCAGGGTGCCGGGTAACACCCGGTGAAGGCGACTTCAAGGATAGTGCAACAGAGATATACCGCCCGTTTGACGGGTAAGGATGGAAAGGCGAGGTAAGAGCTCACCAACGGCATGGCGACTTGTCCGTTCTGTAAACCCCACCCGGTGCAAGATTGAAATGAGAGCATTCAATAGCGGCCCGCTACGCTCTTGATAATCGCTTGATCGGTCCGGCAACGGATCGCCCAGATAGATGATCGTCCTTTGACAGAACTCGGCTTACGGCTTGCTCACCGTCATTTTTTCAGTTTATCTATGGATTTCATTCAAAACCGAGAAGCATATTCCAGAATCCTGAGGGAGGAGATCGTTCCTGCCGTCGGCTGTATCGAACCGATCTCCGTTGCGCTCTGCGCGGCAAAAGCGCATCAGGTGCTCGGCATGCAGCCGACATCCGTCACGGTATCCGTCAGCGCGGACGTGCTGAAAAACGTCAAAAATGTTGTTGTTCCGAATACCAAGGGGCTGAAGGGAATTCGCGCTGCGGTTGCCTCGGGCATCATCTGCGGCGATCCCGACAAGGGCATGCAGGTGATCCACAGCATTTCGGACGAACAGCTTTCGTCGATATCTCATTTCATGGATACTGTAAACATCGATGTTTCCTGCGCTGAAACCGACTGTCATCTGTACATCAGCATCACGCTATATGCCCGCACATCCTATTCCCGCGTTGTGATCGCAAACAGTCATTCCAACATCGTTGAGATCATGAAAAACGGGGAAGCGATCCTGAAGCGTCCGATCGCCGTACAAAGCGAAACCAGCATGACCGATAAATCCTGCCTGAATCCGCACGATATCTTTGTATACGCCGACAGCGTTGCAATTTCCGCACTGCAGGATATTCTTGATCTGCAGATCCGGTACAACACAGCGCTTTGCGAAGAAGGTCTGCAAAACGACTACGGCGCCAAGATCGGAAAGATCATTCTGCCCGAAAGCGGATCGGATCCGAGAGCGGTTGCGAAAGCGTATGCCGCGGCCGGCAGCGACGCGCTGATGAGCGGATGCGAAATGCCGGTTGCAAGTCTTTGCGGTTCCGGCAATCAGGGCGTGGCTGCGTCTGTTCCGGTCATCTGCTATGCGAAGCATTATTCGGTCGGCGCAGAGCGCATGTACCGTGCCTTGATCCTGTCGGATCTTCTGACGATTTACCAAAGAGAACGTGCCGGCAATCTGTCCGGTTATTGCAGAACCGACTATGCCGGATGCGCCGCGGGCGCTGCCGTCGCATACTTACTGGGCGGAGGCGAAGACGCCGTGATGGGAACGTTGAAGCATTCTGCCGCCATGATCTTCGGAACGGTTTGCGACGGCGTCAGACCGGCATGCGCTGCAAAGGTCGCCTCGGCGATCGAGAACGGCATGCTCGGATACCGTATCTATCTGGAGCAGAAGAATCTTCGCAGGGAACCGGCTTCGACAAACTGACGCCGATTCGCCCTGCTAAACGCAGCAAATCTGATTACCGAATGTGCATATCACGCAAAAGACGGTCGAAATAATTCGACCGTCTTTCGTCGTTTTTACGGATTCAGACGATACAGTCTGCCGGATTCGTTCTCGGCTACGATCTCACAATGCGATTGAAAGTACGCGTAATCGATGTTGTAGCTGCCGCGTTCCGCATTTGAAATCAGAACATATCTGACGCCGTACAATTCAAACAGGTCCGCATGCTCCGCAGGCTGTTCATACATCAGCGCAACGTGCGCTTCCCGTTCCGAGGTATCGATCCCGTGGTAGTATAGGAACGTACCCGTACCGGTCACAATGCTTCGTCCCGTCAGAGGCGTAACGAGATTCCAGTGATAGCTGTTCGCAAGGATCACGTCGTCGGCAGAAGTCGCTTCCCTGATCTGTTCCGACAATGCGGCTTCGTTCTCCGTATAGACCTGATACTCGCTTCTGCATTCTCGTACGATCGTCATTGCGGACGATGCGGTCATCGCAAATATGAGGATGAACGCGCCTGCCGTAAGCGCTGCGGAAGCGCCGACAAAGCGCTCGCCGGAACGGTTTTTCATAAGCTCAGCAATTCGCTGCCACACAAGCAGGATC
>CAMVGD010000038.1 GCA_947166925.1 uncultured Clostridia bacterium | reverse complement strand
ACGATACCGGCGACGCTGTCACGCTTCACGGCGGCACCGATCAACAGCACCAAGAAGCGACGTGTAGCGGCCTACGCTCGTGTCAGCACCGATAACGAAGAACAGCTGACCAGCTACGAAGCGCAGGTCGATTACTACACCAACTACATCCAAGGACGGGACGATTGGGAGTTCGCCGGTGTCTATACCGACGAGGGCATCACCGGGACGAACACCAAAAAGCGTGAGGGCTTCAAAAGCATGGTGGCCGACGCCCTCGCCGGGAAGATCGACCTGATCATCACAAAGTCGGTCAGCCGTTTTGCCAGAAACACGGTTGACAGCCTTACCACCATCCGCTCCCTGAAGGAACACAACGTGGAGTGCTATTTTGAGAAAGAAAACATCTGGACCTTCGATGGCAAGGGCGAGCTGCTGCTCACGATCATGTCCTCGCTGGCACAGGAGGAGTCCAGATCCATTTCCGAGAACTGCACATGGGGCCAGCGGAAGCGGTTTGCAGACGGCAAGGTCACAGTCCCGTTCAAGCGGTTTCTGGGCTACGACATGGGACCGGACCACAACCTCGTGGTGAATCCGGAACAGGCCAAGCTGGTCAAGCGCATCTACGGAATGTTCCTGCAAGGCCAGTCGCCGTTTCAGATTGCCCGGACGCTGACCGAAGAAGGCATTCCTTCACCCGGCGGCAAGGACCACTGGAATCCCAGCAACATCAAGAGCATCCTCACAAATGAAAAGTACAAGGGCGATGCGCTGTTGCAAAAGTCATTCACAGTCGACTTCCTGACCAAGAAGAAAAAAGCCAATGAGGGCGAAATCCCGCAGTACTATGTCAAGGACAACCACGAGGCCATTAATATCGCTGACATCTGGCGTTTTGGCATATCCTTTACGCATAATGCCGTCTACAGCCTTCTTTACTTCACGGTTACGAATTTCATCGGCTGAATTCTCAAGTTGCCTGTTTAGATCTTCATATAGAACATCTTCTGCTATCGTGAGGTCAACAAGCGTTTTTTCTGAATAATAATCCTCGTTAAGTTTGAACTGACACAAACCGAACAGTTCACCTGCTTCAGCTCGACATTCTTTTAAGGCACAAGTCTCAGCAACGTACGGATCGCCTATGGCCAAATACAACCATTCTACTCCCGGAGGGCTAAACCGATTGTGCTTCGTTATATAGTCCTTGTTTGGTATAAATCTGCTATACGTTGGATCGGGATCAGCGGGACGAAGTCTTCCTGCTCTCATTAGAGTCGTGGGGCAGGCTAATATGCTTTCTGCTGATACATCAAAAAAAGGATGACAGTGTGAAAAAAGATCATCAAAAACCTTTAAGAATGTAGTGTTTGCTTTTGCAGCATCAAGCTCGTTGTATGAAAAAACACCTGTGGCTAAAGCTGAACGAAAATCCTCCCACGTTCGCTGAATGGTTTCTTCACTTTTGGAAATGTCAGAGAATTCAAAAAGACTCATAGTTTTAAACCGTCTCCTTGTTCTGTGATTTTCGGCAGGATTTCAAGGAAGTGCTGACCGATCTTCTCGGCATCATAGCCGTTGGCCTCACAGATGAACCGGACAGTATCCGGCAGCAGCACATGGCCCTTTGCTTTCTCCGCTTTGTATTTCTGCCACTCTTCGTATTCTTTATTCGTGATTTGCTTCATAGGTGGTTACCTCGTCAAATGAGAAATTACAGCTCTATTGATTCCAGATCATCCGGAATAAACAGATTGCCACGATAATACTGAGACCCTTCCTCACCATAAAGTCGTTTTCTATTATCCAGATTCTTGTCTTCTGTATGGTAGAGGAGCAGATTCCTGACATTAAGCTTTTCAGCCTGTTCGCAAGCATCCTTTACCGTAGAATGGTGTTTCTCATACGGATCAAAGATATCCCGCTCAGAGTATAGACAGAACGCCTCATGAAGCAGCCATTCACTGTTTCTTGCATACTTTTCTTCGCAGGCATCGTATGGCTCATCCCCACAGCAGGTCAGTTTCTTTCCGTTTCCCAGATCCAAGCAGAATCCATATTGTTTTGCCTTGGTAGACTGAATATCAAAGAAAGTGATGTCGTGTCCGATCACATTCATAGTTTCCCCATCATGGACTTCCACCAGATGCAGTCTGTCATCGATGAATCTCGTTTCTTTCTGCAGCAGCAGTTTTCCTGCCATATCTCTGATCAGATCCAGAACTTCTTTATGAGAGTAGATAAATGCTTCGCCCTTATACTCACCGTGATTCATAAACTGACAGATCATTCGGACCATCCAAACGATTCCCAGCAGATGATCCACGTGTTTATGTGTCACGAAAATATGGCGCATATCCATCCAGTCAAATCCGGCATGCTTCAGTTGATGAAGGATTCTGCTGCCGCCTCCGCCATCCACCATGAAATATAGTCCGTTATCTTCAATGACAAAGCATGTATTATAGCATTCTGTAACAAGAGCATTACCTGTTCCTAACATTGTCAGCTTCATATATAATCCCCGCAAAATCATATTTCTCGCCGTCTATTATACCGACGAAGTATGAACATTTCTACCGATAAAAACAGCCGGGACACCCCGACTTCCACAACTTACCCCTCAAACGCCAACTTACCCCTCAAGCGGCAAAATCGGTGGAGGAATCATTAAATTGTATCAATCTCGGTGTTTTTATATCAAGCAGAATGCCGCTCTTTGGCTCCAGGATATTGACGATCATCTTGACGAGGGACTTGGGCGTAAAGAACACGCCGTCGTCAGAGGCGATGTTCTTGGCAAATTTATTGAGGAAGTATTCGTAGATGCGACCGATAATGTCGCCGCCGACTTCGTCCAGTGCGCTGTTGTTGAAAATGCGGAGCAGTTCAGACAGTAGCTCGTCCGAGAAGATGGTGTAGTCCTTCGGCAGTACGCCGGAAAGCTGCTCGCTTTGTTGTTCGACCAGCAGCATGGCGTTATTCACAACCTCGCCGAGACTGGTCATTGTGTGCCCGTCTTTATTCTTCAAGTCGAGCGCCGCAACATTCTCCGGCAGATTGACGAGATATGCATACTGCGCCTCTTTCGGAAGAAACAGCGCACTTTTAGCGGCAAAATCATTTGCCTCTACTGGAAGTGCGCGACCGTTGCGCATCGGACGATTCTTTAGGATCTCGGCTTCCACCTTTTTGAAGCGGCTGTAGGCATAGCGAAGGAAAATCAGTCCCAATACCGGCATGCAGTACTGATTCGAAGTAAGCTTCGATCCTGCGCGAAGCAGATCGGCGGATTCCCATAGTTCAGCTTCCAGTTTACGAATATTGATCATGTACTTCCCTTTCTCCCTCTCATATCATCCAAATCGGTACTATAAGGTTGTCCCTATCGAACGAGCAGAAATGGTCTACCATGCAGAAAACTGTATCAGTACCGAGCTGCAGCTACGCTTTGTTGATCACACCAGAAACGCGAGGTAGGTGGATAGCCAGCTCTGTCATTCTTTTAATTGCTATTCCTGCTCATGGATCTCCTTCAAGTCCTCGATCGCAACGACGGGATCCATGGTATGGAACATCATATAATTGCGGCGCATGGTTTCAACCGGCGCCTGGCGGATGATCTTGGCGCTGTCTTCGCCCGTGTAGAAATGCCAATAGCGATATAGGTATCCGATCCAGTACAGGATATCCTTTGGATAGGTCTCCCCCTGTACATTCAGCGCATCGGTGTGACATGTTCTCACTTCTTCCAGCAAGTATTCCTCTCCCATCCACTGTGCGCGGTTATAGCGGGAATCCAATTCTCTTGCCGTCTCAGAAGTCATAAATGCACGAATGAATGCCGCGCTAGGAAGATTCTGCTCACCGGACAGTTCAAACAGGCGACCTTGAATATCACAGAGTTTTAATTGCAGTTCGTCCATTACACGCCTCCGTTCTGTGCACGGCCAAGGAGTTCATCAAAGAATAGTCCCTCCCTGCGGAAGTTTTTGCAGATGTCATTGGCAAGCGATACGCCTTTTGCTCGATTCTGCTCGGCAATATCCTTGATAAAGAGCCGCTCCAGATAAGAAATTTCAATCTCCTTTTCGATGCGAACCGCGTCACAAGCCTTTTGTGTAACAGCAACATATTGCTTGCCAAGCTGAAGCGCAGAAAGACTACCGACAAGTGCAGCATCTGTGATATTACCTACAAAGAAGTTGTCGATGACGTAAAACATACGATCATTCGCAATGCTGCCGATCACCAGATCTTTGTTCGCCGTCATCCCGCGATACTTATCATAAAGCGATGTTCCGTTGATCTTTTCCATCTTGCCGCGATGATAGGCGACGAGCATCGCCCACTCAATGTTTGCAGGAACCTCTATCGTTTGCAAATCTGACGTATCCACAGAAATGAGATATAGCTTTGACTTTTCATAATCGCAGATCAGTGTCAATGCCTGACTGGCTTCCGTGCCCATGTAAAAGCCTTTGCCGAAATCGCATTGCGGACGGCTGCTTGGCCGGATTGCGCCGGTGATCCCGGATTTTGAACCGTGATACAACAAAACGCGACGATCTGTAAGTACACACTCTTTCGCGATTGCTTTAATCCGATCCATTGTGAAATCATAAACCGGCACATCATCCTGTTTACATATTTCGTACATTTTCGACTGTGCAAGCCGGTTCGGAAGCGCACGCCCATTTTCCCAGCGATTCACGGTGGCGAATGTCACGTTCAAGCGCTCAGCAAACTCCGTCTGGCTGAGGTTTCTATAGGTCCGTATCTGTTTGATGAGCGTTTGCATTTTCGCCACTCCTTATAACATCATTTCTATTTTGTATTATATCTTATGTTATATCAGACGTCAAGTGTTTTCCGCGTCTACGCGATCCTTCCGTCAAAATGTGATGTAATTGTACTTTGCTCGAAGCATCCCATGTTTTGATCTGTTTTAATCCCAGCATCTGAGCGGTTTCAATAAAAAACTTCGGCAGATTTTGGGTTAAACCGAAAACCTGCCGAGAATAGAGTTATTCACACAATCAAATATAAGGTTTGAAAGCACTTCTGAAAGACAGAACCATATCAATTGTTTTGTTCATCAGTTCATGATAATTGTCCTGCTTATTGAAGTTCAAACCAGGAATTGTCATGCATACGACAGATGCCTTCTTTCCATCGAGCCGATCCCAGTCCAGTTCAAAGCCAATCGTTTGCTCGATCTCGTTCTTATGTGACTGTAAGGAATCAAAGAATTCTTTGTTATTGGGCACCCAAAGACCAACGCGGATTTTGTGCTCTTTGTTGACAAGATCAATAGAGATATAGCATTGAGAAGAACCAATTGCAACTGAATACCAATGATCTGTTGTTGCCTTCCGCTTATTAAACGGCTTGCCTCGCTGATCCAACACATCGTTGAACAGAGTCCAGAACTCCTGTCGCTTTTGCTGTGTTTCGCTGAGTTCACCCTTGATCGTAGCCGCTTTAACGCTACGCGCAAAATCGTTTGGCTGTTCAATAATCTTGAACATTGGCGCAGGATCAGACTCTCCGATCGTATAGGCATGTATTTCAATCAGAAAGAATGCAAGATCGTCGTCCGTATGATTATTAAGCCATTCGATCGCGCTGGCATGCTCTTCTCTCGCTTCCGAGACAATCCAAACAACTACGCTTGCATTCAGCCCAGACGCATAGGTGATGATCTTCCCAAGATGATCGTGATTCGTTTGTTCCAACTGATTCTCGATCAATACGGACTTACCGGTGATCTCGTCCTTGCAGATAATATCGCACCGATAACCGCCTACGAACTGTTCAGTTTGTACATCAGTAAGTGAAAGGTTCAAGATATTTCCAAGTTCATTGATGTTCTCTTCCGCAGCCAACCACTTCGAGAAATCATATTGTTCGTGTGCCCACACCTTCCGAATATCAACTTCCTGCATCTTGCCAAGTTTCATGTTTCCTTCTCCTTTTCCGGGCTTTATTCCCTTCGACTGGTCTTCTTTCTAAAACAAATCTTAATGTTCAAAAGCAACTCAATGCTTTAGAAAGTATCAAAGTGCTGTTTTACAACCGATTCGCCATACTTGTTGGTACAGTACGATATAAGCGCATTTTGATACTGCGGTAGTTTATTATATAGTTCGGCATCAGATATTTTCTCCCAAGGAACAGAATAGATGTTTCCGCGAGAAAACTCTGAATGAGTAACCTCGGCGGCAGCGATTCGTTTCGCACCCTTCAACGCTTCTATCATTCCGTCTCTTGTCGGATGCTCTCTTTGCCATTGCAATGCTTTATACTTATCGATGATGTCTTTGACTTCTTGTATTGTTTTCAGCTGATCTTCCATTTTCTGATCCTCATTTCACTCATTAGTTATACCGTAATCATCTGTTAATGCAATTATACTGTTTTTCGATCATTTACACAAGGTCTTTTATGGGACAGCGAGAAATCTTTTGCATAAGGAAGCGATGCAAAATAAGGTTTCAAAACCAGAATGTATATACAGTTTTGATACGATTATGCAACCGATTTGTGCTGATTTTTGACGACAAAAATGACGACACTTTGGTTGAAATTGTATGTTTTTCTTTGGATTTCTTAGTACTGGTTGAAATTGCGAAAAAGTCAGTAAAACAGGCACTTTTTGAGTGTTTTTGGCGTTATTTTGCTGTCCCATTTGATGGACTCATAACCCGGAGGTCGGAGGTTCAAGTCCTCCCTCCGCAACGAAACGAACATATTGATACACAAGGTACTTTTTGAACAAATGCTGCATGATCAGAAATCGTCCATCTACAGTAAAACCGAAGCCGCACATATATGCGGCTCCGGCTTTGACAGGAGTGAGTCATGAAAAAATCAGAATTCGAGATTCTTATCGGTTTCTTTGGAAAAGACGTGTACGACGTTGCCTTTGAAGCTGAAGCGCACCGCATCACCCATGCGGAAATTGCCTTTCATATCGACCGTCGGAACAATGATGATGACGTCGCGGTTTTCCGCCGTGATGTGCAGATGGACCGAAGATCCCATCATTTCCGCCACGTCAACCGTTCCGCGAACGCCTCCGTTTTCGTCGAGATCGGTGTGTTCGGGACGAACGCCCAGGGTGATCGCCTGCGGTTCGACCTTGTTGCTGCGGAGACGCTCCTGCTTATCTTCGGCAAGCTCGACCTTCTCGTCTGCGAGTTTCACAAAATACCTGCCGTTTTCGAGCAGCAGTTCCGCGTCGAAGAAGTTCATGACCGGCATGCCGATGAAGCCTGCGACAAACAGGTTTGCCGGATGGTTGAACACATCCTGCGGGGTGCCGATCTGCTGGACATACCCGTCGCGCATGATGACGATGCGATCGCCGAGCGTCATTGCCTCTGTCTGGTCGTGGGTGACGTAGATGAACGTCGTGTCGATGCGCTCGCGGAGCTTCAGAATCTCGGCGCGCATTTCGTTACGGAGCTTTGCGTCGAGGTTCGAAAGCGGTTCGTCCATCAGCATGACCTTCGGTGCGCGGACGATCGCTCTGCCGATTGCGACACGCTGTCTCTGACCGCCGGAAAGCGCCTTCGGTTTGCGGTCGAGGTACTGTGTAATGTCGAGGATCTCCGCCGCCTGCCGAACTTTCTGCTCGATCTCGGCTTTGGGGACATGACGAAGCTTCAGTGCGAACGCCATGTTTTCGCGCACGGTCATGTGCGGATACAGCGCATAGTTCTGGAAAACCATCGCGATATCGCGGTCTTTCGGCGCGACGTCATTCACGAGCTTGCCGTCGATGTACAGTTCACCGCCGGAGATCTCCTCGAGCCCTGCAACCATGCGCAGCGTCGTGGATTTGCCGCAGCCGGACGGTCCGACGAGCACGATGAATTCCTTGTCTGCGATATCCAGATTGAACTCCTGCACTGCGACAACTCCTTCGTCCGTGATCTGCAGATTGACTTTCTTTTTCTCGGGTTCGTTTGCCTTCTGCTTCTTGCTCTTCTTTTTCTGTTCACCGGAGATGAACGGATAGACCTTTTTGAGATTCACGAGTTTGACTTCTGACATATGCTTTGGCTCAGGACGTTTGACATCCGCCCGAAACGTCCTCACAGCCGCCGGAAAATTGTGCGGTCTGCATTACGACAGGTCTCCACACTGCCGCACCCCGAGCCTTGGGGATAATAACCTCCTTTTTGATGATGGATCGGAACGAGAGGAAGTGGAGTCGCGCCGCTCCATTTGGATGTTTTTTAGTCGAAAATGCTGCTCATGGATGCCACATACAGCTCGATAATTTTCACCTCGCCTGCGGCAAACAATTCGATTGCTTTGGAGTCTTTCTGTTCGGGATAGGCACGGATCGAAATCGCTTTGTAATCGTTGAAATATGCTTCAACCAGCGAACGGTCAATGTAGATCTCCATTGTGATCGTTCCGCCCTCGTTCGGCAATGCGCCGGAAACAGCTTTTGCCTTGGCGCCTTCGCCCTTGTTCTCGGTCATGCCGTGAACGGTTTCGTTCGCAACATCGTAAGTGATCTTCGTTTCGTCCCATCTGCCGCCCTTCAGCATCGTAATGCCGAATTCCTGCGCCTTGGAAACGTCCGCAACGATACGGATATACAGAAGATCGTCGTTGACATCGGCGAACGCTGCGTTCGCTTCGTCGAGCGACACATTCTTCTTATCGATCCAGACCTTATCCTCCAGAGTATGGAGCGCTTCGATCGGCTCCATCATGAGATCGGTGCCCTCGTCATTCAGGAAGATGCGCCTCGCAAGCCCCACGGTATGTGCCCAGCCGGATGCGCCCTGTTCGGCGGCGCCGCGCTGATCCTGCATGATGGAGAACATATAGATGTTTCCGCTTACGGGATCGACGAGACAGCTCGGCCCGGTAAAGACGTTTGCACCGTAGTCCAGAAGATGCGGTTCGCCTTGGAACGCTTCGTCCGGCGTGAACTTGCCTGTCTCGAGATCGAAATCACCGAGCCAGTAATAGACCTTGTTGTCCGCAATGCTGGCGGGCGCCGGGCTGATCTCAAAGAAATACTTTGTGATCGTGCCCGCATTGTTGGTCACCGGCAGGATGATCGGAAGCTCCCAGCTTGTGCCGTACAGCGCGCTCTGATTCTGCATCTCGTATACGGGTCCGCGATACTGCCAGTTCATTTCGACATGATCGCCTTTGAGTTCCAGCGTGTCGGTGGTGTACAGCAGTGCCGTGCCACCCTTCGATCCGGTCGCGCCGGAGCAGATCAGCATGCACCAGGTTTCGCCTTCTTTCCAGATATGCGGATCGCGGAACTCGCCCGGTCTGCCCTGCCCCTGCTGCTGAATGAGTGCAAGATCCTTTCCGATGATCCATTCGGTCAGTTCGGGATCATTGAGGTCCTTCGGCCATGCGACGCCGATGTTCTGATTCGAGATCAGTCCCGGCGTATTGCGGAAGCTGTCGTTGCCTGCCGTAAAGAACAGCAGCGGAACGCCGTTCCTGTCAAGCGTTGCGCCGCCGGACCAGACGCCGTCCGGAACGACGGAATCCTCGGTGGGCGTGATCGCCTCCCTGATCGGCTTCCAGTTGACCATGTCGGTGCTGACATAGTGTCCCCAGCAGATATTCCGCCAGTAGGACCCCGTCATGTTCGCCTGATAGAACAGGTGGTACACGCCGTTGTAATAGACCGGCGCGTGCGGTTCGTTCATCCAGAACTGGTACGGACCGCCGTGGAACTGCGTACGCGTATAATCGTCCTGCAGGATGTTCTGGAGCCAGATCTGATCGAAGTCGATCTCCGGAACCGTAACGCTCTTATAGTAGTCGGCAATCTCCTGTTCGGTAAGCGCTACGCCGTAAAGTTTGACCTCATCGAGATAGCCGCTTGCAACATTGAGGTACCCCGCCGTCAGGCGTTCCGCGTCCGTGTTGCGTCCGACAACCAGTGCCGTGCGCTTTGCGGGAGCGATTTCCGCGTCCTTTTCGACGGAGCGGGATGCGACCATTTCACCGTTCAGATACAGCGCCATTTCGCCTGCATCCGCATCGAACGTTGCAGTAACGAGATTCCATGCGTATTTCTTGAGGTTGTCGCCGTTCGACCAGACGGTCAGCCAGTCGTCGCCGGTGCCGACCTGGAAGGTCAGCCGTCCGAAGCGCTCATAACCGAGCAGAAAGCCCTGTTTGTTCGCCTTGTTCGCCTGGCTGATAATGCCCGTCGGGGAGTCGGTGCCGTTGTCCGCGGCATTCGGATCGTCCCACTCAAAGGTACGCGGCGCGATCCATGCCTGCACGGTCAGCGCTTTGCCCGATACCTGAATGTCGTTGCGGTTGTACTGCACATAGGTGGACGAACCGTCCAGCAGAAGACAGCCGCCGCTGATGCCGTCCGTTCTCCATTCCGGATCCCGGTCGTCCATGTACGCAGCGCCGTGAAATGCATAGTTCATGTCTGTATCCGGCACCTTGCCCGCCGCGTCGGTGACTGTTAAGCCTTTGCCCTCATCAAACTTGAGGTACAAAAGCAGGTCCTTTTCGTGCTTGTCCTTCCCCCCGCCGGCGCAGGCGGTCAGAATGACCGCCGCCAGCAGAAGTGTGCACAGAACTGTGAGGATCTTTTTCATAAGCCCTCCCTGTGGGATTCAGAAATTATGCTGCGAGGTTCTCCGCAAGCTGCCACGGGATCTGAATTTCGCCAGCCTGATTGCCGTCCATGACGGTATCGGCGAGGTTCGCATAATCCGGCGCTTCCTCATAGAAGGTCACAACCTCGTCAAAGAAGCCGTGCGCCCAGCCTCCGTCGATGACTTCGTCATGCAGCTCGATGTAGAGCTCCTGACCGAGGTATGCGCTGAGATCGATGACATAGGTGCCCATGTCCGCCCAGGAACCGCCCTGACCGACCGACGGGAAGAACTCGTCGTGGAAGCGGGTCTGCTTATAATAGCCGATCTGCGTGCCGTCCGCGGTGAATACCTTGACCGCAGCCGCAGCGCCGCCCATACGGACGGAGATGAAGCCGGAGCCGGAAAGCGTGAAGGTCGTGGAACGGATCGCCCACGGATCGGGTTCGCCGATACCGGTGTTCCAGCCGTCAAGATGGAAGCTGCCCGCCTGATTGTACGGAAGCGCTTCGCCCCAGTAGCTTTCTGCGGAGATGACGCCCGGATACTGTCCGTCGACCTTCGCCCATGCGTCGGTGAGGATCGTCCAGCCCGCGAGGTTGCCGCTTTCAAAGCCGCCGTTTGCGATCTCCTTATGATCCGCCATTGCGACGACTGTGAACGCGGTCTCGGCGGTCTTGCCGTTGTACTCCGCGCCGTAGGTGACCGTATAGAAGCCCGGTGCGCTCATGTCGAAGGCGTCAAAGCCCTCGGCAGCCTCGTTGCCTTCAAACGCGACCTTGGTGATCGCAACCGGTACGTCTTCGCTGCCGAACGCCGCTTTTGCATCCGCGACGAACGCCGTGAGGTCCACGGTGCCGCAGTCGACGACCTGATTGTCCACATATGCGGTCAGCGTCAGCGACTGAAGCGGTACGGGATACGGGTAGTTGGTGTAGTAATTCCTGAGGTTGGTAAGGTCGTCATAGGACGGCGAGTTGTAGGTCTCGTTCTGGATCTTTTCCATCTGCTCGACCTCCAAAGCCGCGACTTCGTCCTTGGTCAGCGACACGCGGAAGTCATCAACGTTGATGAACGCGAAGCCGCCCTTGCTGGTATCGTTGTCGTCAACGACCTTGATGTAGCAGACTCTGCCGATGTACTCGCTCGCATCCATGTAGTAGCGGAGCAGGGTCAGCGCAAGCGCCGGATCGGAGAAGTAGGTGTTCTCCTGCTTGATCAGCTCTTCGTCGGTGTTGCCGTCGCAAAGCGCCACATAGGAACCGCCGTTTCCGGAGCCCATCATGAAGGTGATGAAACCGTCGCCGCCGAGTGTGAACTTGGTAGAACGAATGGAGCCGAGAAGCGTCTCCTGGATCGCGCCGTTGTTGGAACCGTCGAGATAGTATTCGCCCTCGCCGTAGACCATACGGTCATTCCAGTACATCTGCGAGGTGGGAACGATCGCCGAGCGGGTCAGCGCGGTGCCGTCAAGGAGCAGCCAGCCGGTGAGGTCGCCGGTCTCAAATCCGCCGTTTTCAATCGTGTTGGACGTTTCGTCCTCAACAAACGGCTTCGGACCGAACTCGGCGAACTGGCGGTCATGCTCCGCCTTCGCCGCGTCGACTTCCGCCTGATCCTTGCAAACCTTGAACGCGTCGAGGTTCAGCCAGGAAACGTCGTTGCCGTCGTCGTTGTCAGTGACAACGATGTAGATCGTCTTCCCGACATACGCGGACAGGTCCACGACTTTGGTGAGAAGATGATCGGTGATGAACACGCCGTCGCATTCGTCATTCACGACTTTTGCGATCGCCTTGTCGCTGCCCTGCTCAAAGAACTCGACATAGCACTTTTCGGTGTTCTTGCCGCCGCCCATCTTGAATGTGATGAAGCCGTTACCGCCGAGTTTGAACGGATCGGAGGTCAGTGTGCCGCGCATTGCCGGGTTGCCGCCGACCGTGCCCGCGAAGAAGTACGTGCCGTTCTTTTCGATCGGCGCACCGTTCACCTTCTCCACATCGGTAACGCCGCGGAAGTTGAACGCGGCGTCTTTGCGCGTCCAGCCGACCCACGCGCCGGAGGACACGTCTTCAAAATCGCCGTTCACGATGTCGTCCGCAGCAACAGTTTCCGGCTTATCGCTGCCACCGGCATTACCGGAGCACGCGACCACGCTGAAAACCATAAGGGCAACAATCAGCACGGCAAACATACGGTGCAAATTTGTTTTCATAAATAATCCCTCTCTAAGAAAATCGGATGGTGCTTTTCCCGCATTTTTGGTGAGCATGCGGACGACAGGTGGTTTTAGATTGGTCTGATACCGTGTAACGTTTCACGGTTATCACGGTTTTAGTATAACAGATGAAAATACGGCTGTCAATTGTTTATTCACTTATAATACGATATTTTTTAATAAAAAAACACCGGGCTGTTGCGCACGGCGTTATGATTTGAATACAAATCAGTTTTTTATCGTGAAACGTTATTTTCAAGCAGTTTCAGAATGTCGCTTTCCGATCCTTTCAGGAACCCATCCCGTTTCACAAGGATTCCTTTGTTTGCCGCAGTGATGAAAATAAGAAGATGATCGCTTGTCAGCGTCTTTGCGATATCGGAATACATCACCGTGATCTCCCGGCCTTCCGGGTTGACGATCAGCCGGTCCGCATAGAAAATCGTCGTACGTTCCGCATCCTCTCCGTACAATTCCAAAAACGCGCGATACGCTTTTCTGCGTTTGTTCCACGGCGTATACACCGCTACCCACAGAGACGCGAGAATCAGAACAAGCGCCTCGACCGCGAGAAATACAACGCTCGGCTTTGTCAGAAGCGTGATAACCGCGATGATCACCCACGCTGCGACCATGATCAGCACCATGCGAAGCGCAAAGGGGGAGTACGTTTCCCTGTTCGTCCGTTTGTTTCCCTCATAGAAAAGCTCTTTTGTGAGCGTATAACGATTGATTGCAGCGGATTCCGTCACGGGATGTATTCCTCCTCAGGCAGATTGTCCGGAAAAGCTTCGCGGATCTGATCTTCGACTTTAAAGTCCTTATTCAGCGGACGGTAGATAAAGAAAACCGAAAGGAACAGGACGTACCAGTCGCCGAGGATCGGTACGGCGAACGCAGACCACGGCAGAAGGAAGAACAGAATCAGCCAGTAAACGACTTGAAGCGCAGCCGCGCCGAATACCCTGCCCGGATGGAACAGGATGAAGAACAGTGTGTTTTTCAGGCGGATGCCGACCTTTTGCGAGAACAGAACCGCCTGCGGCCACCAGACGGTCAGAATCGCCGCAAGAAAGATCGAACCGACCAGAATGATCGCGATCGTCCCGAGCGAAGGCTTTGTCGCCCCCCACAGCATCAGTGCGCCGGAAAACACCGCCAGTCCTATGAATACGCACTGCACGATGCCGGTGAGAATCGAAATCAACAGATTCTGCCGGAACGCACGTTTCCAGCAGACCCACCACTCGCTTTTGTCATTGCGAAGCCGCCGAAGGATCAGATCGTACAGACAGCCGAGACCCGGCCCGGCAAACGCGCCGCCCACGACGCCCGCCGCGATCGCGACCAGCGCGCTTTTGCTGAGGATCGCGTAAACCATGCCGCCTGCAAACGGAATAAACAGGATCAGCGAAATGAACCCGACGAGATAAAGCGCTTTCCAGCTGCCCTCCAGCACCTCGCGGTAGCGGGCGAAGCCTACCGATCGCACGCCTTCGATTTTGTGGTCATCCTCTCGAAAAAACAGTCCCATGGCATTCTCCTGTCTGTCAGTAATGCAGTCGGCTCAAAAACTGCAAGAGTATTTCCTCTGTGCTCCCCGAAAAATCTTCTTTGGCAAGCACTTCGACCGTGACGGCGTTCGCGCCGAACTGCAGAAATGCCGCTTCTCCGCGGTGGTACGGATTCTCCCCGCTGCTGCTCAAAAGATGCAGAACACGGTATTCCTGCCCGTTCACGGTTACGGTCGTTTCCGTTGTTTCGTACGCGTCCGTCTCCCGCTTGATCCAGTCTTTAACGTCGGCTTCCGTACCCTTTTCCGTTTGCCCTTCCTTCAGAAGAAGATAGATCTGCGCATCAAAGACCGCGGCGTCCTTGCCCTGCGCGTTCTTGATTTCCGTCCCCTCTCCCGCCGTCCACGTTGCGTACCAGAGACCGGCGATCGACATGACGTCGTTGGTTTCGTTCAGAGTAAAGCCGTCGATCGTCTCCGCGGCAAGCACATTTCCAAAGCGAACAGGGTATGCATTCCATTCCGGATGTTCGTCAACGGGCGCTTCTTTTGCGCAGCCGGTCAGCAGGACAAGTACAAACAGCAAGATCATCAAACGTTTTTTCACGGATTTGCTCCTTTCGTCAAAAGCTCCCACAGCGCGGCGTCGCTTTCATGTCCGCCCGCCTCTTTTTCCACATACCAGCGCCTGCCGAGATACAGGTCCGAAAACGCCGGATCCAGCCCGAAAAACACGGAGATATCGGAGAGTTTAACGATTTTGTCGTCGGTCTCAAAGTCGTACTCGTCCGGCTCGGAACCGTCCGCGTTCGCCAGAATCCCGTACGAACGCTGCAGATGATAGGGATCGTCGGTCAGGAAGAAGTAGCTGTCGCCCTTTGTAATATCTGCAAGGAGTTTGGCGTCCGCCGCCTGATTGTAGAGAAGTGCGGTCTCTGCGTCGCCGGTGCGCCCCGTTCCGTACTGATTGAGCGTCACTTTGACCTGTCCGTCGCCGTTGACGTCGGCGCCGACGGCGGCGGCAGCTTCTTCAAACGCGGCTGCCTGTTCCTCGGTGAGCGGGTTTTTGCCGACATACGCAAAGACATAGTCCGGTCTGGTTTTACCGATGCCGAGAATATTCCAGAGCATCGTTCCCGTCACAATCAGCAGCACCGCGCCGATTGCAAACCAGTACCAGTGGTAATGCAGCCAGTTAGCGATCTTTTCCTTGCGCGAATAGACAACCGGCTCCCGGGGTGTCTCTTCCTGCACTTCTCTCTGTGCTTTTTGTTTCAGATATTCGCTCGCCATGTTGCTTATTTCAGCGTCGTTCCGCCGCATTCATAACGCACGGGCAGGCAGAGCAGAGACGGAATCTGACCGGGATCGGTGTTCAGAATCAAATTCACGCAGGTTTCCGCGATCGCGTCCACGGGCTGCACGATGGTGGAACAAACCAGTTCCATATCTCCGAACTTCCGGATTCCGTCAAAACCGATAAGCTGTACGTCCTCCGGAACTCTGAGTCCCATTTCTTTCAGCGTTCCGCGGATCTGATAAGCGACCGAATCCGTTACGCAGAACAGCCCGTCGTAATCCAGCTTCCCGTTATGAAAATGCGCGTGCAGGAAATCGACAAATTCCTGATACGGCGCACCGTCCTCCAGATTCATCTGATCGCAGGCAAGTCCCATCGCCTCGCAGCCCGCAACAAATCCGTCACGGCGTTTTGCCGGCTCATGCGGCAGTTTACTTGCGATGCGCAGCATGGCAACGTGTCTGCAGCCGTTTTCTTTCAGTTTCTCGGCGGCGAGATATCCGCCGCCGTAGTTATCGCTTGAAACGCACGGGATCTTTGCGCCGAAATAACGGTCGATCGAAACAAGCGGAATATCCTCGGACAGTTCAAGTCTGGGGTTGTAGCTCAAACAGATGATGCCGTCCACCTTTTGCTGCTCCGCAAGGCGCACGTATTCCTGTTCCTGATCCGGATCGTAATCGGTCCCGAAGAACACCATATAATGTTTTCTTGCTGCAAGGGTTTTGCCGAGGCTGTTCACGAGCGACGCAAAATAGGGACTGACCAGATTGGGCATAATCACCGCAATCGCCCGCGTTTTGCCGCTTTTCATGCCCTGCGCATAGCTGTTGACCCGATAATTCAGATTTTTGATCGCCTTTTCCACCCGGATGCGATATTCCTCGCCGACCGGAATCCCGTTGACGACCTTTGACACCGTTCCGAGCGCAACGCCCGCTTCGCGCGCGACATCGTTCATCGTCGGGTTATTCCCCTTCTTTGCCATGTCGTACCTCCGTTTCGTGAAATTTCATGAAATCTGTGTCTATACTATAACGCAACGTTTCACGAATGTAAAGAGTAAAAAACACGGATTATGAAAAATACCGCTGTAAGCAGCGTCTCACATGAAAGTTGTCGCATATTTTTGCAGATTTTACGTTGACAAATCCGATTGATTCGTGATACTATAACAATGGTTTTAGATGTAACGTTTCACGCTGCTCGCATCTTTCATCGCACAGGCCGGTGACCCGACGGTGAAAAGGCGGGCTATTGGAGTCACTTCATTTATCCTCGCACTTATGAAATAAGGAGGGATCCCCTGTGAGCACAGTCACAAAAGCTGAGGGGAAGAAAGTCAAACCGTTGAAGCACGGAAAGTCGCTCGGTCGCCGGATCTTAGAGAACTGGCAGCTTTATCTTATGCTTCTGATTCCGATTGCGATCACGATCGTTTATAAGTACATCCCGATGTACGGCATTCAGATCGCCTTCCGCAATTATAAACCCGCACAGGGCTTCTTCAGAAGCAAGTGGGTCGGACTCGACTGGTTTGAACGGTTCTTTACGGCACCGACGTTCGGCAGAATGATCAAAAACACCGTCCTGCTTTCCACACTGTCCTTGCTGTTCAGCTTCCCCGTTCCCATTCTGTTGGCGCTCGCCATCAACCAACTTCGTTTCAAGCGCTATAAGAGAGTGGTGCAGACCGTTCTCTATGCGCCGCACTTCATTTCCATCATGGTCGTCTGCGGTATGATCCGCATCTTCCTCTCCCCTTACGGCGGTCTCATCAATCTGATCTTCGGAAACCAGATCGATTACATGACGCTGCCTGAGGCGTTCCGCCCCATCTACATCATATCCGGTATCTGGCAGGATGCAGGCTGGGGCACCATCATCTACCTCGCCACCCTGTCCGCAGTCGATCCCGGGCTCTATGAAGCTGCAAAGATCGACGGCGCATCCATGTTCCAGCGCATCCGCGTCATCGACGTTCCGGAATTGATCCCGATGGTCATTCTGCAGCTGATCATGGCGGTATCCGGCATCATGAGCGTCGGCTTTGAAAAGGTCTTCCTTCTTCAGACCCAGCTCAACAAGGCGACGAGCGACGTCATCGCGGTCTATGTATACGAACAAGGTATCGTAGACCACGCGTACAGCTACTCCACGGCAATCGGTCTTTTCAACACGGTCATCAACATCATCCTGCTGGTGGTCGTCAACAAGATCGCAAAGAAAGCCGCGGACGTCAGCTTCGTGTAAGGAGGGATCGACATGAAGAGAAAACAAGGTATGCACACCATGTCGGATAAAGCCAGCGATATCGTGCTGGTCGTCCTGACGGCTCTGATCATGCTGATCATCGCCTATCCGCTTTATTACGTCGTCGTTGCGTCGGTCTCCGATCCGTACGATGTATACGCAGGCAAAACGTTCCTGATCCCGAGCCAGTTCACGCTGGAAGGCTACAAGATGGTGTTCAAGAACTCCAGCCTGTTCAACGGTTTTTTGCACTCCATCCTGTATACTGTTCTCGGTACGGTCTTCTCCGTTGCGATGGTCTATCTCACAGCGTTCCCGCTGAGCAAGAAAAAACTGCCGGGCAGAAAGTGGATCTCCATTTTCTTCATCATTACGATGTACTTCGGCGGCGGTCTGATCCCGACGTACCTGGTCGTCCGCGACACGGGACTTCTGAACACGATGTGGGCGCTGTTCCTGCCGGGCGGCGTTGCAATGGGCAACGTCATTATCGTCAGAAACTTCTTCGAGAACAACATCCCGAAGGAACTGTATGAAGCGGCGGAAATCGACGGTGCAAACGACTTTACGACGTTCTGGCGCATCGTGGTTCCGCTCTCCCGTTCCATCATGGCGGTTATCGTCGTCTTCTCGATGGTCGCTTACTGGAACGACTGGTTCACCGCGTTGATCTACCTCCAGAAAGACCAGTATCCCTTCCCGCTCGTGCTCAGAGGCATCCTGATTACGTCTGAAGCAATGACGCAAATGACCGGCGGTATGAGCTACGCCGAGTCGAACCGTATCTCCGAGCTCGTCAAGTTCGCTTCCATGATCGTGGCGGCGGCGCCGATGCTCATCCTCTACCCCTTCGTTCAGAAATACTTCGAGCAGGGCTTTATGTCCGGCGCGGTGAAGGGCTAATTCATAAAAAGGAGAAACAACATGAAGAAAATACTTTCCATTGCACTTGCACTCATTATGGTGCTCGGCATCGTCGCTTGCGGCGGCGGCAACAAGTCGGCGGAGATCAACCCCGATCAGACCGACTTTCTGATCGTCGGCGGCATGTCCGTTCTGTCGAGCGGCAACGACTCGAACCCGGTTCTCGTTGAACTTGCGGAAAAAGCAGGTGTCGAGATCGAATGGGACCTCATGAGCGACTCGCTCGGTGAGAAGGTCGGTGTTCTGATCGGCGGCAACCAGCTGCCCGACGCGTTCATCGCGGTCGGATTCTCGCAGAACGACATCAACGAATACGGCAGCGACGGCACGTTCATCGACCTCACGCCGTACATCACTCCCGAGATCATGCCGAATCTGTGCGCGATCTTCGAGAAGCATCCGAACATCAAATCCGGCATCACGCAGGCGGACGGCAAGATCTACGGTCTGCCCTCCGGCGAGCTGATGGGCACCGCGGCAATCGGTGCGACCGATGATCTTTCGATTTACGCGGTTCCGGAGTTCTCCATGATCAACAAGACCTGGCTCGACGAACTCGGCCTTCCGGTTCCCACAAACCTGACCGAGCTCCACGATGCGCTCGTCGCTTTCCGCGATAACGATATGGCGACAAGAAACGGCAACGGCGCAGGCTCCACGATCCCGATGTCCACCGGCTTCGACCAGTGGTGCTGGGGTCAGGAGATCTTCTATGCGGGCTTCGGCTTCACGAACTTCACCAGCGATATCTGCTTCGACCTGCTGGCGAAGCCGGACGGCACCGTGGAATTCGTGAGTGCGACCGACGCCTATCGCGATGCGGTCACCTATTTCCATGACTGGTATGCCGAAGGCCTCATGGACCTCGAAATGTTCTCCCAGAGCACCTCGCAGCTGATTGCAAAGGTCTCGCAGGGACGCGTCGGCGTCACGACCTGGTGGGAGATCAAGGAAATTGCGGGCGACTATACCGATGATTTCGTATTCATGCCCCCGCTGTACGGGCCGAAGGGCACCAAGTATGAGAATACCCGCAACCTGACGATCCGCTCGGGCCCGGGCGTTACCTCCGGCAACTTCAACATCACTTCCGCCTGCGGCAATCCCGAACTGCTCCTGAAGTACTTCGATCAGTGGTATGATCCCGAAGTCGTCATGCAGCTCCAGTACGGTCCGATCGGCATTTACTACACCGAGAAGGATGCGAACGGTGTCTGGCAGACCATCACGGATGACGCCGCAAAGGCACAGTTCGGCAAGAGTGCCGGCGAGCTCAAGGCACAGTATGAAGTCTACGGTCCGCGTCTAATCCTTGCAGAGTACTACAACAAAGTGTTCTACATGGAAGACCGCGCAACGCAGCGTCTGCATGATATCGAGGAGATCTGGATGCCCTACGTTGAAGCACCCGTCTACTATCCGAACGACGTCACGTTCACCGATGAAGAGCTCGAAATCATCAGCCGTTATAAGGCAGACTTCGTCTCCCAGGTCGCAGAATATGAAGGCACCTGGCTCAAGAACGGCGGACCGACCGACGCTGAATGGGATGCGTATATCAAGATGCTGAAAGACAACTGCGGCATGGATCGCCTGCTTGCTGTCTATCAGGATGCGTACACCCGTTATCTCGGCAGATAATCTCCATCCCTCCTATTGGATGTACAGCGGCCGCATCGGAAGGGATGCGGCTGCTGTATTAAAAGTTTTATAAGGAGCACCACCATGAAAGACAAATTGCAGAGAGCCCGTTTATTTGAACAGAAATATCATCCGAATCTGTCGAAGTTCGACCAGCCGCGTTTTCACGTGACCGGCGGCATAGGCTGGATCAATGATCCGAACGGTTTCTCCGTCTATCAGGGCGAGTACCATCTGTTCTATCAGTATTATCCCTATGATACCAAATGGGGTCCGATGCACTGGGGACATGTCAAGACATCCGATTTTATCAGGTGGAACCGTCTTCCCTGCGCGCTTGCACCGGAAGAAAGCTACGACAAGGACGGATGCTTCTCCGGCGGAGCGATCGCACTCCCGGACGGGCGGCATCTCCTGATGTACACCGGTGTGCGCAACAAGCGCCGTTCCAACGGCGTCGTCGATGGATATCAGACGCAGTGCCTTGCTGTCGGCGACGGAACGAACTACAAAAAATACGAGGGCAATCCCGTTCTGGACGCAAAGGATCTTCCGGAGGGCGGCAGTCCGATCGACTTCCGCGACCCGAAGATCTGGTTTGAGGACGGAAAATACTGGGCGGTGATCGGAAACCGCCCCGCAGACGGCAGCGGCTCGATCCTGCTGTTTGAGAGTGAAAACGGATTTCAATGGAAGTTCTCCTCCGTTCTCTCGTCCTGTCACAATCAATACGGCAAGATGTGGGAATGTCCCGATTTCTTTGAACTGGACGGAAAGCATGTACTGTTGACCAGTCCGCAGAATATGACCTCAATGGGACTGGAATTTCATCCCGGCAACAGTACGCTCTGTATCATCGGGAGATACGACCGTGATCGCCGTCATCTGCTGCGCGACAACACGCAGGCGATCGATTACGGCACGGATTTCTATGCGACGCAGTCTCTTCTGTCGCTTGACGGAAGGCGCATCATGATCGCATGGATGCAGAGCTGGGAATCCTCCGGCTGCAAGCTGAAGGGACTCCCCTTCTGCGGTCAAATGACGCTCCCTCGCGAGCTTTCGATCCGCGACGGACGGCTCATTCAGAATCCGGTTCGTGAGATTGAAGCATACCGATCTGCGAAAGTCAGCTATCGAAACGTCATGATCTCAGACGAAACGAACCTGCAGGGTGTTTCCGGACGTTTCCTTGACATGACCGTCACCGTTCGTCCCGCCAACCGCGAACATATGTATCGCTATTTCAAGATCTTTGTTGCAAAGGACGGCGAGCGCGTCACAATGATCCGGCACAAACCGGAAAACAACACGATCCGCGTCGACAGAAGCCGTTCCGGTTTCCCGCATGACATCGTCAATGTCCGTGATTTTCCGATCGCATCGCATAACGAACTGAAGCTGCGGCTTATCATGGATCGCTATAGTCTGGAATTGTTTGTCAACGACGGCGAGCAGTCGGCGTCCTTCGTTCTCTACACGCCTGTCAATGCCGATTCCATCTCCTTTTCCTGCGACGGTGCGGCAATCATTGACGTTGAAAAGTACGATATTGAGGTATAATTGTGGAAAAGCAATTCGAAACAGTCGCTCTCGGTGAACTGCTGATCGACTTTACGGAACACGGCACAAGCGAACAAGGCAACCCGCTTTGGGAGGCGAATCCCGGCGGTGCGCCGTGCAACGTGCTTGCCATGCTGAATAAGCTCGGCAGAAAAACCGCATTCATCGGCAAAGTAGGAAACGACGTCTACGGGCAGCAGCTCCGAAAAGTCGTGACCGACGCAGGTATTGATACACGTGCGCTGTTCGCCGATCCGGAAGTGCATACGACGCTTGCAGTCGTGCACAAGCTCGAAAACGGCGACCGCGACTTCTCCTTCTACCGCAATCCCGGCGCGGATATGATGCTGAATGCGGACGATCTGCCTTTCGAACTGCTGCGGGATTGCAGAGTCTTCCATTTCGGAACGCTCTCCATGACGCACCCGGACGTCCGCTTCGCAACGAGGAAGGCCGTGAAGGCGGCGAAGGAAGCCGGCGCGCTGATCTCCTTTGACCCCAACCTCCGCCCTCCGCTGTGGT
>CAMVGD010000037.1 GCA_947166925.1 uncultured Clostridia bacterium | reverse complement strand
CGACCAGATAGGACGAACAGCCGCCGCCCGGCGCGGGAAACGGTCCGTATATGCCGAGGATCGACAGTTTCATTGGTCGTCCTCCGCAGCGGCAAGGATGTCGTCGATGATCGCGTCGACGTCGGAATCCGTATCTTCGCTTCCGCTTCCGGCGATCTTGTCGACCGTCCAGAGCTGATCGTCGCCGCCTTCACGGCTCGACGGATATGAAAGCGGGTGCGCGGCATAGTCGGGCATGTCCGGCACGTCCGAAGCGTTCTGATCGGAACCGGCGTCGGGGGTCGAAAGCCCGGGCATCGGAGAACCGTCCGTGCCGAGAAGCTGGGGGACCGCTTCGTGCAGCGCGCGGGAAAGCTCGGCAAACCGCTTCGCACCGTCCTGCGCCGTCTGCAGCTGTTCCTGGACCATGGCGTCGTAATTGCCGAGAAGCGCCGCGTACTGCTCGATGCGCTGTTCGAGCTCCGCGCGCTTTCTGGCGTTTTCATTCTCGGCTTCACGCACGATCTCCCGCGCGGCGCGGTACGCGTCTTCCACGATCCGCTCCGACTTTTTGCGGATGGAATCGCATTCGCTCTTTGCCTGATCCACCAGCACGGACGCCTTTTTCTGCGCGTCCGCAAGCACGTTGTCGGCTGCGGCGGTCGCTTCGTTCAGCGCACGTCCGATCCCGCGCTCACGGCGTTCGACGTCGATCACGCGTTCCTTCAGACGCTTGTTGTCCGCTGCGGATGCTTCCAGCTGCTGCTCGAGCATGCGAATCCGCTCCTCCTGCTCCGCGATGATGCGCTTCTTTTTGCCGAACATATTAAACCTCCAGACGGTCCTGCTGTACCGTGACGGGTACCGGGTAACCCAAATGCCGGTATGCTTCCGGCAAAACGATCCTGCCGCGCGTGGTGCGCGCAATAAAACCGAGCTTCAGAAGATACGGTTCGTAAACGTCTTCAACGGTGCCGGCGTCCTCGCCGGTATAGGCGGCGATCGTGTCCAGCCCGACCGGTCCGCCGCGGAAGGTTTCGATCATGGCGATCAGCATTTTGCGGTCGACCGCGTCAAGCCCGAGCTCGTCGATCTTCAGCATGGACAAAGCGCCCTGCGCGGTCGGAAGGTCGATCACGCCGTTTCCGCGTACCTGCGAATAGTCGCGCACACGCCTTAAAAGCCGGTTCGCAATGCGCGGCGTACCGCGGGAGCGCGACGCGATCTCCAACGCGCCTTCCTCGTCGATCTCGATGCGCAGGATGTCCGCGCTCCGCGTGATGATCTCCTTCAGACTTTCGGGCGTATAGAGCTCCAGCTGCTCTTTGATGCCGAAGCGGTCGCGCAGCGGCGAGGAGAGCATGCCGAGCCGCGTCGTCGCGCCGATCAGCGTGAACCGCGGCAGATCGAGCCGGATGCTACGCGCGCCGGGACCCTTGCCGATGATGATATCAAGCGCGAAATCCTCCATCGCGGGGTACAGGACCTCCTCGACGTTCGGATTCAGGCGGTGGATCTCGTCGATGAACAGCACGTCTCCCGGACTGAGGTTCGTGAGGAGCGCCGCAAGATCGCCCGCGTGCGTGATGGCGGGACCGCTCGTTACGCGCAGGCTTACGCCCATTTCGTTCGCAATGATGCCCGCCAGCGTCGTCTTGCCGAGCCCCGGAGGGCCGTACAGCAGCGCGTGGTCCAGCGACTCGCCGCGGGACTTTGCCGCCTCGATGTAGATCTGCATATGCTCCTTGACGCTCTCCTGACCGATGTACTCGGACAGGAAATGCGGGCGGATGCTGTATTCGTTTTTTGCGTCGTCCTCCTGCAGGGAGGAGGAGATCAGTCTGTCGTCCTGCATGTCTTACCCCTTTGCCATGCTTCTCAGCGCTTTCGTGATCAGTTCTTCCACGGTGTCCGCTTCCTTGATCTTTGCGACCGCGCGCGACGCGGTCAGCCCGTCGTAGCCCAAAGACGTGAGCGCGGCGACCGCCTCGCTCTGCAGCGTCGGCAGAGAAGGCTTCGTCTCCGCGGCCTTGACCGGCGCGGCGCCGACGGATTCCTGACGGATCGATTCGCCGAGCTCCAGGATCACGCGCTGTGCGGTCTTTCTGCCCATACCGGCGACGCGATCGAACGCCGCGGGATTGTCCGTCACGATCGCGGCGCGCACGTCCGAAGGCGTCATCGTCGAGAGTACGGACAGGGCGACCTTCGGTCCGATGCGCGATACGTTCAGAAGCTTCCGGAACATTTCGCGCTCCTCGGGATCCGCAAAGCCGTAAAGCGCCTGCACGCCCTCCGCAAGATGCAGATGCGTGTAAAGCTTCGCTTCTTCGCCGACGATCAGCGTTTTCAGCGTCATCGTGCTGCAGAACAACTCATATCCGACGCCTGCCGCTTCGAGCACGGCGCGATCCGTGCCCGCTTCGTCCACGATTCCTTTGATATATGCGTACATCGTTTTCTCCTATTTGATCCGATATTCTTCCTGCGCAGGTCCCGCGTGGAACGCAAGACACAGCGCCGCCGCAAGCGCGTCCGCCGCGTCGTCCGGCTTCGGTTCGGTCCGAAGTCCGAGAAGCACGCGGATCATCTGCTGGACCTGCTTTTTATCCGCATGCCCGTTGCCGCAGACGGATTGCTTGATCTCCATCGGCGTGAATTCATACATCGGGATCCCGCACTGCTGTACGCCGAGGATCGAAACGCCGCGTCCGGAACCGACGGAGATCGCCGTCGTGATGTTGTGGTAGAAGAACAGCTCCTCGAACGCCGCCATGTCGGGATGATACAGCTCACACAGCTGCCGCGTGCCGAGATACAGCTTTTCGAGACGTTCCGGAAACGGCAGCGATTTGTCCGTTTCCACCACGCCGAAGTCGATCGGCACGACAGACTGTCCGTTTTTCTCTATGACGCCGTAGCCCATGATCGCATAGCCCGGGTCGATCCCCAAGATCCGCAAAGCCGAACCTCCACATATAAATTCATCATATTATATCATAGCATGCATACCGATGCAAGAAATCCGCGAAAAAAACAGACGGTTTTTATGCGCGTTTCCGCGTATCCGGGGAAAACGGTAAACTTCCGGTCCTATATTTCGGGTTGCAGGCTGAACCGGCATATGATATAATATCATATTATATAAGTGGAGGTTTCCGCATGAAAACAAATAAGACCGGGAAAGCAAAACGGCTGCTGCATCTGCTCTGGATTATCCCGCTTCTGATCGTGCTCACGTTCGGCACGCTGATGTATATCGTTCCGGCGCTTGAAAACGTCGACCGTACGCCGGTCGCGGGCTCGGCGGACTGGATGAAGGACCTGCCGGGCGACCTGCCGCTGTCCGCGGTCGTTCTGCCCGGCACGCATGACTGCGCGACGAAGAACGTGCAGCTTGCGTTCATTACGAGATGTCAGGCGCTGACGATCGCCGAGCAGCTTGACGCCGGCTTCCGCTATCTGGATATCCGGCTCGGCGCAAGCGGAGAGCAGTTCAAACTGATGCACGGCTTTACGGCCTGCACGACTTCCGGCTGGCCCTGGGGCGGCACGCTGTATCTCGACGACGTGCTGAACGACTGCTACGCGTTCTTAGCGGCGCATCCGACGGAAACGATCGTCTTCGCCGTCAAGCAGGAGCACGGCAGCGAAACGCCCGAGCAGTTTGAAACGCTGCTTTCCGGGTACATCCAAAAGAATGCGGACGCGTGGCTGCTGATTGACGAGATCCCGACCGTTGCGGAGGCGAGAGGAAAGATCGTGCTGACACGGCATTACGAGGATGCTTCGGCGCCGGTCCCGACCGTCGGTCTCCCGTGCTACTGGCAGACGCAGAACGGACATGACGACGTGACGAAAAACGCCGCGTCGCATGAAAACGGCAGCTATACGCTGATCGTGCAGGATCGCTACGAATACGACGCGCCGGACAAGCTGAATGCGTTCTCGAAGGGACTCAAAGCCGCGCAAACGGATGAAACGCATCTGACGATCAGCTTCCTGTCCACCAAGGGCAGCGGCTCGTTCGGACATCCGTACAGCCTCGCAAAGACGCTGGATCCGGAGCTGATGACGCTTTCTGATCCGCTGAGCGGCTGGATCGTCGTGGATTTCGGCTCGCCGGCGATCGCGGCGCGCATCTATCAGACCAATTTCAATCAATAGACGAAAAGAAGCGGAGGACCGGAAGATGGAATTAAAGAAACGCAATCCGTTCAAAACCGTATGCAAGACCGTCGGGATCATCCTGCTCTCGCTGATCCTGCTGTTCGTAGGCTACGTCGCCTATGTGCTGATCAGCTATCACCGCATCGGCGATCAACCGATAGCGGTCGAGGGAAAGGCGTCCGGCACATTGGAGACGGGAACGGAGTATACAGTTGTTTCCTATAATATCGGCTTCGGCGCGTACGAATCCGATTTCGGCTTCTTCATGGACGGCGGCGACCGCGCCCGGGCGTGGTCGGAGAGCCGCCTCGACAACAATCTCCGGAACATTGCCCGCGTACTGCGGGAAGCGGACGCCGATCTGTATCTCATCCAGGAGATCGATACCGATTCGACGCGCAGCTATCACATCGACGAACGCCCGTATCTTGTCGACGCGCTCGACGGAACGGCGTACACCTTTGCGCAAAACTACGATTCGCCGTTCCTTGCCTATCCGGTCACGCAGATGTTCGGCAAGGCGAGGTCGGGACTGATGACGTTCTCGAAAGCGCCTGTGACGGCGGCGGAACGCAGAGAGGTCCCGGTCGAAACCGGTTTCACGAAGTTCCTCGATCTCGATCGCTGTTTCTCAAAACAGCGCATTCCGCTTGCGAACGGCGGAGAACTGATCCTGTACAATCTGCATCTGTCCGCGTACACGTCCGACGGAAAGATCGCCTACGAACAGCTCGAGATCCTGCTCAGCGATATGCAGTCCGAATACGAAAAGGGCAATTACTGCATCGCGGGCGGCGATTTCAACAAGGACCTGCTCGGCGATTCGTCGCAGTATTTCGGCAAATCCGACATCGAATACACCTGGGCGCAGCCGATCCCGGACAGCATGTTCGACGGACGGAATATCACGCTGATCGCGCCGATCGACGAAGCAAATCCGGTCCCGAGCTGCCGAAACGCCGACGGTACGTATCATGAGGGACAGTATACGCTGACGATCGACGGTTTTCTGGTCACGGATAACGTCACGGTCGTATCCGCGACGGTGATCGACACCGGCTTTGCCTACTCCGACCACAACCCGGTCGGGATGCGGTTTATTCTGAACTGAAGGAGGATCATGCAATGTCCGGACTCTTTCTTTATTACAGCCTTTCCGGAAACGGCGACGCCGTTGCGGAGCATCTGAAAGCAAAGGGCTTTGACGTCAGAAAGGTCGAATCGGCAAAACAGCCGCCGAAGAAGTTCTTTTTTCAGATCCTGCAGTGCGGCTTCAACGCCGGACGGCGTTACTGCGAACCGCTGAAGGACTACGACCCGGACGTTTCGGCTTACGAGACGGTCGTGATCGGTTCGCCGGTCTGGAACGGACGGCTGTCCTGCCCGATCAACACCGTTCTCAAGAGGACCGATCTCAAGGGCAAACGGGTCGCGTTCGTTCTGTACTCCGGCAGCGGCGAGGCAAAGAAGGCGGAGGAGCAGATCCGCGCGGTCTTGCCCGGCGCGGCGATCATTCATCTGCAGGAGCCGAAGAAGCATCCGGAAACGCTCGGACGGCTTTCCGAACTGTAAGGGGTACGCGTTATACGCGGGAAGAGACTGACAGCGCTTGTGCTTGCGCTGCTGATGCTGGTCCCGCTGCTCGCCTGCGGGGGCAAGCCGACCTATCGCGTCGAGGTCGAAAGCGGCGCGTTTATCGGACTGAAGAAGCGCTATGCGGAAGGCGACAGGGTCAGGCTGAAACCTACATCGTTTATGACGCGTCGCCGACCGTCACCGTCGACGGCGAACGCCTTTCGCCCGAAGTCGAGGACAATGCGTATCTTGTTTATACCTTTATCATGCCGGCGCACGACGTGAAGGTATCGTATTCGCTCGGAAGAAGCGATATGATGACGCGGCCGTTCAAGATCACGTACGAAGGTCTGGGACGACGCGTGATCGACCCGGTCACATCGGCGTATCCGGGTGAAACGGTCACCGTGAAGCTCGGGATCGTCTTTGACGAGATCACGGACGTCTACGTTAACGGCGAGAAAGCGCAGCAGACCGACGGACCGGAGGATTGTCTGTATTTTACGTTCACGATGCCGTATGAGGACGTGACGGTCACGGCCGAATCAACCAACATTTCCGTTGCCGACCCGTAAGGAAAGCTGCAGGTCCGGGAGGGCAGGATGGATCACATCGTATGCAAAACCAAATATCCGCTGCTGCTTGTTCACGGCACAGGCTTCCGCGATCTGAAGGTCCCTGTTTACTGGGGACGGATCCCGCAGGTGCTGCGCGGACACGGCGCGTCGGTTTATTTCGGCGAACAGGACTGCTGGGCGAGCACGGAGACGAACGCAAAGGCGCTGTGCGACCGGATCGACGCGATCCTTTCGGAGACCGGCGCGGAAAAGGTCAATATCCTCGCGCATTCGAAGGGCGGACTGGAAGCGCGCATGGCGGCGTCCTCGCTCGGATACGGGGACAGGATCGCAAGCCTGACCACGATCAGCACGCCGCATCGCGGCTCCAAGACGTTTACGAAGTTTCTCCGCGCGCCGCGCATGATCTTTTCGATCGCCGGGTTTGCGGTCAACAACTGGATCCGTCTCGTGGGCGATAAGAAGCCCGATTTCGTGCGGGTCTGCGAAGGGTTCTCCGTTTCCTATATGGAGCGGTTCAACGCGGAGAACCCCGACGTTCCCGGCGTCTATTACCAGAGCGTTGCAGGCGTGATGAAGCGTCCGCTCTCGGACGTCAGCCTCTCCGTGGCGTGCTTTGTCCTGAACCGCATCGAGGGACCGAACGACGGTCTGGTCTCTTTAGAATCGGCGGCGTGGGGTGAACGGTGCATCGAACTGCACGGAAACACCCGACGCGGCGTTTCGCATCTGGACGAGATCGATCTCCGCCGCTCCGCCTTTTCCCGCAGGACGGGGGAGGGCGTGCGCGACATCACGGATTTCTACGTCGAGCTTGTCCACGATCTGAAAAACCGGGGCTTCTGAACCAGCATCAAAAGAAAGAAAAGACCCGCGAACGAATCGCGGGTCTTTGGTTATCTGCTGTCGTGCAGGATTATTTCTTGTTCACCTTGATGTATTCGGCGTACATATAACCCTTCTTGCCGTCGCTGGTCTTGACGTGATACCACTTCTTGCCGGCGCTGTCCTTCTCGGTGCCGAGGATCGTCACGGTCTCGCCGCTCTCGTATTCCTTGATGCATTCGGAATTGCTGTCCGGGCTCTTGCGGAGCGCGATCTTGGATACGACGACCTTGCCGGTCTGATCGCCGGACGCGGCGCTCGCAGGCGCGGTGCCCTTGGAGATGTAGTCGCTCTTGATGTAGCCGAACTTATCGTCGCACTTCAGGAACCACCAGCCCTCCTGCTCGACATAGAGCGTGACGGCAGTGTTTTTCGCGATCTTGGACTTCACGAGCTTGCCGTTCTTGCTGGGCGTTGCGCGCATGTTGACGCTGTCCGCGCTGACATAACCCTTCTGCGCGTTCTTTTTCATGGCGCTCGTCGGGGTGGTGTAGTACGGGTTCGGCGTTGCGGTGGGCGTTGCGCCGGGCGCCAGAGAAGTTGTGGCGGAGCCGGGCGTCGTGATCACGATGGAGCTGGGGCCGGGGCCGCTCGTTTCACCGGACGACGGCGTCGCGTTCGGGTCGATCGTCGCGTTCGGATCGGCTGTTTCGTCCGGATCGGTCGTCGTGTTCGGATCGGGCGTTTCCGCCTCGGGCGTTTCGACGGGCGCAACGGAGGGCTCGACGCTCTCCGCCGGTTCTTCGCTTGCCGAGGCATTCGGATCGACATTGCGGTTCGGATCCTTCTTGCAGCGGGACACGCCGACGATCGTCAGAATAATGATCGCGATCAACAATACGCCGATCGCCGACAAAAACATAATTCCTGCAGGAGTCGGCTTGAATTTCAATTTCTTTGCCATATCGTTTCCCCTTCCGAATATAGTTATTCCAATATGTATACATATCATACACGATTTTTCTGAAAAAGAAAAGTATGCAAATGCATTTTTTTGCTAAATTTTTGCGGAATTTTCGTGAAGAAACCGTCATTCGCGTCATATCGTGCAAAAATATAGAAAAAGTTGTTGCAAAAAGATATGGAAATTGCGGGAAGTGTATGCTATAATATTCGATGGTCAATAATCTCATCTTTTAAAGGAGGATGTATGACGAACAAAATCACAGAGATCCCGTTCCGGGGAACGCCCGAACAGGAAGCCAAACTGAAAGAGGTCATTGCACAGCACAAGGGTCAGACTGATGCAATGATGCCTGTGCTCCAGAAGGCGCAGGAGATCTACGGCTATCTGCCGATCGAAGTGCAGACGATGGTCGCCGAAGGCCTCGGCGTGTCGCTGGAGCAGGTTTACGGCGTTTCGACGTTCTACTCCTGGTTCACGCTCGAGCCGAAGGGCGAGCATCTGATCCGCGTCTGCCTCGGTACCGCCTGCTATGTCAAGGGTTCTGCGGATATTCTCGCGGAGCTTGAGCGCCAGCTCGGCATCAAGGCGGGGCACACCACCAACGACGGTAAGTTTACGCTCGAAGCGACCCGCTGCCTCGGCTGCTGCGGTCTCGCTCCGGTTATGACGATCGACGACGACGTTTTCGGCCGTTTGGTGCCGGCAGACGTCAAGGGCATCTTGGACAAATTCCGCGCATAATCGAAAGGAAACGAGTATGACTATCCGGGAGATCGCCGAACGAATCGACGCAGTCGTTTATGCCGAGCCGAATCAGATGGAAGATGATCTGACCGGCGCATTCGGCAGCGATATGATGAGCGACGTGCTTGCGTTTGCAGAGGACCGGGACGTTCTTCTGACGGGTCTTCTGAACCCGCAGATCGTGCGGACGGCGCATATGCTCGATATGAGCTGCATCGTGATTGTCCGCGGAAAAACGGCGACAGACGAGATCAAACGGCTTGCGACCGAAAACGGGATCGCGCTGCTGGAAACCAAGCTGACAATGTATGAAGCTTGCGGCAAATTGTATGAAGGCGGATTGGGAAGATGACGGAACCGAATGATGCGCTCCATTTCCATTACGACGTAGACGGCAACAATTTCACGTCTGCGGGCGAAGCTTCCGTTCAGGTCAAACGGATGCTGCGACAGATGGGGTATCACCCCGATCTGATCCGCAGGATCTCCGTTGCCATGTACGAGGGCGAGATCAACATGGTCATCCACGCAAAGGGCGGGGACGCCGATGTGTATGTCACGCCGGAATGCATCACGGTCATCCTGAAGGACGTAGGCCCCGGCATCAAGGACGTCGAGCTTGCCATGCAGGAAGGCTATTCCACCGCACCGGACAACATTCGTTCGCTTGGCTTCGGCGCCGGCATGGGCCTGCCGAACATGAAGCGGTACTCGGATGAGCTCAGGATCGATTCTGTCGTCGGCGTTGGCACGACGATCACCATGAAGTTCAGATCGGCATAAGGAGGACACATGATCGTATACAAGCATTCCGTTTCATTAGATGCGACCAGGTGCAAGGGGTGTACCACCTGCTTGCGCCGCTGCCCCACGCAGGCGATCCGCATCCGCGACGGCAAGGCTTGTATCAATCCGAACCTCTGTATCGACTGCGGCGAATGCATCCGTCACTGCCCGTATAAAGCCAAAAAGGCGAACTTCGACGAATGGGATTCGATCGACCGCTCGAAATACCTGATCGCGCTTCCCGCGCCGTCGATGTTCGGGCAGTTCGCGAATCTCGACGATACGGATTATCTGCTCCAGGGACTCAAAAATCTCGGCTTCAACGACGTGTTCGAGGTCGCCAAGGCTGCCGAGCTGGTCACCGACTATACCCGTACCTATATGAAGCGTATGGGAATGTCGCACGCGCCGTTCATCAGCACGGCGTGCCCGGTCGTCGTCCGGCTCATCTCTCTGAGATTCCCGTCTCTGCGCAGCAAGATGGTCCCGATCTGTCCGCCGATCGAGCTTGCGGGTAAGCTTGCGAAGGAACGCGCCTTGAAGGAGCATCCTGAGCTTAAGCCGGACGATGTGCGCACCGTGTTCATCTCCCCGTGTCCCGCAAAGGTCAGCTGGGTCAAGAATACGCCTGCGGACAAGGAACGCTATGTGGATTATATCGTCTCCATGAGCGATATCTACTTCCGTGTTCTTTCCAAAATGGATCGTGCAAAGGTCCCAGACGTGACTTCCGAGTCCGGTATGATCGGCATGAGCTGGTCGTCCTCCGGCGGGGAGGCAAGCGCTCTGATGAACGACCATTATCTGGCGGCCGACGGCATCGAGAACATCATCCGCGTGCTCGACGATATCGAGATGGGACATTTCCCGGATCTGAAATTCGTCGAACTGAACGCATGCCCCGGCGGCTGCGTCGGCGGCGTGATGGCAGTCGAGAACCCGTATATCGCGCGCGTTCGCATCCGTGCGCTGCAGCGGTATATGCCGGTCGCGCAGAATCACGTCATTCTGGGCGAGAACGAGCCGATCCCGAGCGAAGTCATGACGGTCGAACCCGGCGAGTACAGCTCGGCCGAGATCCTCGGCGCAGACAGGATGCAGTCGTTCCGCATGATGGCGGAGATCGAACGCATCACAAAGCTTCTGCCCGGCATGGATTGCGGCTCCTGCGGCGCTCCGACCTGCCGCGCGCACGCAGAGGACGTTGTCAGAGGCGAATCCCGTCTCGACGACTGCGTCATCCGCATGCGCGAGATCCTGAAGGAACTCGAACGCGACGACGGAAAGTGAGAAGGCAATGACGGTACGCGAACTGATCGAAAAAACCGGATACGAACCCCTGCTGCTGTCCGAGCCGGATCGCGAGATCACCGGCGGATATGCGGGAGATCTCTTGAGCTGGGTCATGGGGCGCGCCGAAAGCGGCGACTGCTGGGTCACGATCATGTCGAACGTGAACGTGGCGGCGGTCGGACAGCTGACGGACTGCGCCTGCATCGTGTTCTCCGAGGGCGTTCGCCCCGACGAGGCAGCGGTCAACGCCGCAAAGCTGCACGGACTGAACCTGCTTCTCTCCGAACGCTCCACATTTGAGATTTGCACCGAAGTCGGTGCGCTGCTCAAATGAGGACGGTCGCCTACGATCTGCATCTGCATTCATGCCTGTCTCCGTGCGGGGACATGGATATGACGCCGTGCAACATCGCGGGAATGGCGCACCTTTCCGAGCTCGGCATCGTTGCGCTGACGGACCACAACACGGTCGATAACTGTCCTGCGTTCTTCGCCGCGTGCGGGGAATACGGGATCGTGCCGATCGCGGGCATGGAGCTGACGACCGCGGAGGATATCCATCTGCTGTGCGTCTTTGAAACGCTTCCGGAAGCGCTTGCATTCGGAGCGGCGGTCAAAGAGCACCGGATGAAGATCAAAAACCGTGTCGAGATCTTCGGCGAGCAGCCGATCCTGAACGAACGGGACGAAAAGATCGGAGAGGATCCGTATTTTCTCCCGGCGGCGACGGATCTGGATCTCGAATCGGCGGCGGAGCTGGTCAAAGCGCACAACGGGGTCTGCTGGCCTGCCCACATCGACCGCGACGCGAACGGACTTTTAGCGGTGCTCGGCGCATTTCCGCCGGAACCGGTTTTCCGGATCGCGGAGCTGAGGGATTCCGAAAACGCGAAGCTTGCGGAAGGGCGCACGATCGTCGTCTGCTCGGACGCGCATCGGCTGTGGGAGATCGGCGAAGCGGGCGGAACGCTCGAGCTGGACACCGACGAGACCGAGCCGGACGCCGTACGGCACGCGCTCTTTATGAAGCTGCGGGAGGGAAGACTGTGAAGGAGCTCAGCCTGAACATACTCGATATTGCGCAAAACTCGATCCGCGCCGAAGCGACGCTGATCGAGATCCTGCTGGACGAGACGGAAACGTCTCTGAAGCTGACGATCCGGGACAACGGCTACGGCATGTCGGAGGACTTTCTGAAAACCGTCGTCGACCCGTTCTCCACGACGCGCACCACGCGCAAGGTGGGGATGGGGATCCCGCTTCTGAAGCTTGCCGCGGAGCAGACGGGAGGAACGCTTTCGATCCGGTCAACGGAACGGGCGGTCGACCCGGAGCACTGCGGAACGGAGATCTCCGCAACGTTCGACAAGACGCACCTGGATTTTACGCCGCTCGGCGACGTGGTCACGACGATCACGATGCTGATCCGCGGCAGCGCGAAAACGGATTTTCTTTTCCGGCACACCATGCCGGACCGCACGGTCGAGCTTGACACGCGCGAAGTCCGACAGGTACTTGGGGACGACGTACCGCTCGATGAATACGAAGTCCTCGCATGGATCCGGGATATGCTGACGGAGCAATATGCTTCGGAGGCTTGAAGATATGCAGAAAAATCTACTTAAATGAAAGGATCAAACCCATGAAATCATTGAAAGAACTTGCAGAAATTCGTGAAAGAATGAAAAACAAGGTCGCACTTCGTGAAGGTTCCGGTGAGGTCCGCGTCGTCGTCGGCATGGCGACCTGCGGTATCGCGGCGGGCGCGCGTCCCGTTCTGAACGCCTTTGTGGAGCAGGTTGCGGAGCAGAACCTCAGCGATCGTGTGACCGTCACGCAGACCGGCTGCATCGGCATGTGCCGCTTTGAGCCGATCGTCGAAGTCTTTGAGGGCGACAAAGAACGTGTTACCTATGTCAAGGTCAAGCCCGAAATGGTTCCCGAGATCGTCAAACAGCATTTGATCGACGGCAAACCCGTCACAAAATATACCATCGGTGCGGTGGAAGGTTAACGGAGGAAAGACAGAATGATTCGTACGCATGTTTTGATTTGCGGCGGTACGGGGTGTACCTCATCCGGCAGCGTCAAAATCGCTGACGCCCTGGAGGAACAGATCGCATTGAACGGCCTTGCAGATGAGATCAAGGTCGTACGCACGGGCTGCTTCGGCCTCTGCGCGTTGGGCCCGGTCATGATCGTGTACCCGGAGGGCACGTTCTACAGCCGCGTAAAGCTCGAGGATGTTCCGGAGATCGTTTCGGAGCACTTACTGAAGGGCCGTGTCGTCGATCGTCTCGTGTATCGCGAGACTGAAGGCGAGGAGAAGGTCGAAGTCCCGTCTCTGCAGGAGACCGGCTTCTACAAGACGCAGATGCGTGTTGCGCTTCGCAACTGCGGCGTCATCAACCCGGAACAGATCGACGAGTACATCGCGATGGACGGCTATGCCGCGCTCGGCAAGGTGCTTACCGAAATGACCCCGGAAGAAGTCATTCAGGTCATGAAGGACTCGGGTCTTCGCGGCAGAGGCGGCGCGGGCTTCCCGACCGGTCTAAAGTGGGAGTTTGCGGCCAAGAATAAGGTCCCGCAGAAGTACGTCGTCTGCAACGCGGACGAGGGCGACCCCGGCGCGTTCATGGACCGTTCCGTCCTCGAAGGCGACCCGCATGCGGTCCTCGAAGCAATGGCGATCGCGGGCTATGCGATCGGCGCAAACAAGGGTTATATCTACGTTCGTGCCGAGTACCCGATCGCGGTCAAGCGTCTTGAAATCGCAATCGGCCAGGCGCGTGAATACAACCTGCTCGGCAAGGACATCTTCGGTACCGGCTTCGACTTCGATATCGAAGTACGTCTCGGCGCAGGCGCGTTCGTCTGCGGCGAGGAGACCGCGCTTCTGACCTCCATCGAGGGCAACCGCGGCGAGCCGAGAAACAAGCCCCCGTTCCCGGCGAACAAGGGTCTGTTCGGTCAGCCGACGATCATCAACAACGTCGAAACGCTCGCGAACATCCCGCAGATCATCCTGAAGGGCGCAGACTGGTTCGCATCCATGGGCACCGAGGGCAGCAAGGGCACCAAGGTCTTTGCGCTCGGCGGCAAGATCGTCAACACCGGTCTTGTGGAGATCCCGATGGGCACCACGCTCCGCGAGATCATCTTCGACATCGGCGGCGGCATCCCGAACGGCAAGAAGTTCAAGGCTGTTCAGACCGGCGGTCCGTCCGGCGGCTGCATCCCGGCAGAGTACCTCGACATGCCGATCGACTATGACAACCTCAAGAAGATCGGCGCAATGATGGGCTCCGGCGGTATGATCGTCATGGATGAAACGACATGCATGGTCGACGTCGCGCGCTTCTTCCTCGACTTCACGGTCGACGAGAGCTGCGGCAAGTGCACACCGTGCCGCATTGGTACGCGCCGTCTTCTCGAAATGCTCGACAAGATCACGTCCGGCAACGGCACGCTCGAAGATCTCGACAAGATGGAAGAGCTGTGCAAGTACATCCAGGCGAACGCAATGTGCGCACTCGGTCAGACGGCTCCGAACCCGGTTCTTTCCACGTTGAAGTATTTCCGCGACGAATACGAAGCGCACGTCGTCGAAAAACGCTGCCCGGCGGGCGTCTGCAAGAATCTCATGCACTATGAGATCCAGCCCGACAAGTGCAAGGGCTGCACGCTGTGCGCACGCAAGTGCCCGGCAGGCGCGATCACCGGCAAGGTCAAGGAACCGCATGTCATCGATCAGTCGAAGTGCATCAAGTGCGGCGCCTGTATGGAAGGCTGTAAGTTCTCGGCCATCATCAAGAAATAAGGAGGGCGACCATGGATACAGTTAAAATGAAAATCAACGGAATGGAGATCGAAGTCCCCGCAAATTCCACCATTCTGGAAGCGGCGGAGCTGGCAGGCATCCGTATTCCGACCCTTTGCTACATGAAGCAGATCAACGCGATCGGCGCATGCCGTATGTGCGTTGTCGAAGTCAAGGGCGCGCGCTCTAACCCCGTCGCGTGCTTAATGCAGGTCGCCGAAGGCATGGAAGTGCAGACGAACACGCCCGCGCTTCGCGCATCCCGCAAGATGACCCTCGAGCTGATGCTTTCGAACCACCGTATGGACTGCCTGAGCTGCGTCAGAAGCGGCAACTGCGAACTGCAGGCGCTTTCTCAGGAATACGGCTGCGACGCGCATAAGTTCGACGGCGCACCCACCGAGCCGGACATCGACGATTCCGCGATCCATCTCATCCGCGACAACTCGAAGTGCATCCTTTGCCGCCGCTGCGTAGCGGTCTGCAAATACAACCAGCACTGCAACGTCATCGGCGCAAACGAGCGCGGCTTCAAGACCCACATCGCAAGCGCGTTTGATCTGCCGCTGGCCACCACGTCCTGCGTCAACTGCGGTCAGTGCATCAGCGTCTGCCCGACCGGCGCGCTCACCGAGCGTGACGACACCGACAAGGTGTGGAAAGCGCTTTCCGATCCCGAAATGCATGTGGTCGTCGGTCCCGCACCGTCCGTCCGCGCACAGCTCGGCGAGGAATTCGACATGCCGATCGGCACGAATGTCGAAGGCAAGATGATCGCAGCGCTCCGCCGTCTCGGCTTCGACAAGGTGTTCGACGTCGACAACGCGGCTGACGTGACCATCATGGAGGAAGGCACGGAGCTGATCGGCCGTCTCAAGAACGGCGGCAAGCTCCCGCTGATCACGAGCTGCAGCCCCGGCTGGATCAAGTTCTGCGAGCACTACTATCCGGAATTCATTCCGAATCTGTCCAGCTGCAAATCGCCGCAGGGCATGTTCGGCGCTCTCGTCAAGTCCTACTATGCCGAGAAGATGGGCATCGACCCGAAGAAGATCTTCGTCGTCTCCATCATGCCGTGCACCGCGAAGAAGTTCGAGGTACAGCGTCCCGAGCTCGGTCAGGACGGCAGACCGGACGTCGACGTGTCGCTCACAACGCGCGAGCTTGCTCGTATGATCCGCCGCGCGGGCATCAAGTTTGCGGATCTCCCCGACGAGGTCTGCGATCCGATGCTGGGCGTTGCTTCCGGCGCAGGTCACATCTTCGGCGCGACCGGCGGCGTTATGGAAGCTGCTCTGCGTACCGCGTACGAAGTCGTTACCGGCAAGACGCTTGAACGGGTCGAGTTCCACGACGTCCGCGGCACCGCGGCGATCAAGGAAGCCGAATACGACCTCAACGGCGTCAAGGTCCGTGTTGCGGTCACCAGCGGTCTCGAGAACGCTTCGAAACTCCTTGACATGATCAAGAGCGGCGAGAAGCAGTACGAGTTCATCGAGGTCATGGCGTGCCCCGGCGGCTGCGTCAACGGCGGCGGTCAGCCGATCCAGCCCGGTTCCGTCCGGAACTTCGTGGATCTGCGCGCAAAGCGCGCGGCAGCGCTCTACGGCGAGGACGACAATATGCCGCTCCGCAAGAGCCACGAGAACCCCGAAGTACAGGCGCTCTACCGTGACTACCTCGGCGAGCCGAACAGCCACAAGGCGCACGAGCTGCTGCATACGCATTATACCGAGCGCGGCTTGTACAAATAAGATCATCGATACAGAGGGCGGGAGAGCGATCTCCCGCCTTTTGCTGTTTGTCGGCGCAAAAAAAGAAAGGGCAAAGCCCTCTCAAAAACCGTATGCGCCGTTCACGGACGGATGATCACGCGCCCCTGCGCCGTATACCCGCCGAATTTACCGGTCAGCAGGATCGGTTCGACGTCGCGGAATTCCAGATACTTCGTGTTGACGGCTTTGCCGTCCGCGCTGATCGCGAGCGTGATATGCGGGACCTCGATGCGCGCGATCATTTCGGCGATCGCGGGATCGTCGGAAAACAGCTCCGCGCGCAAGCCTTCGTTCTGTCCGTCGTTGCCGTATCCGGTGATGCGGACGCGGATCGTCCTGCCGAACAGCGAGCGGTCGATTTCGGACGGAGCATAGACGAACGTGACATGCGGAGACCGGATCTGCTGCGAAGGAGGATCCTTTCTGAGATGCGCGACCGCCTGGAAAAACGATCTTCTGTTGAAGAAGCAGCCGATATAACGATAATTACGGTTCATAGGAGCCCCCATTCGATCGGAACGGTGATCGTTCATCTCCTTTTCCGGATCCGGAGCAGGTTGACGATCGACCAGACTGCGATGCAAACGATGAGCGCAATGAAGCAATACTGTATGATATGAACGACAGTATTGCTGCAGAATCGGCTCAGGAAAGAATTGTTGAAATCGAAGCTGTCGACCAGCGCGGAGAAGATGCTCAGGATAGACAGCAAAAGCAGCGCTTTATTGACGCTGTCGTCCCGCTTCTGCCGCTCGTGATCCGAATGCTCCAGACGGATCTCACGCAGAGAAACGAGCGGTTCGTGCACATCTTCATACATCTGCTTCAGAGAAAAGGCCTTTGATACCCGGTCGTACAGCTGCTTGTACTGCGGGACCTCCGTGACGCAGGAGAAGACGAAATTCGTCTCAAACTCATACAGCTCCGCGCGATAGGATTCAAGCGTTTCCAGCGTATTGCACGCGCCGACGCCGATCTTCGTCAGAAAGCGGTACAGCACGTATCGCTGATGGAGCAGCAGGACGTACATGAACAGATACTGGGTATTGAAATTGTTGCAGAAGACGTTGTGGATAAACTGTTCCTTGCCCATGTCGGGACAGGTCAGGCACACCGCCGCTTCCGGCGATATGCCCCAGAAGGTATCCGGGGAAGGGGAGTACACTTCGTCGTCGTCCGGGATCGCATCGCTGTACAGGTAGTCGACGCTGTAGCAGTTCCGGAGATAATGCAGCTCCTTGCGATAGTTTTCCTGCGCGGGTACTTCCAGATAGGAGAAGACGTTTGCGCGTTCCATCGTCGGGTTCGCGTAATAGAAGAATTCGCAGTCCGAAAGCTCTGGGACGGCGCCGACGAGGAGCCGCGCCAGATCGAGCAGCGTGGAAGAATACTCCGGTCCGGGACATTGGAACTTCTCTTTGGAGACCTTCTTGAGATGGAACAGCGAGGTTGCGATCCGGTAGGGATCGTCGTTGTCAAAATGCAGCTGAAACGCGACGATGCCGACGGACGTATTGAATAAATACAGGTGCACGCGCTCGATCGTGAATCGGATCCGAAACTGCTCGCCCATATACGGATGCGGTTTCGACTCGAACCAATCCGATTTCTTTCCCATATGGAAGGCGCCGCGTTCTTCCGGCTGAAGCACGTAATGAAAACACTGACACGTATCCGCGTTGGCGCTGTTGAACTTTTCCGCAACATACCGGAACATGTACAGGATCTTGTTTGTGAACGGCTTGATGAAACGGTTTTCGCCAAGCTTCCGGTTCAGCTCCGCAAAGCTGCCGTCGGATCGGTATGAAAACGGCAGAAAGATGTAGGAAGTATTTTGCAGGACGTCCATGATTTACCTCAAGAATCTGATTTCAACGAAACCGGTTTGCTTCGCGTGTGCGCAGAAAGCGACACCATGATATTTTCCATAATATATCATAAAACCCCCGATATTGCAATATCAAGCGCTGCTGAATGTCCGGAGAGGAACAGCTGGGTGTAAAAATCGACCGGAAAGACGCATGCCGAACGCGATTCGAGCCAGTTTTAACGTGTAAAAATAAATTGCACGGAAAAAAAGGAATTTTCGGAGTTTTGGCGTATATAATTATAGAATACTTTCGCGGAGGCGTCTATGGAACAGGGATCGGTCCGGAAAATGCGGGAAGAATGGGAGAAGGAAATGCTTTCGCCCTTTGCGACGCTTGTCGTCAATACGCGCGGACGCGAAGTTCCGATGGACCTTTGCCCGGTGCGGACCGAGTTTGTGCGCGACCGCGACCGCATCCTGCACAGCAAGTCCTTCCGCAGACTGAAGCATAAAACACAGGTGTTTCTGGCGCCGAAGGGCGACCATTACCGCACGCGTCTCACGCATACCCTCGAGGTCACACAGATCGCGCGCACGATCGCGCGCGCGCTTCGCCTCAACGAGGATCTTGCGGAAGCCATTGCCATGGGACACGATCTCGGACATACGCCGTTCGGACACGCCGGGGAGGAAGTCCTGAACGAGCTGTTGCCCTGCGGATTCAAGCACAATGAACAGAGCCTGCGCGTGGTCGAAAAACTCGAGTATGACGGCAAGGGGCTGAACCTCACGTGGGAAGTCCGCGACGGCATCGTGAACCACACAAGCAGCGGACATCCGGCGACCGTTGAGGGAAAGGTCGTCTCTCTGGCAGACCGGATCGCATACATCAACCACGATATCGACGACGCCATGCGTGCCGGCGTGCTGACCGAAGAAGATCTGCCGCGTTCCTGCATCGAGCTGTTCGGACCGACGCATTCCAAGCGCATCAACAGTCTGATCATCAACGTCATTGAGAACAGTCAGAACAGCGCGGACATTCATTTTTCTCCCGAGTACGCGGAGGAGTTCAAGGTGCTGCGCAAATTCATGTTCGAGCGCGTATACCTGAACCCGCTTGCAAAAAGCGAGGAGGGGAAGGCGAAGGGCGTTGTCCGCGCACTGTATGAATACTATTTTTCGCATCCCGAGCTTCTGGACTCGGAGTATATGCAGACGCTTGAGACCGAAGGCAAGGAACGCGCAGTCGCGGATTTTATCGCCGGCATGAGCGATACGTACGCGATCGGCACCTACGAGCATCTGTTCGTTCCGAAAAGCTGGAGCTGAATGCTGCCAGGATCACATAGGAAAGGAGGCGCGCAATGGCATTTCCGAGCGCATGGCTCGACGAGCTTTTACACAAAAATGATATCGTATCCGTTGTCTCGGAGTATGTCGAGCTGAAGCCGAAGGGCCGCAAGCTCTGGGCATGCTGTCCTTTGCACGGCGAAAAAACGCCGTCGTTCTCCGTTTCTCCGGACAAGCAGCTCTTTTACTGCTTCGGCTGTCACGCGGGCGGGACCGTCATTCAGTTCGTGATGGACATAGAGCGTATGACGTTCTACGAAGCGGTCCAAAGCTTAGCCAACCGCGCGAATATGGAGCTGCCGAACGAGATCAATGACCGTGAAATGCAGCGGCAGCGCGCGTATAAAAAGCGTTTGATCGAGGCGAATACCGAGGCGGCGCGCTACTATTCGCAGTGCTTTCTGAATCCCGCGATCGGCAAGGAGGCGCAGGCGTACGCCGCAAAGCGCGGTCTGAATGCCGATATCGTGACCCGGTTTGGCATCGGCTATGCGCCGGATACGTGGGATTCGCTTCTGAAGCTTCTGAAGGGCAAGGGCTATTCCGAAAAGGAACTGGTCGATGCGGGTCTTTTGGTGCACAATGCCGACCGCGGAACCGTCTATGACGCGTTTCGCGGACGCCTGATCTTCCCGATCCTCGGCGTGGACGGCAAGGTGCTCGGATTCGGCGCGCGCGTGATGGGCGATGAAAAACCGAAATACATCAACACGGGCGATACGCCGGTCTACAACAAGCGCAACAACCTGTACGGGCTGTATCTGCATAAGAACGAAAAGCTCGACGATCTCATTATGGTCGAGGGCTATATGGACGTGATCGGGCTCTATAAGGCAGGCGTGAAGAACGCCGTCGCAAGCCTCGGCACGGCGCTGACGCAGCAGCAGGCACGGCTTCTCAAACGCTATGTCGAGAAGGTCTATATTTCCTACGACGGAGACGCAGCGGGACAGAACGCGACGGTCCGCGGTCTCGATATTCTGAAAGCCGAAGGGCTCGAGGTGCGCGTCATCACGATCCCGGACGATCTCGATCCGGACGAGTACGTGCAGATCTACGGCAAGGAAGGCTTTGACCGGCTCAAGGAGAATGCGCTGTCGCTGAACGCATTTAAGCTCGAAGCGATGGCAAAGGGCTATGATCTGAACGACGAGAACGGACGCGAACGATATGCCAAGGCGGCATGCGCGTTCGTTGCGGGTCTGCAGCCGATCGAACAGGAACGCTATTATAAACAGATCGCAAAAAAGACCGGCTACGCGCTGGAAGCGCTCGAGGCGCAGGGCGTCCGCAGCGGAGGCATGCAGATCTCCGAAAGCCGTACGACGGTCCGCGGGGGCTTTCGCAGAAGGATCGAAACCGGCGAGGAACCGCGCGACGTTCTCGAACGTACGCTGATCCTTGCGTGCATGCACGACCCGAACGCGCTTGCATACGCGATCGCGGAGAACGCGGCAGAGCTGATCCGAAACGGAACGTATCAGGCGATGTTCCTTGCCATGTGCGAGCAGGGGAGCGATTTTTCGGCGGCGAAGTACATCGGCGAACTGTCGGAAGCGGAGGCGGAGACGGCATCCGCCGTATTGAAAGAGGAAGAAGCGATGGAAAACGCGCAGGAGACGGCGGTCGACTGCATCCGTCGCATGCGGCGCGAGAACGCTTCCGATGAGATCGCAAGCCTGCAGGCAAAGCTTAACAGACCGGATTTGACGGCAGAGGAAAGGGAAGCCGTTTTGAAAGAAATCACCGAACGTATACGGGCAAATAAATAAGGAGACGGGACATGGAAGAAACAAAAACCACAAAAAAGACCAAAAAGGTCAAGCAGGAAGAAGTCAAGGACGTGACGGAAACGGTCGAAACGGCGGAAGCGCCGAAGAAGACTGCGAAGCGCGCAAAGCCGAAGGCGGAGGAACAGCCGGTCGAAACGACCGTCGAGCCCGCGCCGGAAGCTGTCGAGCCCGCGCCTGAAAAGCCGAAGAAGGCGGCGAAAAGCAAGAAGAAAGCGGAGCCGAACCCGGAAGAACTGCCGACAGAGCCGATGCCTGCCGAAAAGGAACCGGAAGCGCAGCCGGAACCGGAAAAGCCGAAGAAGGCGGCAAAGCCCCGCAAGAAGGCAGAGCCGCAGCCGGAGGAGATCCCGGCAGAGCCCGAGCTTTCGGAACCGGAACCCGAACCGGCTTTCGCTGAGGACGAGCTGATCCCCGAAAAGCCGAAGAAGACGTCCAAAAACCGTAAAAAGATCGAAAAGCCGGAGGAAGAATCGGAACAGGACGATTTCGAGGACGATGAGGACGAGCCCAAGCCGGTCAACGCCGAACAGCGCATCCGCGATCTGCTCGAAAGAGGCAAGCAAAAGGGCATGCTTATGTTCAACGAGGTCATGGACGTGATGAACGAGGTCGGCGTCGATGCCGATCAGATGGAGAAGATCTACAGCGAGCTCGAAGAACTGAACATCGATATCGTCGAGGAAGTCGAAGTCCCGGAGGACATCGACGAGGAGATCGCGGAGATCGAAACGATGCTTGCGCCGACCGAAGGCATCAACATCGAAGATCCGGTCCGTATGTATCTCAAAGAGATCGGCAAGGTCCCGCTTCTGACCGCGCAGCAGGAGATTGAGATCGCGCAGCGTATGGCGGAAGGCGACCTCGACGCAAAGCATCAGCTTGCGGAGGCGAACCTGCGTCTGGTCGTTTCGATCGCGAAGCGCTACGTCGGCCGCGGCATGCTGTTCCTCGACCTCATTCAGGAGGGCAATCTCGGTCTCATCAAGGCGGTCGAAAAGTTCGATTACCGCAAGGGCTATAAGTTCTCGACGTACGCGACGTGGTGGATCCGTCAGGCGATCACCCGCGCGATCGCGGACCAGGCGCGCACGATCCGTATCCCTGTTCACATGGTGGAGACGATCAACAAGCTGATCCGTGTGAACCGTCAGCTCGTGCAGGAGCTCGGCAGAGATCCGCGTCCCGATGAGATCGCAAAGGAAATGGGCATCTCCGAGGACAAGGTACGTGAGATTCTGAAGATCGCGCAGGAG
>CAMVGD010000036.1 GCA_947166925.1 uncultured Clostridia bacterium | reverse complement strand
AGATACATCTCGTCTCCGTCGATCTCGAATGTCCAGGTGGTATTGGACTCCTGGAACTCCGGATAGGCGTAGAGCGCGTAGGAGGAGCTGCCGCTGCCGGTTTTCTTGCTGCCGTAGTAGCTGCCTTCGCTCACGCTCTTAAGCGACAGTCCGTAGCTTGTGGAGGCGACCTCAAAGACATAGCTGTCGGACACGTTGCTCAAAGTGGTTCCGTCCCTTGTGATCCCGGTGTCGGTAAACTTTGTGGCTGCGCCGGTGGAGGAGTTCTCAATGTTGACGCCTTCGGTACCGGCGGACAGTCCCGTCAGCGCGTATTCCGTGGTTCCGGTTTGGGGCAGCGCCACAAGGACGTACTTGCCGACCCAGGTGTCGGGCATGGAGGTGATCAGCTCGTAGGTCACGGGCGCACCGATCGCTTCGGCTCGCATATAGAGCGCGTAGACAGCGGGTACGGATGCCGTCAGCTTAAAGTTTGCGCCCGGCTGATAGAAAGCGGGCTTTGTCGAAGTCTCCGGCGTGGGGGCGGTGACCCAGCCCAAAAAGCTCCAGCCGTCCGCGTCGGGGGCGGTTGTCGGAAGCTGAACCTTGTCGCCGGCAGTGCCGGAAATCGTCGTATATACCGTGCCCAAGGCGATGCACGAAAGATCCATCGGAACGGGATCTTCGGGTATGTCCTTAGTGAACGCCTTGATGCGATAGTTGCCGTCGCCGGACTTGTTCGTCCAGCCACTGTCGTTCACACCTTTGAAATAGGAGGTGTTGGGATGTGTCATGTGCAGGAGACCCATGTGGTAATAGTGGTCCTCCTGGATCGTGGTATCGTACGCGACATTGATGTCGTCGCCGGAGAAGCTGATCACGATTGCAAAACGCTGTCCCGCAGTCAGCGTCACAGGATCGTCCAGTTTGATGGTCCGGTAGCCCCAGTAATCAAAGTTGCCCGTCTTGGTCGCTGCAAGCGTACCGGAGGAGGGATCGTCGACGTCGCAGCCGGTGTACACGTTCACTGTGTAGTCGGTGTTGTCGCCGTAAAGCGCCAAAGCCACGGCCTCCAGCGTTTCGTTTCCGTTCGCGACAAAGACCTGCGCGACGGAATCGCCGGTGACCATCTCCTCGGAGTTATAGTAGTTGCCGGAGCCGTCGTACTGATAGTTGTGGTCATAGTTGTCGACGTCTTCCACGGAGAAGAAGGAAATGTAGCTCGCGCAGGTGGCGGAGTCTTCATAGGAGACGTAGAAATAACCGTCGTCGCCGATGTTCGTGCCCCAGGAGTTCTTCACGATCCATGCGCCGTCGTTTTTGGGGCGATAGCCTTGGTTGAAGTTCTCCTTGGAGAAGGAGTCGTCCCAACCCACAACGGTGACGTCATGGTCAGCGTAGTAGAAGCCGGGATCCTGATACGCAACGGCGGACTGGATCCAGCAGATGGTTCCGGTGTTGGTGTTGACGCCGCCGTGATACCCGGTGCCGGCGGTATTGCTGACGCGGACGCCCATGGAGCCTGCGCCGTACTCCATGATGTGACGCTTGACCTCGTCCACATTGGAGCCGAAGAAATGCCGCACTGAGGTTACGTGCGCGACGTTGTTCTGGTAGGCGTGTTCGCTGCCCAGACCCGCAGAGCTCGCGGAGCTGTACATCAGCGCGACGTCCGACTCGTCGGCAAGACCCGTCCAGCGCATCAGCGGATAGCTGACGAGCTCGCCGGTACCGCCCGCATCGAGAAAGCTGCCGTTACTGTGGCTGCTGAGGAAATACGTCTTGTCGCCGGTAAGCATGCCCTCCGCGTCATACGCGTCGGTGTAGGTGTAATAGGCAAGATGGTACTCGGACAGATTCAGACTGAGATCTGCTGCCGGGCCGTCTTCTCCCACATGAACGCCATGCTTGATCATGTACGCCTCGCAGGATGCGGCTGTGCCGAACGTCCAGCAGGTATTGTAGTTGCCCTGGTCCTTGACAGGGGTGATGTAACCGTAATCGCGGCTGTCATAGCTTGCCGGCAGACCTGCCGTCTGCAGCCCGCTGTGCCCCGCGGCGTCCAATGGCTGTGCAGTGCCGTGCCGATGTTCAGGCAGACGGCCTAAGCCGTGTTCTGCATATACCTGTTCGCCGCTGTCCGCGTCGGAAGCGCCGTCTTCGGCAAATGCTGCAGGAACCAGGCACAGGACAAGGATCCATGCCAGCAGCAGGGAAAAGAATCGTTTCGGGAAATGACGCATGCTGTTTCTCCTCAATAGAATAATTGACACACCGCAGAGACGGGATATCGGATATGACAAACATACTATACCATACCCGAACAGGTTTTTGCTATCTTTTTTGTTATATATAATTACAGGGTTGTCCATACAAAAGAAAGACAGATTCCTTGCGGCAGAGCGGCATTTCGTGTATAATACAAAAAAGACGTCACCTGTCAGTGGGCAGACAGGATGACAGAGTATGTACCCTATGGATCAGAAAAATGAGCGGAGGAGAGAAGAATGTTAGGCGCAATCATCGGTGATATGGCGGGTTCCATTTACGAATTTTATAACCACAGGAGCAAGGAGTTTCCTTTCTTCAACAGCAGATGCTGCCCGACGGACGACAGCATCATGACGATCGCGGTTGCAAAGGCGATTCTGGAAAACAACGGCAAGACGGAAGGGCTTGAGGACAAAACCGTCGAATGGATGCAGAAGATCGGGCAGCAGTACCCCGATTGCGGGTACGGCGGACGGTTTTTAGAGTGGATGTTCGCGAGAAACCCGCATCCTTACGGCAGCTTCGGCAACGGTGCTGCGATGCGCGTCAGCGCCTGCGGCTGGGCGGGGAAGACGCTCGAAGAAGTCAAGGCGCTTTCTCACGCCGTCACAGTCGTCACGCACAATCATCCGGAAGGCGTCAAAGGCGCGGAAGCGACGGCCTGCGCCATCTTCCTCGCGCGTACCGGACACAGCAAGGAGGAGATCCGCTCCTTTATCGAGGAGAACTACTACACGCTCAATTTCACCATTGACGAGATCCGTCCGACCTACGAGTTCAACGAGACCTGTCAGGGCACGGTTCCGCAGGCGATCGAAGCGTTCCTCGAATCAAATTCCTTCGAGGACGCGATCCGCAACGCGATCTCCGTCGGCGGCGACAGCGATACGATCGCCGCGATCACCGGCAGCATCGCGGAAGCCTTTTACGGCATTCCGGAAGAGCTTCGCAAACAGGCGATCAGCCAGTTCCGGCTCGCCTGCAAAACGCAGTATCTGTACGCGACAGTGCAAAACGATCCCGACCTGCTTGCGATTGTGGAAGCGTTTGAGCAGCGGTACGGAACAAGAAACGCCAACGAATAACCATACAAAAAGGTCCCGGGGGATTCTCGGGGCCTTTGCGTTTCAATGAAAGAAGGAATCAGACGTTGCTCTGATTTCGCTTTTCGTCGACCTTCTTCATGAACTTTTCGTACTGGATGACAAAGCGTTCGTGCGTTCCCTCGCCGACAAGCCCGAAGGGATCGAACACCTTGACGTCGAATACCAGACGTCTGCGATCCACAAGCGTCAGTTCGGTTTCGCAAGTCACCGTCAGTCCGACAGGCGTCGCGGCGACATGGCGGACGTTCAAAGCCGTGCCAACGGTTCCTTCGCCGGGTTCGAGATACGGCGCGACGCTTCTCCAGCTCGTTTCTTCGATCAGCGCGATCATCGCGGGCGTGGCGAACACGTCAAGCTCGCCGCTGCCGATGGCGCCGGCGCATTTGTCCATCATAACCGTCAGTTCGATCTTTCCTTTGATTCCGGTTTGCAGCAAGTAATACTCCTTGACAATGGTGATACTAAATATCTGCGAGAGCAGTTTCAAAGTACTTAAATGCTATACTTAGCAAAGCCTCATCTTCTTCATTTATGTGCTTTGCGTGAGCATCTGACCTATACCTATTGATTACTTCATAAAACTGTTGGAACTTGACCTTATCATTAAACAACGCCTGATAATCCTTCCAATCTTTTTCAATGAGGGACTTAAGTTGCCAAAGATACAACTCCTGCAATGCATTACTAAAGTCAAGTGCTTTCATTTTCTCGTATTGAGTTTCATCTTTTGTCGTTCCTTTAACAAAGTCGATAAGTTTATCTTTTGCTTTTCGTCCATATTTTAATGTCATATTGCTCGCTATCAGTTGTCTCAATTTCACTTCTATAGCGTTTCGCCGCTCACAAATACGTTTCCATTTTGAGGCATCATCTGAAAGCACACTTTCATATTTATATTTCTCACAAATATAATCCTCTATGGATTTAATGCAAATATAAAAGTCGTCACCATCCTTCTTTATCAAGCAATAGCCTACAAGGTGACCAATTGTATTTTCACCAAATTGAAGCTTTTTCTTAAATGCGCTATTCCCGTCCAGTGCAAGCGTCTTTAGTAATGAGTACTCGTCTGGATAATACTCCTCCAATACATCTAAAATCTGAGAAATGACACCTTCCATTTGGGAACGATAATCCATAGCATATTTTTTATAACTATACTTTGTAACACGAAAAGGACGTGCCTCTCCTCGAGCAAGAATATCCGAGTTGATGCGGCTGCAGACTTGACGAGTCAAAAAAGGATGTCCGCCATAGTCTTCAAGCAACTGTGTAAAGATTTCTTCATCAAAATGTAATCCTATGTACCCACCAATATCAGTTACCATTTTCTTTACATCTTCCAGCCCAAAGAGCGAAAGATATAATGGACTGACATTATGGAATAGGGGATTTGTATATCCGCAAATCTTTTTATCTTCAACACACTTTGGGTTTACCCCTGTAACAATAAATGAGAACACTTTACTATCTGTTTGAGAAATAGAACGCATCGCTTGCCAAAAGAGTAAAGCGTCATTATCGCTCTTCCAGTGTGTCGAGGGTGATGTCCCATAACTAATCAACTCTATTTCATCAAAAACCAGCAATATGCGTGTATCTGAAAGTGCATGGTAGATGCTGGTTAAGTCGCTTTCAAAACTTAGCATAGCTTTTGCTTCGTTGTATCGAGAACTTGCTGGAGGAAGCAAAAAACCAGCCGGAAGATGCATGGTGTCTCCGGAGTTATTCTCATACGAGTATTTCTGCTGTAATTCGATTACGATTTGATGGAGAAAAGAATTCCATCGTAAAAGATGATATTTTGTGCAATCAAAATAGATTGCTACGCCGTTATCTTCTTCCACTCTCCTACAAAGAAGATTAAGGATCGATGTTTTACCGATACGTCTAAGTCCGAAGACCCCGCCAAGTTCTCCTTGCCTGTACTTACCATATAGTTCTGAGATAACATTAGTGCGATCCTGCCCAAAGAAGAGATTCTCATTCTTTAGTGGAGAAGCAATGCCAAACAAATCTCGTTCATAAAGGAACAAACGGAGTCTTTCTTGTAGTATTGTTCCATCCAAACCTTCGTCCAGTTCGCGATAAGAAAAAGGGACGATTAGTCTCGTGTCTGGAGAATCAATTCGATCCTGCTTGATGATATCCAAAATATGATCATTGTCATCCACTAAAAAACAAGTAATTTTGTCAAGACGATTTTTAAACTCACCTTGTGATGCAAGTAGATAGTCAATAAAGTCTTTTGTTCTGCTTTTAAAGTTTTCAAGAGCATCATTGCAACAGAGAATCAATACCTCGTCTCCCAAATTATAGAGCTGTCTAAGCTTTTCGACAGGTTTTATAAAATGGAGAGAATAATATGAGCTTTTAAAGCTCTGATCTCTCGAAAAAGTGATTAATCCAAACTTAGATAACTCCTTAACAGCCTTTTGAGCTTTCTCCGTCCCAGCAATACGAATAGGTAGATTGAGCTCGCCAGCATGGACAATACCTGTTTTATCACGTGAAGTTACAAGATCAGAAGTTGAAAGCATAGCAATCCTCCACACCGAAATACAATTATTTTTTATATTATATCAGTTTTCTACATGATTATCAACCTATCATCTATGTTTTTCATAGTTTGAAATGCAACTTTAATGAATTAATACATAACATCATATGTTGACAACTCCGCATTTGCATGGTATCATCTCCTTGCCTATAAAGAGTGCGCGAGAGACAAGCTCGTTGACCGCACGACAACCTGCCCTGGAGGGTAAGGTGCCAAAGCTTGACCGATGGGTTTGATCCAATCATGCAGCACCCGTTGGGAACGATGGGTGCTTTTGTGTGCTCCGAATAGGCGAAAAACCAAAGGAGGACACAAACATGCGAACCATCAAAGACCTGCTCAGATTCAAAGGGAACATCAACGTTTACCTGAACAGTCCCGCCATCTGCACCCTTTTTCTGAAGAACGCGGAGGGAGAGGGCTTCGCCTTCAGGAACGGTGGAAAACCTACCGACTCGCCGTACAACGACCTCATAGTGCTGCATCACGATTTCACGATTGCACATCACGGCTTTGTCGGGCACGAGGCGTTTCGCTTGAGCGGCAAAATGCGTCCGATCGTGCCGACGATCTGGATCGACTACGCCAAGTATCTCACCGGCGAGCGGAACTACGTCATCCGCCGCGATCGTCCATGTCGTTGGGCAAAGTGAGGTGCGGACATGGAACGATCTTCAATCGTCATTCACGTTCCGCATGCATCCACGGTGATTTCGGAAGCGGAACGCAACGCTTTTCAAATCGACCTTGCCGACGAGCTGCTGAAAATGACGGACCATTACTGCGACGAGCTGTTCTGCGGAGATTATCCGTCCGTCGTATTTCCCGTCAGCCGGCTTGTCTGCGATCCGGAACGGTTTCGGGACGATGCGCAGGAAACGATGTCGTCCGTCGGAATGGGTGCGGTTTATACCCGCACCCACGACGGTGCGATTCTTCGAACGATCGACGCCGCGACCCGCGAGCGCATTCTGCAAACCTGGTACGATCCGCATCATGCTGCTTTGACAGAAGCCGTGCAATCGGTGCTTGACAGAACCGGACGCTGCCTGATCATCGACGGGCATTCCTTTCCTTCGAAGCCGCTGCCGTACGAACCGGATCAGAATCCGAATCGTCCTGATTTCTGCATTAGCACGGATCCATACCATACACCAAATCAGTTGACAGAGACGGCGATCCGCTTTCTGCAATCCCGTGGCTATTCCGTAGCAGTCAATTCGCCCTTTGCTGGAACGCTTGTTCCGATGCGCTTCTATCAAAAGGACAAACGCGTCAGCTCCATCATGATCGAAGTCAACCGCCGATTGTACATGAACGGCAACGGCAGCAGAAATGAAGACTTTTTAAGAATACAAGCTATCCTACGATTCTGTATTGCAAACCTTGATTGTAATCTTAATTTGAGATACAATACTATCAGAGATAGCAGAGATAAAAGAAATGAAAACAATCAGAGTTGTCGCAGCAATCATTTATAAGGACGGGAAGATCTTTGCTACGCAGCGCGGATACGGTGCGTACAAGGATTATTGGGAGTTTCCCGGCGGAAAGATAGAGGCAGGGGAGACACCCGAACAGGCTTTGATCCGGGAAATCAAAGAAGAACTTGCCACGACGATCCGGCCGGAAAGGTTCGTGATGACAGTGGAATATGACTATCCTGAATTCCATCTGTCTATGGACTGTTTCATCTGTTCGATCGTCGAGGGAGAACCGGAGCTCTTGGAGCATGAATCTGCAAGCTGGTTATCTTCTGATCATCTGAGTGATGTGGATTGGCTGCCGGCGGATTTATTCATTGTGGACAGACTAAAACAAATGGAATAGGGTGATTTGAAGATTGTACAAGCCGTTCCTTCGGGAGCGGCTATTTTCTTTTGGGTTGCGACACCTTCCTGTCCGATTTATCGGATACATCCTATGATTTAATACTGGTGTAGAGAGGAAATAGAGGGCTTTTTTTCGATACAAATCATCTTTCAGAGGAGGTTTCCAATGCGGTACTATGAGGTGACGGCAAAGTGCGGACACGTCGGAAAAGGATACTACATCCCGATCACGTTTTCGGTTCGGGCACAGACGGCAGCAGAGGCAGCCTCCGTAACCAGGACGTTTCCCAGGGTGAAGCACGACCACAAGGACGCGATCCTGTTCGTCAGAGAAGTCGATTTCTGTGACTATGATGAACTGTGGCAGGTAAATAACTACGATCCATATCTAAGGTGCAGGAGCAAGCGGGAGCAGATGCGCGAATACGACGCGATCTACAACCGCCTCGTCGAGGAAACAAGCTGTGAATCCCGCGGGGAAAGGGAGCTTCCCGAAAAAGCAGTTTTTGCGGGGAAGAAGCGGATCCGCAACGTGAGACAGTACGCAAGAGAACTGGCGTCCGCATACGCCATGCGCGACGCGATCTGAAAGGAGAAAAGCAATGAACGGTATCAGGGATTTGTTCGATATGAACGGAGACGGGGAACTGGACGGTATCGAAATGGCGATGGCTTACATGGTGCTGTTCGGAAGCGAGGAACTGCAGGAAACGGAGCCAAACAGCTTCGACAGCATATACGACGAATACGATGAGGAGGAATAAGAAATGCGTATGATGGGCTTTGGAAGAGATGACAAGATGATGGAAACGCCGGACATGCCGATTCCGGCAATTGAGGAACCGAAGGCGCCGGTGAAATCCATGGTGCGTGTGGAGTTTGACGATGCCGGGTACAAGCTGACGTATTTCAACGATCGGTTCGACTTGAAACCGGGTGATCGCGTATTCGTCAGCGGCAAGCTCGCGGGCAAAGTTGGAGTCGTATGCTCGGTGACGACGCGGTTCCACGCCAAGCTGTCGGACTACGAGCGCGTGATCGCGCTTGCGCAGACGCCGGTTCACGGGACGTACAAGCCCGTTGCGGACAAAATGCTGAGCTACGACGGCAACGCGCTTTCTCCGGAAGCGTTCCGCGCATGGGTGCTGCCGCCGGCGGAGCCGTCCGAAGATCCGGACGACGAGGTGATCTACGGCGACGGCTTTGTGATCCCGCTGGACGATCCGCACAATGCAGAGGACGTCGATCACGCAGTATTCGAGCGGGCGCTGGAATACTGCAGATCCGGCAAGATCGGCTACGTTTCCGTTCGGAACGGCGTAGGACGCGCGTATGTGGAGGGCAATCAGTGGTACGAGCTGGAGTTCCGGCTCCGTGACAACCGCATCGAGGAGGCCTACTGCGGCTGCCCGTACGCGGGGCTCTGCAAGCATCTGCTTGCGGTGTCGATCACGCTCTCCGTATTCGCAGGGCATGGCGATCTCGACCTCACGCGCGACTTCGTGCTGATCGACACCGATCGCTTCTACGCAATGATTAAACAAAATGACCAGACAGTAACGGTTTAACCGTACCACGGGGACGGGATCGGAACACACCTCCTATTAAAACATCCGATCCAGTTCCACTTATGCTACGATGCGAGAGAACGCTGCTAAAAAAGCTTTGATATATTGGGACAATCAACTGGCAAAGACTTGTTAAAACCCATTTTCCTCTATTGCAAAATCCGGTTTATTGTCAATTTCATTTATTCGACAGCATTTTCCGGAAAGTGATGCGGTAGTCTGCAAAGTTACTTGCGATCTTGAACAAAAGAATACTGTGATTCAGGCCTTGATACAGCCCCTGTATCAGGGCCTGTGTTTCTGATACTGCTTCTGATACGGCTTCCCAAACAGCGAAAAGAAGGAAAAAACGTGCTTGTGTTCGTTACTCCACTCCCGGTGCATTCGGGGCATGAAAAAAGCCCCAATTTGGGGCTTCCTTGGTACCCGGTACGGGAGTCGAACCCGTGTTACCGCCGTGAGAGGGCGGTGTCCTAGGCCACTAGACGAACCGAGCACGCAAGAGATATAATACCGAAGAATGACGGATTTGTCAATCCTTTTTTTATATTTTGCAGAAAGAATTTCAGATCAGAGAACAGTGAGCGCTGTTGTAAAGACCGGACACATCGGCCTTGCCTTTTGCATTGCGGAAAACGGCTGATCCATATGAGGACTTTTATACTGTGATGCGCCGTTCAATCAAGCCGCCAGTCGATCGGGGCTTGACCTGTTTTTTCAAGCCACGCGTTTGCTTTGGAAAAATGCTTGCAGCCGAAGAATCCGTTATAGGCGGAAAGCGGACTCGGATGCGGAGCTTCCAGCTTGATGTGGATCGGATTTGTGACGATCTTCGCTTTATTGCGTGCGTTCGCGCCCCACAGAAGAAAGACGATCGGCGTTTGCTTTTCGTTCAGCAGTTCAATCACGCGATCGGTGAACGCCTCCCAGCCATGCCCCTTATGTGAATTCGGCATATGCTCGCGTACAGTCAGCACGGTGTTCAGAAGCAGCACGCCCTGACGCGCCCACGCGGTCAATTCTCCGTGATTCGGCGGGGTAATGCCAAGATCCTCATGCAGCTCCTGAAAGATGTTTTTCAGCGAAGGAGGAGGCTCTACGCCCTTTTTAACGGAAAAGCAAAGTCCGTGCGCCTGTCCGGGACCGTGATACGGGTCCTGTCCGAGAATCACGACTTTGGTATCCGCAAAGCTTGTATATTTCAATGCGTTGAAAATATCATACATACTCGGATAGATCGTATGTGTGCGGTATTCCTCCGCAAGAAACCGACGCAGCGTCTGATATTGCTCCGAGGCAAAATAATCTGCAAGCAGTGTATCCCAGTCATTTCCGATATGTACCATATGCGCCTCCGACCTTTTTTATCAGTATACACCAAAGTGTTCTTGCAGACAAGGATAGATTCGTGTTATAGTACACACATGGAATTCTATGATGCTTTGATACAGTATTGTCCTAAGGACGAACAGGAAAAAACGGATAAAGCGGTCATGCTGGACTGCCTTGAACGGTATGCGGATGTGTACGAACGCAGCAACCTGCTGTTTCATGTGACCGCCTCCGCATGGATCACGAACGCATCGCGTGACCGGGTGCTGATGGTTTACCACAACATCTACGATTCATGGGCGTGGACGGGCGGACATGCGGACGGCGAACGCGATCTTCTGAAGGTCGCATTGAAGGAGGCAACGGAGGAGACGGGGCTTCGATCCGTGCGCCCGGCGTCAGACCGGCTGCTCTCGATCGAAACGCTGACCGTGAATCCGCATCAGAAGCGCGGCAGATATGTTCCCGCGCATCTGCACCTGAACGGAACCTATCTGCTGATTGCGGATGATACGGAAGCGCTTCGGATCAAAGCGGACGAGAACAGCGCAGTTCGATGGTTCACACCGGGGGAAGCGATCCGCGCCTGCTCGGAGCCCTGGATGAAACCGGTATATCAAAGACTGAATGAGCGGATGAAAGTATTTATATAAGATAACGGCGAGATGCAATCTCGCCGTATATTATTCGGGAAAAAGAAAGAGGACCGTCGTTGGACGGTCCCCTTTGTATCAGTAAGGAGTTATTCTTCCGCAGGGAAGGTTTCGATCAGTTTGACGATGTAGCGGAGGATGATCGCTGCATCTTCTGCGGTGACTTCGCCGTCGCCGTCAACGTCTGCGTTGAGCGCGCCCTGCGCAGAGAGCTCGTTCAGACCGACGAGAGAACGGAGGATCAGCGCGGCGTCTGCTGCGGTGACCTGACCGTCGCAGTTCGCATCGCCCAGCGTTACTTCGGCGAACGTAATGGAACCGTCGATCGTGTCGGCTTCGATCTCGATGACTTCGCCGCCATAGACGAACGACATTGCGCTGACGGTGTTCAGAGCGTTCATCGTGAACGCGATGTTCGCGACTTCGCCGCCCTTTGCATTCGGTGCTGCGAAGAAGATCGAGAGGACGACGTCTTCGTTGTTCAGAAGCACCGGCGTCTCGGATGCCCAGACGAACATCAGCTTGCCGTTATTCTCGCCGACCGTCCAGTCAAATGCGCTATCCACCGTGCGGTACTCAAGAATCTCGTCAGCCTCAAGGAAGATCTGGATGCTGTTGGCTTTGAGACCCGCGGCGGGCAGATCCTTCACGCGGATGTCATAACGGTAGACGCGTTCGCCGCCTTCGACGGACATCACGTCAACGGACATTACATCCTCGCCATAGATGGTCAGCTCGCCCGGAACATCGAACGTGATGCGACCGTCTTCCGTAGCGACATTTTCAGCTTCAATCACGCTGCTGCCGTCAATATAGGAGTATCCGGTCATTGCACCGTTCTCTGCAGGGACGAAGGAGAACAGAACGGATTCGCCGTCCGCAACAGGCGAAATGAGTTTGAAGTACAGGGACACAACAACCGTATCATCTTCGACCGTGATACCGTCGCCGGCGCTTGCCCATGCGAAGGAAATGACGCCGTTCGATTCGTTGACACCCAAGTTGCCTTCAAACTCGGAGTACGCGTTAACGAATTCGACCGCGGATGCATTGTACGAGACAAATACCTGCATACCGACGACCTCGGTTTCGGGATCAATGCCCTTGACCTTTACGTCGTAACGATAGAGCTCCTCGCCATCTACTTCTTCGAGAACATCGGCTGCCTTCACGTCATCGCCGTAGAAGGTTGCGACCTTCTCGGGAACGATGGTGATACGACCTTCACCTTCCGGATTCTCATAGCCTTCGACCTGGTGGACGCCGTCGACTTCGGGCATCGACTGGATGTAGTCGATCAGGACCTGGTTGTCGAGCTTGCCGGAATCCTCAAGGATGGTAATGTTCGGCCCAAACATCGCAAAGCCGTCGCCCATATCCATGAGCATGTAGTTGTGCGATGCGAGCGTGTACTTCTTGGTGAGGTCGAGGTCTTCGTATTCACCGGTCTCCTTGTTCAGAATACGGACGTTCTGGACGCGGTACGGAAGCGACGCATCGACGGGGCCTTCCCACATCTTATCCGTTCCGACAACGCAGTTCGGCTCAATATAGTTGTGGATCTCGTACTTCAGGCCCGCAACCTGCAGGAAGCCGCCGTTCTCACCCGGGTTGACGCGTGCGCCCATCTCGAGTGCATCAAGGATCTGCTGACCCGTGACTTCCGCGAGCACCGCTGTGTTGCCGAACGGATGAACGTTGATGATCTGTTGGAACGTGATGTCGCCGGTCGGGATGTTCGCACGAACGCCGCCGCCGTTGACAAACGCGACATCCGCATCGAACATGAAGCGATATGCGTCTGCGCAGAGGTCACCGAGGTTGGTTTCCTTGCTGCGGACTGCACGATTGTTGGTATCCGGATCAAGGATCGTGAGATCATGATCGGTGTGCGCAACAACGGTGTTCAGCAGAGCGTTGAACTCGTCTTCGATGCCCTTGATGTATTCATCGGTTTCCGGATCGTCCTTGACCTTCTCGGATGCCGGGAGCAGCTCCATTGTGAGCGTACCGTCCGCTGCGATCGTCAGCTTGCCGACATTTGCAAGCTTCGTGCCGGTCTGGCCGTGGAGAACGGAATTGCCTTCCTTGTCTTCAACAACCGTATTGATGACGGAGTGGCTGTGACCGTCGATGAATGCATCGGCACCGGTGACGTTCGCGATCACTTCGGTGGACATCCACGGGCTGGACTGTTCATCGATACCCATATGACCGACGAGGATGACGTAATCCGCGCCTTCTTCTTTCGCAGCGTCAATCGCAGCCTGTGCCGCTGTGTAGACGCCTTCACCGGTCTCATCCTGGCAGAAGCCGTAGACATACGCGGTGTTGTCTTCGTTCATGAAGTAGGTGGGGGTGGACTTGGTGATGGATTCCGGCGTGGAGAGACCGACAAACGCGATCTTCTTGCCGTTCGCTTCAAAGATCTTGTAAGCGTCGAACACCGGCTCGTTGCCTTCGACCTTCACAAAGTTCGCGGAAACGTACGGATATTCGGCCTGCTCAACAAGAGCAAACATCTGATCCATACCGTAGTCGAACTCATGGTTGCCGAGCGTTGCAAGATCGTAGCCGACGAAGTTCATGATGTCGATGATCGCTTCGCCCTGCGTGAGGGAGCCGATCGGGCCGCCCTGGACGTGGTCGCCTGCGTCTACGAGGATGACTTCGTTGCCCTCTGCTTCGAGGGTCTTCTTGAGGTCTGCAAGGCCTGCGTAACCCCAGCCGTCGCGAATGCCGCAGTGCACGTCGTTCGTGAACAGAATGATCGTGTCGCCTGTCGGTTCTACGGGAGTCGGAGCCTCGGCGTAGATGGTGATACGGCCTTCACCGCGCGGGTCGGTGTAGCCTTCGACCTGGTGGACGCCGTCGACTTCGGGCATCGACTGGACGTAGTCGATCAGGACCTGGTTGTCGAGCTTGCCGGAATCCTCAAGGATGGTAATGTTCGGCCCAAACATCGCAAAGCCGTCGCCCATATCCATGAGCATGTAGTTGTGCGATGCGAGCGTGTACTTCTTGGTGAGGTCGAGGTCTTCGTATTCACCGGTCTCCTTGTTCAGAATACGGACGTTCTGGACGCGGTACGGAAGCGACGCATCGACGGGGCCTTCCCACATCTTATCCGTTCCGACAACGCAGTTCGGCTCAATATAGTTGTGGATCTCGTACTTCAGGCCCGCAACCTGCAGGAAGCCGCCGTTCTCACCCGGGTTGACGCGTGCGCCCATCTCGAGTGCATCAAGGATCTGCTGACCCGTGACTTCCGCGAGCACCGCTGTGTTGCCGAACGGATGAACGTTGATGATCTGTTGGAACGTGATGTCGCCGGTCGGGATGTTCGCACGAACGCCGCCGCCGTTGACAAACGCGACATCCGCATCGAACATGAAGCGATATGCGTCTGCGCAGAGGTCACCGAGGTTGGTTTCCTTGCTGCGGACTGCACGATTGTTGGTATCCGGATCAAGGATCGTGAGATCATGATCGGTGTGCGCAACAACGGTGTTCAGCAGAGCGTTGAACTCGTCTTCGATGCCCTTGATGTATTCATCGGTTTCCGGATCGTCCTTGACCTTCTCGGATGCCGGGAGCAGCTCCATTGTGAGCGTACCGTCCGCTGCGATCGTCAGCTTGCCGACATTTGCAAGCTTCGTGCCGGTCTGGCCGTGGAGAACGGAATTGCCTTCCTTGTCTTCAACAACCGTATTGATGACGGAGTGGCTGTGACCGTCGATGAATGCATCGGCACCGGTGACGTTCGCGATCACTTCGGTGGACATCCACGGGCTGGACTGTTCATCGATACCCATATGACCGACGAGGATGACGTAATCCGCGCCTTCTTCTTTCGCAGCGTCAATCGCAGCCTGTGCCGCTGTGTAGACGCCTTCACCGGTCTCATCCTGGCAGAAGCCGTAGACATACGCGGTGTTGTCTTCGTTCATGAAGTAGGTGGGGGTGGACTTGGTGATGGATTCCGGCGTGGAGAGACCGACAAACGCGATCTTCTTGCCGTTCGCTTCAAAGATCTTGTAAGCGTCGAACACCGGCTCGTTGCCTTCGACCTTCACAAAGTTCGCGGAAACGTACGGATATTCGGCCTGCTCAACAAGAGCAAACATCTGATCCATACCGTAGTCGAACTCATGGTTGCCGAGCGTTGCAAGATCGTAGCCGACGAAGTTCATGATGTCGATGATCGCTTCGCCCTGCGTGAGGGAGCCGATCGGGCCGCCCTGGACGTGGTCGCCTGCGTCTACGAGGATGACTTCGTTGCCCTCTGCTTCGAGGGTCTTCTTGAGGTCTGCAAGGCCTGCGTAACCCCAGCCGTCGCGAATGCCGCAGTGCACGTCGTTCGTGAACAGAATGATCGTGTCGCCGGTCGGCTCAACTACCGGGGGTTCTTCGCCGGGCTCAGCATAGAACTGGAACGTGTAGATTGCAGCGTTGCTGCCCATGCCGTACACGGTGAAATGTCCGCCGTAATACTCGATGTACTGCGGCTTGTTGTTGTACTGTGCGGTATCGCACTTGATGTAGAAGCCGCCTTCGACCGCCTCAAGCTGGAACAGCGTGTTTGCCGCATTATCAGAGGTACGTTCAACAAACATCGTATCCGTGCCGTCCGCGAGGAGATACTTCTCGTCCTCCGTCACAAAGGCGTAGCGCGTGACGCCGTCTTCATCTTCTTCGGCGTCGACCGTCAGAACGACTGCATCTTTCGGAACTGCAAGAACGTCGTCGGTCAGAACTGCGTCTGCGGCAACGACCTGCCACTTATTCTTGGCGGGATTGCTTGCATGCTCAAAATACTCGTTCTCGCCGGTCATGACCTTGCTGTTGGCAGCGTTGAAGATAACAACTTCATCGCCGTTCTTCAGCTCGGTCACAAGCTCCATCGCCGTGGTCTCGGGTTCGGGAGACGGTTCCGGCTCGGTGGAGGGAGAGGGCTCGGGCTCAGTCGACGGAGAGGGCTCAGCACCTTCTACCTTCTTATAGAGGGAGGGGAGATAATAATTCGAGTTGCTGGTGCTGACCTTGTAGTAGCGGAAGAACGGCTGATCATTTGTATTGTTCAGCTTCAGTTCACGCGCCACATCGGTGGTCATGTTGATAGAAACGGTGGAGTCTTCGCCCATTGCGATACCGTTGACAACTGCATCATCGCCGAATACAATGGTGTTGCTGCCGTTGCCGGCGCTGATGTACTTGCCTTCGCTGTTCTTCAGCGTGTAGCCGCCTTCGACAACAGCGATCACGATCTCATTCGCCGTATAATCACCGGTGATCACGCCGTCGGCAATATCAACATCAACTTTGTTGAAAGAACCGGATGACGTGCCGTTGAATGTGTAATAGGCGTTGTCGATCTTCTTGCTGTCGACCACGATCAGGTAGGAACCGTCGGTGATAGCATCGGCGGATTCAACCTTTTCATAGGTCGGGGCAGAGTCTTCCGCAACAGCCGGGCTGAGCTTGACCGCGGGAAGCAGGACAAGCATCATCAGGACTGCCAGGACCAGAGAAATGGTTTTTCTCATGTTTCTTTTCTTCCTCCTTACTGATTTGAACCGTTGAAACCGTATATCAAAAGATATAAGTACACAGTTCTATACGTTAGTCATTATACCGGAAACGGAGTCAAATAGCAAGCCCTATATGAAAGAAATGTGAAGAAAAAATGAACCGAATGTGTACGTCGTCCGACGAAGATCGTAGGCTGTTCTGCGCCGCAAACGCGCGGCGGATCCGCGCATGAGAAGGCTTGCAGCCGCTGCCGCGTCGACGGAAAACAGCTGAAATACAGCATCTGCGGACGGACCGGACTCCTTCTGCGATGGGGAGAATACCCTTCCGCACGGACGAAACGGAAAGACGCCGGGAGAAGACAGAACGAAATTCGGGGTGGAAAAACAAAAACCGTTATGTTATACTGTATACGGACGGTTTTGTGCCGTTCGCGTACGGATCGAAAGGAGCTGCAAATGAAAAGCATTAAAAAGATCGTCCTTACGGGCGGACCTGCCGGCGGCAAGACAACACTGACGTCGCGTCTTGTCAAGGAGCTTTCAAGCATCGGGTATCGTGTGTTTATCGTGCCGGAGGCGGCAACGGAGCTGATCTCACAGTTCGGGATCAAACCGTTCGGCAATTGCCTTTCCATGTTCGATTTTCAGTATTTTGTCGTATCCTCTCAGCTCCATAAGGAAAAGATGGCATGGGAGGCCGCGCAGCTGGTGCCGGAGGACAAGGTCGTCATTCTCTGCGACCGCGGCGTGATCGACGATAAGGCATATGTCTCCCAGAAGGAGTTCAATCAGGTCATCGGCAGGTTCGGTCTGACGGAGAAAGAATTGCTGGAGTCCTATGACGCGGTCATTCATCTCGTTTCCTCCTCGAAGGGCGCGGAGTTTGCATATAATTACGACAATGCAGCGCGTTATGAAACGCTGGAGCAGGCGAGGGAGAAAGAGGACGCGACGCTGATGTGCTGGAGAAATCATAAGCATCGCGTCGTGATCGGCAATTCCTACAACTTTGAAAACAAGATCCGCAAGGCGATGAACGAGGTCTATACGATCCTCGGCGAGATCCCGCCGGCGCAGGTCGAGCGCAAGTTCCTGATCGGCTATATCGACGAGGGCGATCTCGCCGCGTATGAACCGGTGGAGCAGATCATTACCCAGACCTATCTGAAGGAACGCGCAAAGGGAACGGAACGCCGCACCCGCAAGGTGGTATCCAACAATGCGATATCCTACTCCTACACGGAGAAGCGACCGATCTCGCCGATGGAGCGCATCGAAAACGAACGGCTTCTGTCGGAAAAGGAATACATCCGCAAGAACGCGGAGGTCGATCCGGAGTACGGATCCGTTACCAAGCGCCGGTTCTGCTTCCGGTATAAAGGGCATTACTGCACCGTGGATACATATCCGACCAACGCAGACAGCGCGATCCTGGACGTACAGCTGAACGACAAGGACGAGGAAGTCGAGCTGCCGCCGGAGATCCGCGTGATCAAAGAAGTGACGGGGGACGTCAATTATCAGGGACACATGATTTCCAAGAGACTGACGCAGCTGTAAGAAATCAACGACCCGCCGGAAAACCGGCGGGTCGAATTCATTTTCGGGCTCTCCGCAGGGAGAGCTTTTTATGCGGTGATCATTCCTCCGTAGGCGCAGCAGGCGCTTCCTCGGGCTGCGGAGCGGATTCCTGCGCGGCCTTTGCGTTCTGTGCAGCCTTTGCCGCGTCCTGCATCGCTTCCTGCTGCTTCTGCATGGCAAGCTCCGCGTCGCGCTGCGCGGCTTCCGCGCGCGCCTTTGCCTTTGCTTCCTGCTTTTCCGCTTCGACACGGGCTTTTTCGGCCTTCTCAAGACCGAGCAGGCGGGCGTTGATCGAATTCAGTTCTTCGACGTAATCCGGTACGCCGAGCGCGATCGCCTTCTTTGCCTTGTTGGTCATGGACTTGATATAAAGCGCTGCGATAACGCTGCCGACGACCAGCAGAACGGCGGGAATCAGGTTTGCGATCCAGCTGCCCGGCTTATCGCTCAGACACGCAATCAAATAGCCGACCACGGCAAGGAGAACGCCGCAGGCGATCGGGATCCAGTAATTCTTGGAGATCTTGTCGAGCTTTGTATAGGTATCGACCTGCGTACGCGTCGATTCCGGCATCGCCTTCAGAAAGCCCTTTTTACGTTCTTTTGTCTGCAGAATTTGGTCCTTCAGTTCCATGAAACACGCCTCCCTGTGAATATATAATCTACAATTCTATTATAGCGTTTGATGCAGGCTGTGTCAAAGGATTTCTGACACAATTTGCGGTTATTCCGCCACTGCCTTGATCAACTGCTCCAGCGCGGCGATCCGGAGGCACAGACAGAGGACGTCGATCGCCTGTTCGAGCTCCTCGACCGGCGGAAGCGTCGGCGCAATGCGGATGTTGCTGTCGAACGGATCCTGACCGTACGGATAGGTCGCGCCGGCGGGGGTCATCGTGACGCCTGCTTCCTTGACAAGCTGCAGCGCGCGCTTTGCGGTCTGCGGCATGGAGTACAGGCTCACGAAATAGCCGCCCTTCGGACGGTTGTACCGACCGATCCCGCGGGATACGATCTCGCGGTCAAGCGCGTCGCAGACGGCTGCAAACCGCGGCTTCAGGATCTCCGCGTGCTTTTTCATCAGCGCGAGCGTCGTCGGCTTGTCCTTCAGAAAGCGCACGTGACGGAGCTGATTGACCTTGTCGAAGCTGATGATCTGTACGCCGAGCGTTTTTTGGAAATATGCGAGGTTCGCCTCGCTTGCGCACATGCAGGAGATGCCGGCGCCGGGGAAGGTGACCTTCGACGTGGAGGCGAATTCATAGACCATGTCCGCGTTGCCGTATTCGGCGCAGAGCTTCAGAATGTCCGGGAAGGGGACGAAATCGCCGTCAAACTCATGGATGCAGTAGGCATTGTCCCACATCAGGGCAAAGTCAGACGCTGCGGGCTTCATCGACGCGAGCGCATGGACGACGCGGTTCGAGTAGATGATGCCGTCCGGATTCGAATACTTCGGGACGCACCAGATGCCGAGCACGGTCGGATCCTTGATCCACTGCAGAACCGCTTCGATGTCGGGACCTTCGTCGGTCATGGCGATCGGGATCAGCTCCATGCCGAAGAATTCCGTGATGCGGAAATGACGGTCATAGCCCGGCGCGGGGCAGAGAAAACGCACCTTGCCGCGCTTGGACCACGGCTCGGGGCTGTGGAGAAGCCCGTGCGTAAACGCCGTGGAGATCAGGTTGTACATGAGCTGCAGGGATGCGCTGCCGCCGACAACGACCTCCTCGGGTCTGACGTCCAGAAGCTCGGCAAAGAGCTTTCTTGCGGAGGGGATGCCGAACAGATTGCCGTAATTGCAGACGTCGAGCGCGCCGTCAAAACAATCCTCGCGGTCGGGAAGCACCTTCAGCATATCGTTGGAGAGATCGAGCTGTGCCTTGCCGGGCTTGCCGCGCGACATGTCAAGCTTCAGTCCCTTTGCCTTAACGGCCTCGAACGCTTCGTTCACGGTTTTGAGCTCTGCCTCAAGGGCGGGCTTATTCAACTGAGAATACGGGATCATAAACGTCTCCTTTCGACTTCTTATAATCCGATTATAACATGAACGGCAGGAAAGTCAAATGATATAAAAATGGTATAAATGAATCAAGAATGTTTTACAACTCCGATACAACTTGGTGAAGACTTCGTTACAAGTTCCGTGTTACGATCCGGTTGTGACCGATCGGGCAGTCGATCGGTCGGATGCGGATCAACGGAAAGGAGAGATCAATCGATGAAACGGAAGCTGTTTTCTCTGCTGTTTTGTTTGCTTTTATGTGCATGTCTTCCGACGCCGGAAAAGGAATACATCGTGAATAAGGGCGACGACACGCTGCAGCAGATAATCGCCGGCGCGGTTGAGGACACCGTCGTAGCCCGATCGGCGGAATCCGGAAGCGACGTTTCGAAGGCGGCGCAGGTGTTTCCGGATCGCTGGACGATGGAACGCACTTCGCTTACGGACTATCTTACAATCGAAGCTGATGCGGAAATCGTGAGCAGGGCAGACGGACGCTATCCGGTTTTTCGTACGCAGCCGTACCCGTTTACGAAGGATGCGATTGCGGACATGCTGGCAAGACTGCTCGGGAAGCCCGTCGGCGAGGAGGAACAGATCAGAACGAAAGCATACTGGGAAGAAGAACTACGCGCGTATCTCGAGCGAATCGAAGAACGTGAACGGTCGGAAACGGAAAACCCGGAGGCAGACCGCGACGAAACGGGGCTTTCCCCTGAGGAGATCGAGAAACAAACGAACTGGTATATGGAGCAGATCAGAAACGCACCGGACGCGGCCGGATCGCATCGGATTGAAAGCTTTGACGGATTGAACATGAACGCACGGTCGGTGTTTACACTGGATACCGGAGAGACCGTCAGCGTCGAGGCATGGCAGGACTGGTTCTGTCTGTGCAGAAACAACGACACGGAAGGGTACCTCTTGTATGAATACGACGTCGATCCGCATGAGCAGACCGGAAAACTGTGGCATGACGTTTCAATGGAACGCAGACAGGCAGAGGAGGAAGCGTATGCTTTGCTTGACCGGCTTGATTTCAAAGGATTCAGAGCCGCTTCGGCGTACCGGGCGAATCTGCTTGCCGTGTATCAGACGAGAGATGTGTATCTGACGAACGGATGGGCGTTTACGCTGCGCCGCGATTATGACGGATATCCGATTCCGGAAGGTCCGGTCACGACAAGCAGCGACCTGATCTGCGGAGGTGGAGACGATTTCGCAGTGAATCCCCGCATCAGGGCGGAGGAGATCATCATATTTGCAGACGCCGAGGGCGTGCAGTATTTTTCCTACAGCAATCCGAAAACGATCGTCGGCATAGACAATCCGGACGTGGAACTGCTCCCGTTCGAGACAGTCGAAGAACGGGTGCAGCGATCGATGAAATACTTTAATGTGGAAAGAAGGCAAGCGTCGAATGCGGACTGCGTCATCCGTGTGGAGATATACCGAATGATGCTTGCACCGTACACGGTCTATGTTAAAAACACACGTGACTATTACGAAATGCCGTGCTGGGTCGTATACTACGACGTGACGCGGGAGATTCCCGGCGTACCCGCAGAAGAACCGGAATGGATCGAGTCCCGGCGTAATGCTTACTATAAAAAACATACATGCCTGATCATCAATGCCGTTGACGGTTCGATCATTGATACGGACCGCGGATACTGATCCCGGATGCTGCAGAGCAAAAGGAGTCGTTGCTTCTCAAAAACAAACGCCGGTTGATTGACGCAAGGTGCATTCTGTGTTATGATACTGCCGATTTTGATAAAGGGGGGATTACCATGCAAACAAAGACCTTGAAAACGCTGCAGGTCCTTGCAAAAATCGGGAGGATTCTCAGCACGATCGTATTCATTCTCAGCATTGTCGGCGCGGCGCTGTGCGCGCTCGGCATTCCGAGTCTTGCGCTCATTCCGGAAGGATTCAGGATCGGCGACGTGACGATCCGCGGACTGGTCGAGCAGAAAGCGGGATGGACGCTTTCCACCTGTTATCTCGCTTTGACGCAGGGTCTCATCCTTTGCGCGGGCGAAGCGGTCCTTGCAAAGTTTGCGGAGCGCTATTTCAAAAACGAGCTTGCGGCAGGCACGCCGTTCACCTTTGACGGCGCGAAGGAACTGATGCGTCTCGGTATCCTGGCGATCTGCATTCCGATCGGAACGGCGATCGTCGCAGCGATCGCGCACGGGATCTTCAATGTCGCCGCAAAGGACGTGGCGGATCCGAACCTTGACAACAGCACGTCGATCATCCTCGGCGTCATGATGATCGTCGGGAGCTTTCTGTGCAGACACGGCGCGGAGGTTTCTGAAAAACCTGCGGAGTAAAAAACGCGTAAGCTTTTTCCCGAAAGAAAAGGGGGTGTTAAGAAACGCAACACGTTTTCTTAACACCCTCTTTATGAATT
>CAMVGD010000035.1 GCA_947166925.1 uncultured Clostridia bacterium | reverse complement strand
TTCTTAACCTCGGTCTTAACGAAGACGTTGTAGGCGTTATCGCAAAGAAGTCCGGCAACCCCAGATGGGCTTGGGACTGCTACAGAAGATTCATCCAGATGTTCTCCGACGTCGTTATGGAAGTCGGCAAGAAGTATTTCGAGGTCCTGATCGACCGTATGAAGGATCAGAAGGGCGTCAAGCAGGACGTTGATCTGACGGCGGACGATCTCAAAGAGCTCGCGAATCAGTTCAAGGCCGAATACAAAGAGAAGATCGGCGAGGACTTCCCGTCCGATCCGAAGGTACAGCTCTTTGAAGCGATCAAGGCCGTTTTCCGTTCCTGGGACAACCCGCGCGCAAACGTCTATCGCCGCGACAACGATATCCCGTATTCCTGGGGTACCGCGGTCAACGTGCAGTCGATGGCGTTCGGCAACATGGGCGACGACTGCGGCACGGGCGTTGCGTTCACCCGCGACCCGGCGACCGGTGAAAAGGGCCTGTTCGGCGAGTTTCTGACCAATGCGCAGGGCGAAGACGTCGTTGCGGGCGTCCGCACGCCGATGCACATCGCCGAGATGGAGCAGAAGTTCCCCGAAGCGTTCAAGCAGTTCAACGAGGTCTGCAAGATCCTCGAAGGACACTATCGCGACATGCAGGATATGGAGTTCACCGTCGAGCACGGCAAGCTCTACATGCTGCAGACCCGTAACGGCAAGCGTACCGCAAAAGCGGCTCTGAAGATCGCCTGCGATCTCGTCGACGAGGGTAGGCGCACCGAGCAGGAAGCGGTCGCGATGATCGATCCGAGAAACCTTGACACGCTGCTGCATCCGCAGTTCGACGCAAAGGCGATCAAGGCGGCAACGCCGATCGCAAAGGCGCTCGCGGCTTCTCCCGGCGCGGCTTGCGGCAAGATCGTCTTCTCCGCAGAGGACGCAAAAGCATGGAAAGCACGCGGCGAGAAAGTCCTTCTCGTTCGTCTTGAGACCTCTCCGGAGGACATCGAGGGCATGAAGGCTGCGCAGGGCATCCTGACCGTTCGCGGCGGTATGACGTCCCATGCGGCGGTCGTTGCGCGCGGCATGGGCACCTGCTGCGTATCCGGCTGCTCCGCGATCGCTATGGACGAGGAGAACAAGCGCTTCACGCTCGCTGGCAAGGAATATCACGAGGGCGACTGGCTGTCCATCGACGGCTCCACCGGCTGCATCTATGACGGCATCATCCCGACTGTCGACGCAGAGATCGCGGGCGAGTTCGGCCGCATCATGGCATGGGCGGACAAGTACAGAAGGCTTTCCGTCCGCACGAACGCAGACACCCCGCGCGACGCAAAGAAAGCGCGCGAGCTCGGCGCAGAGGGCATCGGCCTCTGCCGTACGGAGCATATGTTCTTTGACGGCGACCGCATCGCGGCGATCCGTGAAATGATCTGCTCCGACACCGTGGAAGAACGTGAGAACGCGCTCAACAAGCTGCTCCCGATGCAGCAGGGCGACTTCGAAGCGATCTACGAGGCAATGGAAGGCTATCCGGTCGTGATCCGCTTCCTGGATCCGCCGCTCCACGAGTTCGTTCCGACCGAGGAAGCGGACATCGAGCTGCTCGCCAAGACGCAGGGCAAGACCGTTGAGCAGATCAAGAACATCATCGCGTCGCTCCACGAGTTCAACCCGATGATGGGCCATCGCGGCTGCCGTCTTGCGGTTACCTTCCCGGAGATTGCGAAGATGCAGACCAAGGCAGTCATCCGTGCTGCGATCAACGTCCAGAAGAAGCATCCGGAATGGAAGATGGAGCCCGAGATTATGATCCCGCTCGTCGGCGAACCCAAGGAATTCCGCTTTGTGCGCGACATCGTCGTTGCGGTTGCGGACGAGGAGATCAAGGCGTCCGGCGTCGCGCTCAAGTATGAGGTCGGCACCATGATCGAGATCCCGCGTGCCTGTCTCACCGCGGATGAGATCGCAAAGGATGCAGAGTTCTTCTGCTTCGGCACGAACGACCTGACCCAGATGACGTTCGGCTTCAGCCGTGACGACGCGGGCAAGTTCCTGACTGCGTACTATGACACCAAGATCTATGAGTCCGATCCGTTCGCGCGTCTCGACCAGAACGGCGTCGGCAAGCTCATGAAGATGGCTGTCAAGCTCGGCAAGGAAGCAAGACCGGACCTCGAGCTCGGCATCTGCGGCGAACACGGCGGCGATCCGACGTCCGTCGAATTCTGCCACGAGATCGGTCTCGACTACGTGTCCTGCTCGCCGTTCCGCGTACCGATCGCACGTCTTGCGGCAGCGCAGGCAGCGATCAAGGAATCCAAATAATCCGATCATCAGGCGATCCCCCGATCAAGCGTCGGGGGATCGTTTTGCATCAGATTGCGGCGGAACGCAGTACGGCCGGTCGTATGCAGTGACAGCTCCGCCATCGTGCGGGGCTTTTTGTGCGCTTGCAAATCCGGGAAAGATGTGGTAAGGTATAATTATGGAATTATGCGCGAAAGGACAACCGATCACGTTTGTCGAGCACGGAACACCGGCCGAAAGGGCGGGTGTACAATGCGGCGACGTTCTTTTGTGCATCAATGATTCTCCCGTGATCGATCTGATCGATTATGAAGCGCTGACGGCGCGGCGTACGCTGAAGCTCGATCTCATACGAGCAGGGGAACCGGTCACGATCATTCTCCGCAAGGACGAATACGAGCCGCTCGGACTGTGCTTCGAGACGACGCTGATGAGTCGTATGATGACCTGCCGGAACCACTGCCTGTTCTGCTTCATCGACCAGATGCCGAAGGGCGTGAGGAGCAGTCTCAACGTCAAGGACGACGACTGGCGCATGTCGTTTATCATGGGCAACTATGTGACCCTGACGAACGTATCCGACGCCGAGTTCAATCGCATCATCGAACGCCGCGTCAGCCCGCTGTATGTGTCCGTGCACGCGACCGATCCGGAGGTCCGCACAAAGATCATGCGCAATCCGACCGCCGGACGCATCATGGAGCGGCTGACCGCGCTGAAAAACGCAGGACTGCGGTTCCATGCGCAGATCGTGCTGTGCCGGGACCTGAATGACGGCGAAGTGCTGAACAGAACGCTTGCCGATCTGTCCGCGCTTGCGCCTGCCTGCGCATCCGTTGCGATCGTTCCGGTCGGCGTGACGCGGTTCCGCGACGGGCTGCCCGTGCTCAAGACGTTCGATGCGGAGCAGAGCCGGGCGGTGATCGAAACGGTCGAAACACTGCAGTCGGAATACCTCCGTCAGTACGGAACAAGGCTTGTGTTTCTTTCGGACGAATGGTATCTGAATGCGGGTATGACGTTGCCGGAACCGGAAGCCTACGAAGAATACGACCAGATCGAGAACGGCGTCGGGCTTCTGCGCATGTTTGAAGAAGACTTTCGATATGCGCTGTCCGAACAGGAGAAACGGATCGTACCAAGACGGTTTTCCATCGCGGGCGGCACGGCTGCCTATCCGTTCTTTCTGGAGCTGTACAAAGAACTGAACCCGTACGGAATCGAGACCGAGCTGCATCCGATCCCGAACCGCTGGTTCGGCGGCAACGTGCATGTGGCGGGGCTGGTGACCGGAAGCGATCTTCTTTCAGAGCTTACGGACAAGCGGCTTTTCGACCCGCTGCTGATCCCGAAGAATATGCTGCGGGAGACCGAGGACGTCTTTCTGGACGGAATGACGCTTTCGGACGTCGAATCCGCGCTCGGCGTTTCGATCAGGACGTTTTCGGACGGAACTGAACTCATTTCTGAATTGTTTGAGGAGTAAACTATGGCAAAACCCTTGGTTGCGATCGTCGGCAGACCGAATGTCGGCAAATCGACCCTGTTCAACCGGCTGACAGGCAAACGCATTTCGATCGTCGAAGATACGCCCGGCGTAACGCGTGACCGCATCTACGGCGACGCCGAATGGCTCGACCGTAAATTTACGCTGATCGATACGGGCGGCATTGAGCCTGCAAGCGAGGACAAGATCGCAGTGCAGATGCGCCGGCAGGCGGAGCTCGCAATAGAGACGGCGGACGTGATCATATTTCTGACGGACGGACGTGACGGCATGACTTCTGCAGACCGCGAGGTCGCCTCGATGCTGCGCCGCAGCAAGAAGCCGGTCGTGCTCGCCGTCAACAAGCTTGATGCGCCGAAATATCACGAGGCGATCTACGAATTCTATGAACTCGGACTCGGCGAGCCGTATATTCTGTCCGCAGGACAGGGGATCGGTCTCGGCGACCTGCTTGAAGCGGTCAGCGCGTATTTCCCGGATTCGGACGAATCGGAAGAAGACAAGCGCATCCATATCGCGATCGTCGGCAAGCCGAACGTCGGCAAGTCAAGCCTGACCAACGCGCTTTTGGGCGAGGAGCGCGTCATCGTATCCGATGTGCCCGGCACGACGCGCGACGCGATCGACACGCCCTTTGAAAAGAACGGTCGGCAGTATGTGCTGATCGATACCGCGGGGATCCGAAGAAAACGCTCGATCGAGGACGAAAGTATCGAACGGTACAGCGTCATTCGCTCGCTCGCTGCGGTACGCAGAGCGGACGTCGTGCTGTTTGTCTGCGACGCCGAGCAGGGACTTTCGGAGCAGGACGTCAAGATCGCGGGCTTCGTGCATGAGGAAGGAAAACCTTCGGTCGTGATCGTCAACAAGTGGGATCTGATCGAAAAGGATACGCATACGATGGACAAGTTCAAAAAGGAAATGGAGGTCGACCTCGCCTTTATGAGCTATGTACCGTTCCTGTTCATCAGCGCGATGACGGGGCAAAGGGTACATAAGGTCCTCGAGCTCGTTGAGGAGGTCTATGCGCAGAGCATACGCAGGATCCCGACCGGCATGCTGAACGACGTGCTGAACGAAGCGGTCTCGATGTCCGAACCGCCTGCGCAGAACGGCAGAAGGCTGAAGCTGTTCTATGCAACGCAGGTCGCGATCCAGCCGCCGACGTTTGTGATCTTCGTCAACGAATCGACGCTGGTACACTTTTCATACGAACGCTATCTGGACAACTACTTCCGCAAGACCTTCGGCTTCTCCGGAACGCCGATCCGTATCCTGTTCCGGAACCGGACAAAGGAGGAATAACGTCTCATATGATCGGAGACTGGAACGCGCTCGCGATCGCCTCGATCGCCATCATAGGCTATCTCATAGGGAACTTTCAGACCGCGCTGATCATCAGCCGTGTGAAGTTCCGTGATGACGTGCGCCTTTACGGCAGCGGCAATGCGGGAACGACCAATATGGTGCGCGTTTACGGAAAGTATTACGGGCTTCTGACCTTCCTCGGCGACGCCGGTAAATGTGTCGGCGCTTTCTTCATCGGCAGGCTCCTCGGCAGCCTCTTTCCGGTCAATCCGTCGGACGCCGCCGTTTCCGTGCTGCTTGGCGGCTATATCGCAAGCGCGTGCTCGGTGTTCGGTCACTGCTATCCGATTCTGTTTGAATTCCGCGGGGGAAAAGGCGCTGCTTCCGCATATGCCATGACCTGGTGCCTTTGCTGGCAGGCGGCTCTCGTTTCGACGGTCATTGCGATCATCGTCTTCTTCGCATGGAAACGCGTATCGCTCGTATCTATCCTGACTGCGATCGCGTACCTCATCGGCACCTATATCGTTTGGGCGACCGGACATGCGGATCCATACCTGATGTTCTTTGTCACGCCCGTTGTACTGCTGCTGCTGATCCGGCACAAGGACAACATCAAAAGGCTGTTCCGCGGGGAGGAGAAAGCGATCTCCTCGGGCGACAAGCGCTAATCCTGCATCCTGTTCCGCAGCGCGGACAGGATCTTTTTTTCAAGCCGTGAGACCTGCACCTGCGAAACGCCGAGCAGCCTGCCGACCTCGGCTTGCGATTTGTCTTCCCGAAACCGCAGCTGTACCAGCAGTCGCTCACGCGGAGAAAGCGTATCGAGCGCTGCGTCGAGCGACAGCTTACGGACGGACTGTTCCTCCTCGCTGTCCGTGCCGATCCGGTCGAACCGGTTTCCGCTTCCGTCGGACAGCGGTTCGTCAAGCGAACAGACGGGGGAGTCGCTCGCGAAAGCTGCCGCAAGCTCCTCGCGCGAAACGTGCATGCGCTCAGACAGCGTATTGATCGTCAGGTCGGGATCCTCCTCCAGCGCATGCCGGACGCGCATGGCAAGCGATTTTGCGCTTCTGGAAAACTTTATGATCCCGTCGTCTCGCAGAAACCTTCGGATCTCTCCGGCGATCAGCGGCACCGCATAGGTCGAAAAACATACGTTATAGGAGGGATCGAACCTGCGGATCGCTTTGAGCAAACCGATCGAACCGAGCTGACGGAGATCTTCCGCATCGTGTCCGCAGTTCATGTACCGCTTGACGACAGCGGAAACAAGCGGCATGTTTTCCGCAACAAGCCGCTGTTCCGCCTCCTTATCGCCGCTTTGGGCAAGCAGGATCTTTTCCTGTATTGAATCGCGGTCAGCTTCCATGACGGATGCGCTTTCGCATCGTGACGACTGTGCCATTGCCGACGGCGGACTGCACCTCCACGGAGTCCATGAACGCCTCCATGACCGAGAAGCCCATCCCGGACCGTTCAAGCTCCGGCTTTGACGTAAAGAACGGCTTGCGCGCAAGCTCGATATCGCCGATACCGCATCCGTCGTCCCTGACGATCACGGTGAGGTCGTCGTTCTCGATCTCCATCTGCATCGTAACGATATTGTCCGGCGCCTGGTCGTAGCCGTGTATGATCGCGTTCGTAACCGCTTCCGACACCGCCGTGCGGATATCGGACAATTCTTCAATCCCGGGATTCATCTGTGCGGCGAAGGCGGCTGCAACAGCACGCGCAAAGCTTTCGTTGCCGGAGAGGGATAAAAATCGTACTTCCATTTCGTTGTGCATACCGTGCCTCCTTACTGCCTTTCTACGATCGCGTACAGCCCCGACATCCGGAAAATGCGGTCAACCGACGCATTCATGCCCTTTACCGTAACCTTGCCGCCGCGCATCGACAGCTTTCTGAAACGTCCGAGGATCACGCCGAGCCCGGCGCTGTCCATAAAGGTCATGCCGGAAAGATCGAGAACGAGCTCATGTACGGTTACGTCGCGCAGCAGGGTATCCAGCATGATCCGTGTCTGTTCGGCGCTGTGGTGATCCAATTCTCCGGACAGCTGTACCGACAGGATCGGGCCGCGCTTCTGTGCATTCAATTCCATAAGTTTTTACCTCCGATTCTGGTTCAAATATAAATACGACATATCCGATCCGCATCCTTTTGAGAAAAAGGACAAGCTTTTGCGGTTAAGATGTTCTTTTGTCGAATATGATGCAGCATGAAGATTCTGCGTATTGGATTATGTATCGGTATGATCTGTTTCCTTTTGTTTTCGCCGAAGGATCTGATCGAAGGCGCGCAGGCGTCCTTTGTCGACGCGCGCTTTGTCCGTCCGACGGACCGGTATACCGGATCGATCGTTCTGTATCATATCGTTCGTCACCGGCCGTATACGGGCAGCCTGACGCAATGGCTTCGGACACGTGCGGAAGCGTATGAGAAAAAGCATAAGGGAACGTATATCGAGATCGAAGGAATGGACGAGCAGCACTTTTGGGAACGAATGGAAAACGGAAGAAGGCCGGACGCATATTCGTTCTTCTCGGGGACGCTCTACGCGGACCGGCTGACGACGGTCCCCGATCTGGGATTTACATATCGCGACGGACTGTTTCAGACGGAACGCTGCCTGCCGTACTGTTATACGGGCTACTGCAGACTGGACAAAACACCGGGCGCAGCGCACGAAGAAGCATATTACGCAAACGATATCCTTGCGGCGCGGACCGACGCGAAAATGCGATCGTCTTCGGAGGAGGACGCCGATACGCTTTATCTCGATCTGCGGCGCGCGGGCGATCTCATCCGGTACCGGGACGGTTTCACGCTTGCCGGGATCGAACCGATCGACAGCTTTACCGATGCGGTCTGCTGGCTTGGGATCGACCGGGAAACGGATCGTGAGAAATCGGAAGTCATCCTTGATTTCGCAGCGTTTCTGCTGTCTCCGGAATCGCAGCAGACGCTGAACGCGCTCGGGCTGCTTTCCGTACGGGCGGATATCAGAAACGCCCCGCCGGATCCTGTTCTGAAACGCGTTTTCCGGCAATACGAATCCGTCGCAACGGTCGATCCGTTCCGATGGTATGCCGAATACGATGCGCTGTGCGAGGATGCGGCGCTCTCTCTTGCGGGCGATCCGGACGCGCACACGCGTTTCACAAATCGTTTGCGCGAATGTTGCAGATAGGTGTTGTGCAGCGCTTTTTAGTTTGCTATAATAATAACATGGCAATGAATTGGGATCATAAAGAAATGCCGGAATCGTTCCGCGCAAAACAGAATATCCCGCTTTCCGAAATGACAAGCTTTCGCGTCGGAGGACCGGCACGGTTTGTCCTGTATCCGCAATCCTATGAAGCGATTGCAGAAGCTGTTTCCTTTGCGAAGGAACACGGGCTACCGCTTGCGCTGCTCGGAAAAGGGACCAATATCCTTGCTTCCGATCAGGGCTTTGACGGATGCGTCATCCGATTCGACACGCCGTTTCACGAACCGATCTATCACGGTACGGAAGTGATCGCCTGCTGCGGGACCTCCATGACAGCGCTCGCCAAGGATACGGTCAGGCACGGACTCATGGGCATGGAATGTCTGTGCGGCATTCCGGGTACGGTCGGCGGCGCCTGCGCCATGAACGCCGGCGCTTACGGCGGGGAGATCAAGCAGATCCTGAAGCGGATCCGTATTCTGAAAGACGGCGAAGACCGATGGATCGACGTACGGGACTGCGATCTCGGCTACAGGAGAAGCGCTTTTGCTTTTCCGGACGCGATCGCTCTCGAAGCGGCTTTCTCGCTTCGTCCGGACGACGGTACGGCATACGAAACCATGCAGCGCTGCATGGAAAAACGCCGTGAAAAGCAGCCTCTGGAGCTGCCGTCCGCAGGAAGCACGTTCAAACGGCCGGAGGGACATTTTGCAGGCGCGCTGATCGACCGGTGCGGACTGAAGGGATATACGATCGGGGGAGCGCAGGTATCTCCGAAGCATGCGGGATTCATCGTCAATATCGGCGATGCGACCGAACGGGATATTTCCGCGCTGATCGCGTATGTGCAGCAGACGGTCCTCCGGGAGACCGGCGTGATGCTTGAACCGGAAATCAAACGAATCTGAAGGTGGTGTGGTTATGGATCTTCTGATCGTCACGGGAATGAGCGGCGCGGGCAAGTCGCTTGCGCTCAAATCACTCGAAGACATGGGCTTTTTCTGCGTGGATAATCTTCCGTCGCCCATGCTCGGCGAGTTTACTGCACTCTGTGAGAACGCAAATCCGCCGATCAGACGGGCGGCCGTCACGCTCGATTCGCGCGAAAGCCTTCTGTCGCGCAGCCCCGAGATGGTCATTCACGAGATTAAACGGCTGAACGTACCGTATAAGATCCTGTTTCTCGACGCGCGCGACGACGTGCTGAAACGCCGCTATAACGAAACGAGGAAGCGCCATCCGCTCGGTTTGTCCGGCGAAGCGGAATCGGGCGTGCGCACGGAACGCGGATACCTGACCGTCATTCGCAATGCGGCGGATTTCATTCTGGATACAAGCGATATCGCCGCAAGAGATCTGTCCTCCTGCCTCGAAAAATTCGTTCCGGAAATGGATCGGGAACAGATGGCGCTGGTGCTGTCGAGCTTCGGATATAAGCGCGGCGTCCCTGTCGATGCGGATATGGTCGTGGATATGCGGTTTGTCGAGAACCCGTTCTATTATGAAGACATGCGGTATTTATCCGGGCTCGACGAAAAGGTCCGTACGTTTGTCCTGAGCCAGCCGTACGTCATGGAATACCTCGATCATTTGGAAAAGTGCGTGACGGACATCCTTCCGCTGTTTGAAAAGCAGGACAAGCATATCCTTCGCATCTGCTTCGGCTGTACGGGCGGAAGACATCGTTCCGTCGCCGCAGCGGAGGAAATGGCAAAACGTCTCAGACTGCGCGGACATGCCGTGCGGATCTATCACCGCGATATCACGCGCGAGCTGCAGGACATCGAACATCGCATGGATAAGAAGAAATCATGAGCTTTTCATCTGATTGCAAAGACGAATTGATCCGCATACGGGTCAGGAATCCGGAACAGCGGCTCTGCCAGCTTGCAGGTGCGACGTTTACCGCGGGCGGGATCCGCATCTCGAAACGTCCGGCGTTGTTTTATCATACCGAGAATCCCGGCACGGCAAAGCATATCGCGTCGATTGCGCTGAGCCTGTACGATGCGGATGCTGTCGTGGAGGAGAAGCAGGTCGAGCATCGCAGAAAGCCGATCTATGGGGTCACGCTTTCCGGCAAAGAGATCGATCGGCTGATGCAGGATTCCGGCGCGATGGTACAGACCGAAAACGGGATCCGGCTCATGTCCGAAATCCCGCCGTGCGTTTTTGCCAACGAGGAAAACAAGCGTGCGTTTCTGCGCGGATGCTTTTTGGGAAGCGGCAGCTGCGTCGATCCGAAGCGAGGATATCATATGGAGCTTGTTTTCCGTTCGCGGCCGGTCGCCGACGCCGCTGCGCAGATCATACGGGACTTTAACCTTCCCGCAAAGATCTCAGTCCGGAACGGCGACAGATTTCTCGTCTATCTGAAGGACGGCGACGACGTCAGCGGCATGCTTGCGCTGATCGGCGCTTCATCTTCCGCGCTTGCTCTTGAAAACGTACGAGTGGAAAAGGACATGCGCAACTATATCAACCGGACCAACAACTGCGAATCCGCAAACCTGGACAAGCAGGTCGTCGCCTCGATCCGTCAGCAGGCTGCGATTGCGCTGATAGACCGAAAGATCGGTCTGCGTTCGCTCCCGCAGAGCCTGCAGCAGGCGGCGCAGCTTCGGGTCTCGTATCCCGACGCAAGCGTGCAGGAGCTTGCGGATCTCGCTGAAATTCAGAAATCCGGCATGTATCATCGGCTGGACAGGCTGATGAAGATCGCCGAGGGATTGGAGGAATCATGAACCGTCAATACAGCGCATTTGCGCATGCATACGATCAGATGATGCACGACGTCGACCGTGACGCATGGATCGCGTATCTCGATACCTTTCTGAAGGAGAACGGCGCGCACGATATCATGGACTGCGCATGCGGCACCGGCGCGAATGCGATACGGCTCTTCAAGCTCGGGTATCACGTAACGGGCAACGACGCGTCTCCCGAAATGCTGATGGAGGCGAGAAACAACGCATACAAGTACGGCGCAAGGAGTATTATATTCATTTGCGAGGACATGAGAAAGCTCAAGATCCATAAGAAGATCGACGCGATCGTATGCGTCTGCGACGGCGTGAATTATCTCACATCCATGAAGGATGTTTCGTCCTTCTTTACGCATGCCGCGCTTTGCCTCAAACCGGGCGGGATGCTCCTGTTCGACATCTCCTCGCCGTACAAATTCCGGAAGGTGCTCGGTACGAACACGTTTACAGAGGAGACGGACGATTACGCGTATATCTGGAAGAACAATTACGACCCGATCAGCAGGCTTTGCGAGATGTCTCTGACGGGGTTTGTGAAGAACGGAGAACAGTATGACCGCTTTTCCGAAACGCATATGCAGCGCGCGCACACGGTCGAGGAGCTTCGGAAAGCGCTTCTGAAAGCCGGCTTTTGCAATATCTGTGTATATCGGGCTTTTACACGCGAACCGGTCGCACGCGACAGCGAACGGATCCAGTTCGCTGCGATAAGGGGGAATTGACATGAAGCAGGATCAGATCATACACGGCATGCTCGTCGACCGTGCGCTTCGGTTTGCGGCGATCGACGGTACGCAGCTTGTCAGAGATGCGCAGCAGACGCATAGCCTTTCCCGCGTTGCGACTGCAGCGCTCGGACGCCAGCTTCTGATGACCTCCATGGTCGCGTCCCTCTGCAAAAGCGCATCGGACACGGTAACGACCGTGCTCGCAGGCAACGGACCCTCCGGCAATCTTGTTTGCGTGGGACGCAACGGGGGACTTGTGAAAGGATACGCGACCAATCCGGACGTCGAGCTGCCGCTACGTTCGGACGGGAAGCTGGATGTGCGCGGCTATATCGGCGCCTCGGGCAAGCTGACGATGATCCGCGATCTCGGGCTCAAGGAACCGTACGTCGGCATGTGCAATCTGATTTCAGGCGAGATCGCGGAGGACTTCGCACAGTATTTTACGGTCAGCGAACAGCAGCCCTCGATCGTCTATCTCGGCGTGCACGAGAACGCGTCGGACGCGTTTGTGACGGGCGCCGGCGGTCTGTTGATCCAGACGATGCCGAACTGTTCCGACGAGGCGGTCGACCGTGTGATGCGGATCGCAGACCGCATTCCTTCGATCGGAACGCGCATAGCCGAGGGAGAACCGCTCGAAGCGATCCTAAGGGATCTGTTTACAGATCTTGACGCCGAGTATACCAATCGACTCACGCCCGCGTTTTCCTGCGATTGCTCGAGAGAACGGCTCGAACGCGCACTCATCTCGATCGGCAAAACGGAGCTTCGCGATCTCATCGATCAGGACGGCAAGGCGGAGCTGACCTGTCAGTTCTGCGGGAAAACGTATCATTTTGACCGGCAGGCGCTCGAAGCGCTTTTAGCCGAAGCATCGGACAACGGAGGAACAGATGACTGACGAACGTGAAACGGGCGTGATCGTACCGTTTCAGCAGAGCACAGAATTCTATTATCAGCGCGGAAGCAAGTATCTCACCGAACCGGAGGACCTTTCAAAAGCAGAGCAGTATCTGCGCAAGGCGTATGAAGCGGATCCGACGCGTGAGGAGTATATCCTTGCGCTTGCCGAGACGCTGTACCGCATGCATCGCTTTGAGGAAAGCCTCTCGGTGCTTCTGTCTTCGCTCAACGACAGCAATCGCAATTCCTCCGAAATGATTTTCGGGATCGCATCCGTCTTTATGGGACTTGAAGAATTTCGTGCAGCGGAGCAATGCCTGCATCTCTGCGTCGAAAAGGATCCCGACGGACCGTATGCGGATCGCGCGCTCGATCTGATCGAGCTCATTGAGGACGCGCCGGAGCTTGAAACGCAGATCGGACTGACGGGGACGGAGGACATCGCGCTGCTCGATGCGATCCATCGCGCGAAATCGATGTACATCTCCGGCAACGACGAGGCAAGCATGCAGCTTCTGCTGTCCCTTTCGGATCAGTATCCGAACAGCGAGATACTCGACATGGAGATTGCCATCATGCATTTCTCCCTGCGTGAGTATGACGAAGCCAGAAAACGACTGTTCAATTTATTCAAGCGCAACAGCAAAAGCGTTCGCGGGAACGCTCTGATGACGCTTTTATATCATGTACAGAAGCAGGAACGCGAGGCGAAGGAGCAAAGCAAGAAGATCCTGATCGACGGCGACTGTTCACCGGAGGAGCTCGGGTATGCCGCGCCTATCCTGATGGAGATCGGGGAATACGAGCGCGCGCAATATGCGCTCGAGCTGCTGCGCGACGCGCTCCCGTACGATACCGAGATGCTGCATCAGCTCGCCTTCTGCTACTATGTACAGGGAAGAAGACGCGACGCCGAGCAGATCTATGACGATCTTGTGCAGCGGAACGAGGACGACTCGGTCGCCTGCTATTATAAAAAACATATCCGGGAGGATTCCGAAGCCGATTTCAAACGCGGCTGGACGATCAACTATGACGTTCCGCTTCGGGAAGCAGTCATTCGTCAGCGCCGCATCCGCGACGTGGCGACAGCCGGAGTCGAAGCTGTACGGCAGGCATGGAACAACGATAAAGAATTCCGTTCGATCCTGAAATGGGCGCTGTTCAGCCCGCTGTCGCCGTCTTTGCGCGGGACGGCAAAGATGCTTTCGATCCTGCAGAACCCGGACGCGGAGCGCACGCTTCGGTCCTTTCTGATCCGCTTCGATCAATCGGACGAGGACAAGCAGTTCATCTTCGGACTGCTGCTCGGCATGGAGGCGAAACCGCCGTTTTCCCTGTATTATCAGGGCGAATGGCAGTACGGGATCGCGCGTCCGATGGTCGTTCCGCAGCATTTGCCGGTGAGTTACGAAAGCGTTATGAACATGATCTCCGAGTTTCCCGCTCTGGTCCGTGAGAATATCCGCTACAGCGAGCTTACGATTCCGAACGATCTGTGCGACGTCGCGACACGCATATTCTTCTTCTATGTATCGTGCTTCAAGGACGGGAAACTGCCGCATATTTCACGGCCGCAGGAGGATGCGCTTGCCGCCGCTTTCATCATGATGGGGCTCGGCGCGCTGCAGACAACGTCGATCGGTCCCGACGTGCTGCTCGATGTATTCGACGTTTCTGCCCGCAGGCTCGAAAACGCGCTGAAACGCGTGCTCACTACGATGCAAAGGGAAAAGGAGTCCTGACATGGAATTTATCGCAACGTCCAAGATCGGACTGGAATCCACGGTCGCATTTCAGCTGCATAAGCTCGGTATTCTCGACACCGAAACGCTCGACGCGCGCGTCAGGTTTTCCGGAGAGTATGCGGAAATGGCAAAGGCGCTGCTGTGGCTGCGAACGGCGGAACGGCTGCTGATGACGATCGGTACGTTTCGCGCGGACACCTTCGACGCATTGTTTGAAGGGACGAAAGCGCTGCCCTGGAATCGTTATCTTACGCCGAAAACGAGGATCCATGTCAACGGCAAGAGCGCAAAGAGCACGCTGTTTTCCGTATCGGACTGTCAGAGCATCGTCAAAAAAGCGATCGTGGAATCGCTGAAGACGTCGTATCGCGTCAGCGCCGTCCCGGAGACGGATGAGGAGGTCATCGTAGAGGTCGGCATTCTTCGCGACGAAGTCACGCTGGCGCTCGATTGCTGCGGCGCAGGTCTGTCGCGGCGTGGGTATCGGACCTATAACGTCCCAGCACCGCTTTCCGAAACGCTCGGCGCGGGACTGATCCTGCTGTCCCGGTTCTTTCCGGACACGCCGCTGATCGACCCGATGTGCGGATCCGGTACGATCCCGATCGAAGCCGCCATGATCGCGAACAACGTCGCGCCTTCGCTTGGGAGAAGCTTTGCCGCCGAACAGTGGCGCTTTGTCGATCCGTCCGTTTTCCGCCTTGCGCGGGAGGAAGCGCGCGATGCGCGAAAAAACGACAAGCTCTGCATTCTCGGCTCGGACGTCGATCCGCATTGCATCGACCTGTGCAAAAAGCACGCAAAGAAAGCCGGCGTGATGCTCGACTGGAAAGTCCGTCCCGTCAAAGAACTGACCACGGACTGGCGGAACGGCGTACTGATCTGTAACCCGCCTTACGGAGAACGGCTGTCCGACGCCAAAACTGTACGATCGCTGTACCGTGAAATGCACGACGTATTTCAACGGATCTCGGACTGGCAGATTAACATCATCACATCCAACCGCGAGTTTGAATCGATTTACGGAAGGCCTGCAGACCGCCGCAGAAAGCTCAGTAACGGCGGAATGGTCTGTACGCTGTATCAGTATTACGCAAACCGAAATTAAAGAAAAAGACGCTTTCAGGCGTCTTATTCTTTATGTATCCGCATATGCTGATTCGGGAGGGTATGATGATGCGTAAATTGTTTTGTTTCTTTTTTGCGTTTATTCTGCTTGTTGTGAGCCTGCCTGTGTCAAGTGCGGACGTCCCTTCTGTGGCTTATTGCATCAAGCCGATGCATTCGGATCTGATCATCGAGGAAAACAATGCGGACGAATGGCTCAATGTGGCCGGGCTCACAAAGCTTCCGGCGGTCCTGACGCTTTGCCTTGCCTTTGACAAGGGGCTGATCGACGAAAACGCGGAGGTCAAGGTCAGCGCAAACGCAGCGGCGATCGAAGGTCCGTCGGCTTATCTTTCAAAAGGGGAAACGATCGCCGCAAAGGAACTGATCCGCGCCGCCGTGATGATCTCGGCAGGCGATGCGATCGTCGCGCTGTCCGAGCATGCGTTCGGTTCTGCGGATGTGTTTCTCAACAATATCGAGCTGACGATGCGATCCGTCGGGATCGAAAAGGAGCTGCCCGACTGCATAGCGACCTACATGACCTTTTCCTGCAAGGAGCTGATCTCGCTCGGAGAGGCCGCCGTCGAAAGTCCGACCTTTATGAAATACTGCACGGAGCGATATGCCGTTCTGGAGCATGCAAACGGAAGGAAAACGGAGCTTGCATCCGCGAACAAGCTGCTTACGACGCTGCCGGGCTGTATCGGTCTGTTTACGGGAAGCTCGAAGAATGAAGGTTACTGCGGCGTGTTTGCCTGCAGACGCGGGGAAGCCGTCTATCTGTGTTCGGTCATCGGGGCGCAGAACAGCAAAACGCGCTTCGAGACCGCGTCAAAGCTGTTTGAGGAAGCGTTTGCCAATTACCAGTATTACACGATATGCGATCCGAATGAGCCGGTCCTGGAAGGCTATCCGGTGGACGGGGGAGAGACGGATGCGGTCGACCTGTACGCAAAGGAGCAATACAGCCTGCTGATGAAAAAGAAAGGCGGCGAGCCCCAGAAACGGATCGATTTGCCGGAAACGCTTTTAGCGCCGCTTGATCCGGAGCATGCGGTCGGGAGCATCGCATTCTATGACGCAGACGGCACGCTTCTTCTGGAGGCGGCGCTGTATCCGAAGGAGGCTGTGCGGGCGAACGGATTTTCAGAGATCCTGAAACGCCTGTTCCGACGGTTTATAAACGAATGAAGAAGCGGGGGAATTGCACTTGCAATACCCCGTAGTTTCGTTTATAATATCAACATGATTTTACTGAACCTTGATATGCTCTTGCACGAGCCGCTTGAATTTCTGAAACTTCTCGGATGCATTCTTCCCGTGATGCTGTTAAGTCTTACGCTTCACGAGTGGGGACATGCATACGCCGCGCATCTGTGCGGTGACGATACGGCAAGGAATCTCGGCAGAATGACACTGAATCCGCTGAAGCACATCGATCCGATCGGCTTTATCGCGATCCTTCTCATCGGATTCGGCTGGGCAAAGCCCGTTCCTGTCAATCCGCGCAATTATCGCAATTACAAAAAGGGCGAAGCGATCGTTTCCCTTGCAGGCGTAACAATGAATCTGCTGCTTGCGATCCTGTTTTCCGCGGCGTTCATTCCGCTGTTCAGGATGTATGTGACAGGATCGTATTCCTGGCTTGAAAACGGATTGCTGATCGATATTATCATGTACGGCGTCAGCCTGAATCTTGTCCTTGCGATATTTAACCTGCTGCCCGTTTATCCGCTTGACGGGTATCATATCTTTGAATTGCTGTTTGCAAGACGGATTCCTATGAAAGCGTTCCTGTTCCTCCGCAGATACGGTCAGTTTATCCTGATCGGATTGCTGATCCTGTTCCGCGTGATCGGATTCCATCCGATCTCAAAGCTGACAGATTATGTTCTGCAGCAGCTGATGAACCTTTCGCTGCATATCGGATGATCCCATGGAAGAATATCGCGTTTCGCTTACCCAATTTGAAGGACCGCTCGATCTGCTGCTGCACCTCATAGACAAGGCAGAGATCAACATCGAGGATATCTTTGTGTCCGAGATCACGGCACAGTACCTTTCATATATGGACGATCTCGACGAGCTCGACATGGATCGCGCCAGCTCGTTTCTGACGGTTGCGGCACAGCTGCTGCTGATCAAGTCAAGAAGCCTTCTGCCGCGTCCGCCGATCGAAAACGAGGACGAGGAAGATCCGAAGGAAGCGCTTCTGCGTCAGCTGCGCGAATACAAAGCGTTCAAGGAAGTCAGCGAAGAACTGCACAATCGGTTCGAGGAAGCAAGAAAATCGTATACCCGACTGCCCGAGGACGTGGTGCTTCCGCCGCAGAAATTTGAACTGCAGAACGCGTCGCTGGATTCCCTGTATCAGGCGTTTCTCGACGTTCTCAACAGAGAAGACGAGACGGAGGAAAAACAGGAACGGACGCAGAGCGTTCGCCCCGATACGTTTACCGTGCGCGACCGTGTCGTGCATCTGCGTACCAGGCTCAAGGAGGGACGCGTGCGTTTCACGGATCTGTTCAGCGATACGAGCTCGCGTTTGGAAAAAGTCGTTACCTTTATGGCGCTTTTGGAGATGCTGGCAAGGGGTGAAGTCCACATCACGCAGGGCGCGACGTTTGCGCCGATCTACATACGCGCCAAAGCGCTTTCGGACAACGACGGAGAGACCGTTTATATGGATGAGGTAGAGGATTGATGGAAAAGAAGAAAGCTGCGATCATTGAATGTATCCTGTTCGTTGCGGGGGAGCCGGTGCTGATTACGGAGATCGCACGCGTGCTCGATCAGGACGAGGCGTCGGTCAAGGCGCTGCTGTACGAGATGGAGATGACGTATCGCGAGGAAGGACGCGGCATCACGCTCATGACGACAGACGATACCGCGCAGCTTGTATCGAACCGCGCGTATATTCAGTACGTCGAGGCGCTGCTGCAGCCGGAACAGAAGAAAAGCGTTTCTCAGTCGATCATGGAAACGCTTGCGGTCGTTGCCTACAAACAGCCGGTCACGCGCGCGGAGATCGAGTCCATCCGGGGCGTTCGCTGCGAGTATGCGATCAGCCAGCTCATGAAACTCGGACTGATTGCTGCCGTCGGCAGAAAAGACGTCATCGGAAAACCGATGCTCTATGCCACAACCGACACCTTCCTGCATAAATTCGGTCTGCACAATTTAAGCGAGCTTCCGACCCTTCCTTTGGAAATACCGGAAGACATGGGATCCGTTTGACCGATCGCAGTCCGAACGGAACCGGCAGAACATCTTCGGAATCTTCGCATACACACAGAATAACACATCTATGAGCTTAGGGGGCATTATGAACAAGCGCACGGATTATCTTTCCTGGGACGAATACTTTATGGGCGTATCGCTGCTGTCCTCATACCGCAGCAAGGACCCGAGCACGCAGGTAGGCGCATGCATCGTCAATGAAAACAACAAGATCATGTCGGTCGGCTATAACGGGTTCCCGATCGGCTGCAGCGACGACGAGTTCCCCTGGGATCGCGAAGGCGAGCCGTATGATACGAAATATCCGTACGTCTGCCATGCCGAGCTGAATGCGATCCTGAATAACGACGGCGCCTCTTTGCAGGGCTGCCGCATCTACGTGGCGTTGTTTCCGTGCAACGAGTGCGCAAAAGCGATCATCCAGTGCGGCATCAAAGAAGTCGTTTATCTTTCCGATAAATACAACAACACGCCGATGAACCGTGCGTCAAAGCGCTTGTTCAACGCAGCCGGCGTTCGTCTTCGCAAGCTGATTCCGAAGCGGGCTTCCATCATGATCGATTTTGACGAAAGCAAGGTTTGACTTTTTCTATATGATCCGACAATTTTATATAAAAACCGATTGCATCCTGCGACGGGTTGTACTATAATACTATAAAGCAAATTGCTTAAAGAGACAGAGGAGGAAAATGACATGGCATTTTGCAGGAAATGTGGACATCAACTGGAAGACAATGTTTCTTTCTGCCCCAACTGCGGTGAACCTACGGGTGCTCCGGCGGCGTCCGAACCCGTAACGCAGGCGCCGAAAGAAAAAAGCGGCCCGCTGTTTGGGGGGATCTCCGCCAAAGCTTTCAAAGCCCTGAGGGAAAAGCCGTTCCGTCTTTGGGGTATCTCGCTGCTCGGATCGCTGCTGATCGTCGTCGGCGGCTCGCTTGCAGGCGTTGCGATCCCGGCTATCGCCATTGCGATCTCGATGCTGTTCACGGTTTCGCTCGCCGCGATTTTCCTGAAGGGATATCACAGAGAGCAGGTTTACTGCCACGAGCTGTTTGAGACCTTTAAGGACTGGCCTACGATGAAGCGTGTTCTTGCCGGCATGGGCTGGTCGTATCTGTGGATCTTCCTTTGGGCGCTGATCCCGATCGTCGGACCGATCTTTGCGATCATCAAGAGCTATGCGCACGGTCTGATCCCGTATATCCTCGTGAAGAAGCCGGAGCTCAACGCCTTGCAGGCAAGAGAGCTTTCGATCGAGAAGACAAACGGACACAAGGGACAGATGTTCCTTGCAGATTTCGTTGTCGGCGTCATGATCGTCGTTGCGATGCTGATCCTCGGCTTGCTCTGCAGGATCCCTTACGTCGGTGTTCTGTTTATCATCATTCTTGTCCTGTTCTATCTGTGCGTACTGGTTCTGCTCCCGCTGTTCAGAGGACTCGTCCGTGCAGCGTTCTATGAGGAGCTGATCGGCGAAGATGAACCTGCCGAAGAACCCGCGGAGACCGTCGAAGAATAATTGAATTTCAAAAAAAGGAAGTGCCTCGGATCGACTCCGGGACACTTTCTTTTTAATAGTTCACGTTCGGCAGATCCGGCGGATCGGTGACCGGCGTCCAGTCGATCCCGGAAAGGTCAAGCGCTTTTGATAATTCATCTGCGGTATCAAACGGACCGATCACGCTGTCGTCTGTCGTATCGAGCGCGTAATAGCTAAGGATCCGCGTTTCCTTTTCTTGATCAGTAATGTATTCTCCTGCTGTCTGTATCCCTTCTAAAAAGACATATTCCTCTTTCATTGAATATGCTGTAACATAATAGTTTTCAATCACGACTTCAAAATACTTGTTCTGCTTTTTGCAAAGTTTAATCTCAGATGCGTTAAAATGATCTATTCTGTAACCGTTCACTAAATTGATTTCCCAGTCTCCGCGTCCTCGGTAAAAGAGTTTATTACAACCAATGGTACAGACAAATAGAATAATACACAGTACAATTACTATGCGTCGCTGCATCTCTCTGCCTCCAATACAATCATTCGATAATCATGAAAACGTGTTCATCCGGAATAACCTACAATATACCAATTGTTTTGAACGTCAATTTCCTCAGTATAATAGCTTTTATCAGTCAATTGCCCAATATCATACCTCTGTATTTCTTTTGCTATCTCATAGGATGGATCGAATATCGAACGTTGATAAATGAAAAAAACATACTGGGCAAACCCTTCTGGTTGTCTTCTGATGGATTCCAATAATGTATCCGAAAAAGCCGGAAGCATATTAGTCTTTATTCCGTCTATTTCAGCTTGAGACAAGAGGTTGGTTGAGAAAACGGAATATCCCTCTATTTGCGTATATATTCGAGAGTCTCGTTTACTATCTTCGCCTTTAAAAACAAACCATATGTTGGGATTGTCCTTCATCCATAAAGCTGCTGTTTCTAATTCAGAATAATGCTCCTCAAAATGCTGCTTTGCTATGTAAGAAGAGTATAATCCTCGATTAGTATCTGTACATCCACATAATACCGCTAGGATAATACACAGTACAATCATGATACGTCGCTGCATCTCTCTGCCTCCAATACTATGAGTCCTATGCCAATTCCGGTTTTTACACAATCCTTAAAAATGCGCTTCATAATAGAAGTAATGGTTGCCGAGCGGTTCGACATAATAGGAGTTGTCGCCGCCGGATTCTTCCCAGGAAAAGCCGCCGTCCCGTTCGGTCAGAGCCGATGAATCGCCCGGTGCAACGTCGATCGCACAGAGATCGTCGCTTTCGGAATAGAAGATGCCGTAATACGATGAACTGGGAGCCATTCCTGTTCCGCCGCAATAGATATCGACATAATCGCGGTTGAGATGAACGTCCGAAACACCGAAGATATCTTTGAGATCTTCAAAGCTGCCTGTTTCGGCGGCTTTCAAGAATGCTTCTTCGTTTTCCCGATACAGGTCCACAACGCTGTCGCGATCTGTAAGATTACCCGGCATGTTGTCGCTGATCGCAATGAATGCGAACAGACTGAATGCCTGCAGTAGATCTTTTGTACAACCGATCTGCAGCAAAAGGATCAAAAGAACAAGCAACAGCTTTTTCCATGGTGCGTTTTTCTTTGCTGGATTGCCGTTTATCGGATCACAGCTCATTTGTGGGGTCAATAATGGTTGTTCCATAATCGTTCCAACGGCTCCTTTCTGCAGGTTTTACGGTTTGCGGTTCGGGAACGGGGGAGGAATCCGGCTCAAAAGCAAGGATATCGGACACGTCGCAATCCAGCGCTTTGCAGATCGCGTCGAGTGTGGAGAAGCGGATCGCCTTTGCCTTATTGTTTTTGAGGATCGAAAGATTTGCAAGCGTGATGCCGACTTTATCCGACAGCGTGTTCAGCGACATCTTGCGCTTCGCCATCATGACGTCAAGATTTACAATGATCATAGCTGCACCTCAGATCGTCGCGTCGTTTTCTTCTTTGATCTCGTTAGCTTTTTCAATGACGTCCGCGACGACCCGCAGAACGACGCCGAGAAACAGCGCAATAAACGAGATAAAGAGCGCTTCACGAATGAAGAAAAAGAACAGGGGAATGGCAAGAAACCCTGCGGCGACAGCAGCCCATGAAATGTTCTGCAGAAGATGGACGCTGCGTTCCGTAAAGAACCGATCTCGGCGGATGCTGTACAAAAGCATAAACAGAAAGACGTCCGATATCAGAACAAGGATCAGGATCAGATATGAAAGCAGATAATTGATAAACGCATGGTCCGCCGCATGAGGAACGGTAGCGATGCGTTCAATTCCCAGCACCGGCAATGCGATACACATCATAAAAAATACGACGAATGCTATGACGCAAAAAGCGTACGAAAGAAAAAGAGAAAAGCGTTTCATAAGAACCTCCTTTTCTCTGATTCTACCACAAATCGGTCGAATGTCAATATTCAATTATCGTATTACGATAATATTTACATGTTATTCAATCTTTCAGAGTAGTCCGATAGAACGTCGCATACAGTCCGTTCTTTTGAACAAGCTCGTCGTGCGAACCGCGTTCACGAATGCCGAGCTTGTCGATCACGACGATCTCGTCCGCATTGCGCACGGTGGACAGGCGGTGCGCGATGATCAGCGTCGTTCGTCCTTCGGAAAGATCGTCGAAGCTCTTTTGAATGTCATACTCCGTCACGGTATCGAGCGCGGACGTCGCTTCGTCGAGGATCAGGATCGGCGGATTCTTGAGGAACAGCCGCGCAATCGAAATGCGCTGTTTCTGACCGCCGGACAGCTTCACGCCGCGTTCGCCGACCTCGGTCTGATACTGATCGGGGAACTGCATGATCTCATCGTGAATGTGCGCGCGGATCGCCGCTTGTACGACTTCCTCGTCGGTCGCGTCGAGCCTGCCGTAGCGGATGTTTTCCAGGATCGAGCCGGCAAACAGGAACACGTCCTGCTGTACGATACCGATGTTTTTGCGCAGCGATTCCTGCGTATAATCGCGCACATCGACGCCGTCTACCTTGATCGCGCCTTCCTGTACGTCGTAGAAACGCATCAACAGATGGCACATCGTCGTCTTGCCGCCGCCGGAGGGTCCGACAAGCGCAAGCTTTTTACCGGGTTCGATCGAAAGATTCACATGCGAAAGGACCTGC
>CAMVGD010000034.1 GCA_947166925.1 uncultured Clostridia bacterium | reverse complement strand
GGGCATGTAGTAGAGCTCGCCCTCGATCTCGCCGCTGCCGCAGCAGAAGAAGCCCTTTGCCGGGATCTCTTTGCCGTCGGCGTACACGTGCGATTCCTCGATCTCGCCCATCGGCACGGGGAACGCTTCGATGCGCGCCGCCGCGCCGAGCGCTTCGCAGTGCGCCTTCAGGTATTCCGCAACGCGCAGCTCCTCCGGCGTGCCGCTGCGGTGGACGAAATCGGTGTCCTTGAAAATCTGTTTCAATGCTCTTGCGTTCATTTCTTATTCTCCTTTATGTTTGTTCTTCTTTTTCAAAACTGCGATCTGCACGACGGTGATCACGGCGACGACCGCGACGATGCCGAGGATCGGGAGAAGCATATGGGTGGTGATATAGCGAAATTCTTCCGCCGGCGTCACGGGATCGCCCCAAAGCAGCATGTTCATTTGTCTCCCTTCTTCTTTTTCAAAAGAACGATCAGCATGACTGTGATCGCTGCGACGGCAAGGATGATGCCGCACACCAAAACAATGTGCTCGTGTAAGAATTCAAGCACAGCGAGAGACGGCGGCAGCGCCGCATCCGGCAGAATACGCATATTCATTTGCCTCCCTTTTTCTTTTTCAGCAGGACGATCAGCACGACGGTGATCACGGCGACGACTGCGAAGATCCCGAGGACGATCCAGAGCATCGGCGCGTCCGGCAGGCGTTCAAAGGGATTCGTGATATGATCCGGAACGATCCGCATGCTCATGCACCGCCCTGTTTCTTTTTCTTCACAAGCAGCACGATCACGATCGCGGTGATCGCGGCGACGGCGGCAACGATCCCGACGATCCACCAGAGCGGGCTGCCCGCTGTCTGCGGTTCCACCGGCGGATCGAACGGCTCGACGGGAATATCCCCAAAGATACGCATGTTTATTGTCCTCCTTTTTTCTTCTTCTTTGACAAAAGCACGATCACGACCGCTGTGATCGCAGCGCCCGCGGCGACGATCCCGAGCACCCACCGGAGCGTGGGATCGCCCGGCGGGTCGATCGGTTCGATGATTTCGTCATACAGGATACGCAGCATACAGATCTCCCCCTCATAACAGAAATGCTGTGATCAGCAGTCCCGCACCGTAGGACGCGGCGTTTGCGGTCAAAGAAACGAGAAACGGTCGCTTCGCCTCGGTCGCGGACCGGTATACGATCCACTCGACGAGCACCGCGGCGATCTCCAGCACGGCAATCGAAACGGCACGCGGGATCGGCGTATACAGGTACGCGAGCGCGTACAGCACGTTGACGACCGGGTTTGTCAACAGGTTCGCCAGCAGTACGAAAACGAGATCGCGTCCGCGCATGCCACAGAGAAGACACACCGGGATCTCGATCGCCTCCGTCAAAAGAAGCGCGAGCACGAGCGACAGCGGCCAGCTCATTTCGCTTCCCTCAGCCCGATCACGAGCAGCACGCCGGAGACTGCGGCAAGCGTGCCGAACAGGATGTTCGACGCCGGGATCTGCGCGCCGAGAAAGAACGGGACGACGCCGAGAAACAGTGCGGCGGTCAGAAGCCCGAAGGCGGTCCCTTTCGCGCCTTTCAGAAGCCGCGCCGATTGAAACAGCGTCAGCGGCATGGACATATTAAAAAGGAAGAGCGCGCAGAGTGCCCAGATCGGATGCAGCGGGAAGAAAAGGAACAGCGCGCAGAGCCCGAGCGAGACGATCGCCGTCGGGATCCGTCCGTTGCGGTCCGCAATGAACCCGCCCGCCGCCTTGCCGAGCGCAAGGCACAGCACGGGGATGAGACCGATCCGCCACGAATCGGAGCCGGAGAGGAAATCGCCGGTCGAAAACGCTTCGGTCGTGCCCATAAACGAGCGCAGCACGACGACGAAAAACAGCAGTGTCAGAAGCCATAGCCCGCCCTTCGGCGTTTCAAACGACAGTTCTGCGTTATGCGAGCCTTCTTTGAATTCCGGCTTTCCGAGCAGCAGGATCGCGCCGCCGAACAGAAGCAGGATCGCGGGCAGAAGCCACGGCAGGGAAAGCATCTGTGCGGAGAAGACGCGTCCGAAATACAGCCCGATCGCGCCGGGGGAGACGAACACGCCCAGCGGTCCCGCCTTCGTTTCCGAGCCGTTCAGCACTTCGATCCCGCCGCCGACGTGGAACGCGCCGTTGCCGAGCCCCGCAACGACCATCGCAAGGATCGGCACGGACCGCAGTCCGAACGCGAGCGCGACCAGCGCGCAGCCGACCGCGGCAAAGAGCATGTTGCGGTTCAGCTTATCCGCCAGAACGCCCATCGGCAGCTGAAAGAGGAACGCGCAGGCGTTGTAGAGCACCATGCCGAGCCAGAGCTTTTCGCCCTTCAGCACGGAGAAGAACAGCGCGGCGCAGCAGAGGTCCACGGCGGCGTGGGCGAGCGACAGCAGCATAGTCTTTCCGACAAATATGCGGTTGTGACCGGCTATCCCGTTCATACGGTCTGATCCTCCCGGGAAAATCGATCGCTGCGGGACGTTTCGGACGCGCTGCGCGGAAACGTCCCTGCGTTACAGAAAGTATAACAAATATATATAATGGAAACAAGGGAATTTTCACAAACGGATGGAAATTCATGCACGTTTGTGATATAATCATTAAAAAAGAAACGGGAGTACGGAAATGAAAAAGTTCGGGGTCGATCGGTACGTGGCAGATTACCGGGTCGTTGAGTATACAAATGAAAAGGGAAAGGTGCGCCGGAAGACGGAATACATCGGCGCGTGGTACGTGCCGCTGATCTCCGAGCAGAAGCAGCGCAGACTGCACGTTTTTATGTGGATCGCCGCGTTCGCCGTATTTGCATCCATCCTCGGCGGACTGCTGCAGCATTACGCGGCGGAAAGCGAGCTCTATGTCGTTCTGCCATGCGCGATCGCCCTGCTTCCCGCGTTCTATATGATCCTGGCGCTGTTCGCGCAGCCGAAGGTCGGGCAAAAAATGGAACGAATGCAGCATGAACACGGGTATATCCGCATCGGACGCTCGGCTCTCGCCGTTCTGATCCTGGTCGGCGTCGGGCTGATCGGCACGATCGTCTATGACATTCTCTGCCTGAACCATACGGTCGACAAGACGCTCGGGCTCGGCGACGCGCTGTTTTTCGGGCTGATGCTCCTTGCCGTCGCGCTGTCGGTTTTTTTGATCGCGGCGGTGCGGAATATGGAAATTACGATCGAAGAACTACAGTCGGAAGCGGCCGAAAAATAAGACAATTTTAAGGTTTTTCCGATAAATCTGCGAACGATCGAAAGTAAAAGAATAGGATTGACAATTTTCACGATGTGCTATATAATAGCATCGTATTATCATACAATACATTAAGGAGGAATGGATAATGCAAAACATCAAGAAGATCCTTGCTGGTCTGTTGGTTCTGCTCATGGCGCTCGCGCTCGTCGCGTGCAACGGCGATAAGCCCACGCCCGTCGAACCCGGCACAGAAGTAACTGAGCCGACCGAGCCCACCCAGCCCACCGAGCCCACTGAGCCGACCGAGCCCACTGAGCCCACCGAGCCCACTGAGCCCACCGAGCCGACCGAGCCCACCGAGCCTGCTGAGCCCGAAGCGGTCGACTACGAGATGATCACGACGCTCGCATGGCTGTCCGGTAAGGAATATGGCACGGACTATGTGTCCCTGTATAAGCAGATCGGCGACAAAGTGACCATCGACATGGTCGAAGAAGATCCCGACACCGGCTTCGCGTATGTTACCGTTGACGGCGTTCGCTATCTCCTCGGTATGGACTTCCTGTCCATGGCAATGGTTTACAAGACTGACCCCGTCGGCGAATTTGCGACTGCGGACGAAGTCTATGCAGAGTGGTGGAAGCTGTACATGCAGCGTTGGAACTACCTGCTCCCCGAGATCCCGCTGTACAGCAACGAGTACTACGATGTGTACAATGCGAAGATCCACGGCGTCGAAGAACATCCGACCAACCCGTACTGGAATCCGGCATCTGCTCTGATCGACTGGACTTCCGATGATGGTCAGATCATCCTCGGCAGCTCGACCGACCTGTCCGGCAAATTCCGTTTCCCGGCATTCGGTGCGAACTCTCCTGGTTCCTCCGATAACGACGTCGGCCATCTGACCATGGGCCTTGAGACGGTTGCTACCGTCACCAAGGACGGTTCCTACAAGTGGAATCCCACCGTTGTTGCAGATCACGTTGAGACCGAGAACGAAGACGGTTCCAAGACCTTCCAGGTCACCATCCAGAAGGACCTCGTCTTCTCCGATGGCAGCCCCGTCACCGCGAAGGACTATATCGTCAGCACGCTGGTGTTCGGTTCCCCGGTCGGCGCACAGGCAGCAGGCCGTGACCATCACTCCGGCATGTCCCTGGTCGGCTTCGATGATTACAACACCTACACCGGCCCCGGCAGCGAAACCGGCACGAAGGAATTCAAGGGCATCCGCCTGATCGACGACTATACGTTCGCGGTCACCGTTGCTCCGGATTACCTCCCGTACTACTATGACATCGGTTATGCGGCTTACAGCCCCGACTTCACCAAGATGTGGATCGGCGACTGCGAGATCAAGGACGACGGCAACGGCGTATACCTCAGCGATGACTTCTATGCGAAGGAAGGCGACACCTACACGATGGCAGCCTACATCCTCGCTTCCGCGCTGAACACCGACCAGACCTATCCTTACTCCGGTCCGTACTGCGTCGAGTCCTATGACTCCTCCGACCGTTCTGCTGTCCTCGTAAAGAACCCGAACTTCAAGGGCAACTACGAAGGCGTAAAGCCCTCCATCGACAAGGTTGTCTACAAGAAGTCCGTTGACGCAACGCAGCTCGAAGACTTGAAGGCCGGCAACCTCGACGTTCTGGCAGCAATCACCGGCGGCGACGCAACGAACGAAGCTCTGACAATGGTCGATGCTTCCGAAGGCAAGTTCATCGCAACGCACTACAGCCGTGCAGGCTACGGCAAGCTCGGTATGCGTGCTGACTACGGTCCCGTCCAGTTCGTCGAAGTCCGTCAGGCGATCGCGTACTGCATGGATCGTGCAAAGTTCGCGAAGGACTTCACCGGCGGCTACGGCGGTGTTGTCGACGGCCCGTACTACAAGGGTTCCTGGATGTACAAGGCTGCGAGCGCACAGGGCATGATGCTTGACTCCTATGCAACCTCTCTCGACAGCGCAATCGCGGTCCTCGAGCAGGGCGGCTGGGTCTACAATGCGGATGGTACCGACTATGCAGGCACCGGCGTCCGTTATAAGAAGATCCCGGCAGCGGAAGCAACCGAGAATGATATCAACTATCATTCCAAGGATGAAGCGTACAAGACCGAGAAGGTCGGCGACGACTACTACATGCCGCTCGTAATCAACTGGTACGGCACGGTCAACAACGAGTTCACCAACCTGCTTCTCACCGGCTTCATGGAGAACGAGAACGTTAAGGCGGCTGGCTTCGCGGTGTACAACACCATCGGCGACTTCGCTCCGATGCTTGACGAGCTCTATCAGATGGCTGTTTACGGTTACTATTCCGGCAGCCCGCTGTACTGCTTGTTCAACTTCGCAACCGGCTTCAACAGCGCAGTGTATGACTACTCCTACAACTGGACCGTTGACCCGACAATGTATGATGACTACTCCATCTGCTACGTCAAGGACCTCGCAGATATCTATGTCATCAATCGGTAATCCGATTAAGTAACACATACGTCCGGCGGTGGCAACGCCGTCGGACGTATTTTTTTCAGAAAGAATCATCTTTTTGCGCACAGCGACCTTTTACGAAAGGACAGGGGTAACCGAATGGGAAAATATATACTTAAGAGATTGCTCTACGTCTTTGTCGTCTTGATTCTCCTGACGTTCATTCTGTATAACGTCTACAGCTTGGTTCCGCAAAACCGCGCCTACACCGACGCGAAAACGGAAGTCAACGCAATGAAAAACATGCTCAAGCCGAGTGAAATAGACGCCAAATTTGATGAGCTGTATCTGAAATATCAGAGAATGTACGGCACCGATACGGATAACAAGATCGTTCGTTATCTGAGATGGGTCGGTGTATGGCCGTTCTATGACGGTCACTGCAACGGATTGCTTCAGGGCAACTTCGGTTATTCCTGGGAAGAAAGAGCTGAAGTAGTCACGATCATCGGCGATCCGATGAAGAACACGCTGTTCCTCAACCTGTTTGTAACAGTCATTGCGCTCGGCATCACGATCCCTCTGGGTATTCGCTGCGCAGTCAAGCGCGGATCCGTGCTGGACAAAACCGTTCAGGTCGTTACGATCGTCGGTTACAGCTTGCCGATCTTTATTTTCTGTATCTTTTTCATCTTCATATTCTGCTCGGTCCTGCACTGGCTGCCGCCGAGCGGCATGAAAACGCCGGGCAGCAACTATACCGGCTGGAAATGGTTCTGGGATCGTGTCTATTACATGATCCTGCCGATCATCACGCTGACCTTCTCGTCGCTGGCCTATATGACCCGTCTGACGCGTACCGCCATGCTGGATGCTCTCTCGATGGACTGCATTCGTACCGCCCGTGCAAAGGGCGTTCGCGAACGCACCGTCATCTACTCGCATGCGTGGCGCAACGCTTTGATCCCGATCATCACGGTTGTCATCGGCTGGTTCCTGGGATTGTTCAGCGGCTCCATGATCACCGAATCCATGTTCGCTCTGAACGGCATGGGTACCTTGTTCCTGAAGTCAATGAGAACCGCGGACTACGACGTCATCATGCTGATTGAATGCTTCTATGTCTTCATCGGCTTGATCGGAAACCTGATCACGGACCTTGTGTACGGTCTTGTCGATCCGCGTGTTCGTGTCAATAAGTAAAGGAGGCGTCGATATGGAAAAGAAAAAAGGAATCGGTAATTGGTTTCGTCGTCTCCTGTTCCCCGGCAAAGAGCTGAAAGAAGTAGCGGATCAGCAGCTTACCGAGAAGGATGTTATTGAGATCACCAGCCCGGGCAAGCAGGTTGCGCAGAAATTCTTCCGCAATAAGCTTGCGATCGGCGCGCTGGTCGTCGTCTTCCTCATGTTCTGCTTCGTCATCTTCGCGCCGAAGTTCATGAAGAACTATTCGGACAGCTATACCGAGATCACGCAGAAGAACGTTCCGCCGACGCTGACGATGATGTCCGTCCCGGCGAAGATGCAGGAAGAAGGCATCAAGAGCATCGACGGTTACGGCTCCTTCACCCTCGGTCTTTCGAACGCCGGCAACGTCTATATCTGGGGTGCGACACAGATCAACACCTCCGGTATCGACATCGGCGATATTCCGCAGGAAGTGCTGGATGCAAACATCCTGTATGCGGCGGCCGGCATCGACCACTGTATCGCGATCGACGATCAAGGCAAGATCTACGGCTGGGGCAACAACCGTTTGGGCCAGTACGGATACTCTCCGGAAGCGGAGGATGATCCTTCGATCGTCGTCATGCCGCAGGAGCTGCATGACAACGGCATCCCGAACGTCAACGATATCAAGAAGCTCACCTGCGGCTGGCAGTGCACGGCGATTCTGATGAACGACGGCACGCTCTACATCTGGGGCAACATGCACACCTATGCGAACCTCGAGAATTTCGTAGAGAAGCAGGGGCTCGTCGATATCGACTTTACACTGAACTACATTGTCGGTCTTGACAAGAAGGGACAGACGATCTTCTCCGGTCTGCGCAAGATGTATGAAGACGTCCGTGAAGACACACTGGTCGGGCCGACCACGAAGATCAAGGACTTCGTCAAAGCGCACGGCAAGAAGATCGTCGGCATCGAAGCGACGTCGAACTCCGTCGTCCTGATGATGGCGGACAACACGCTCGGTTACGTAGGCGACCTCCCGCTTGAGGCGGTCGGCATGCCGAAGCTCTCCGAGGGCGAATACTTCCTGCCCAATACGATCTCCGCAGGCACCTACCACATTGTCGGCATCACCAACAAGGGCAACGTCTACTCCTGGGGCGGCAACCACTTCGGTCAGGCAACCGTGCCGAAGAAGGTCGCTTCCATAAAGGTGGATGAGAGCTATAAGGTGTTCAGCGGTGCATTCCAGAACTACCTCGTTGACGGCAACGGCAAGCTCGTTGATAAATGGGGTCTGAACGGATACATCTTCGGTACCGATACCTACGGTGCGGATGAATTCCAGCGTATCGCAAACGGCGGTCTCATGACGATGACCATCGGTGCGGTCGCGGTTATCATCGAGATCATCATCGGCATCATCATCGGCTGTATCGCAGGTTACTGCGGCGGCTGGGTCGACATCCTCCTGATGCGTATCGCTGAGGTCGTCGGCAATATCCCGCTGCTGCCGTTCGCACTTGCTCTCTCCGCGCTGCTTGCGCAGGTGAACATGAGCGCAACGATGCGAATCTTCATCCTGATGTGCATCATCGGTGTTCTCGGATGGACCGGTATCGCGTACATGCTGCGTGCGCAGATCCTGCTTGCACGTGAAAGCGAGTACGTTCTTGCGGCAAAGTCCATGGGCGTCCGTGAAACGCGTATCGCGATCAAGCACATTCTGCCCAACGTTCTGTCCGTCATTCTGGTACAGATCACACTCGGCTTCGCAAGCTGTATGTTGACCGAGTCCAGCATGAGCTACCTCGGCTTCGGCGTTCAGTATCCGCAGCCGACGTGGGGCAACATGCTGAATGCAGCGACCAATTCCACGGTCATTAAGAACTACTGGTGGCAATGGGTCTTCACCTCGCTGTTCCTGTCGATCACGACGATCTGCATCAACATCGTCGGCGACGCGCTGCGTGACGCGCTGGATCCCAAGTCGAGTTCGAAAGAATAAGGAGGAGAGAAACAATGGCATTATTGGAAGTAAATCATCTCCATACGTATTTCAGAACGCGCAAGGGCATCGTTAAAGCGGTCAACGACGTTTCCTACACGTTGGAGGCAGGCAAGACCATCGGCATCGTCGGCGAATCCGGTTCCGGTAAATCCGTCCACGCGATGAGCATGCTGAAGCTGCTCGATCCGAACGGCTATATCGCATCCGGCAGCGTGCTGCTCGAGGGCAAGGACCTTGTTCAGATGAACAAGGAAGATATGTATAACGTCCGCGGCAATGACATCTCGGTCATTTTCCAGGAGCCGATGACGTCTCTGAACCCGGTATTCTCCGTCAAAAAGCAGCTTTCCGAAACGTTCATGATCCACCAGGGCATGAACAAGAAGCAGGCTGCGGAGCATGCGCTTCAAATGCTCTACGACGTACAGATCCCGAATCCGGAGCAGGTGCTGAGACAGTATCCGCACCAGCTGTCCGGCGGTATGCGTCAGCGTGTCATGATCGCAATGGCGCTTGCGTGCAAGCCCAAGATCCTGATCGCAGACGAGCCGACGACGGCTTTGGACGTTACGATCCAGGCGCAGATCCTTCGCCTGATGAACGATCTGCAGAAGGAAAAAGGAACGAGCATCATCTTCATCACGCACGACCTCGGCGTCATCAATGAGATGGCGGACGACGTTGCGGTCATGTACTGCGGTCAGGTCGTCGAGAAGGCGAGCGCGCGAGTGATCTTTGATCCGGCGAGCAAGATGAGCCATCCTTACACGGAGGGTCTGATGTATTCCGTACCGCGTCTGAACACCGATACGGAAGACATAGAGCCGATCCCGGGCGTCGTGCCGCATCCGCTGGCGCTTCCGAAGGGCTGTAAGTTCGGCCCGCGCTGCAAGTACTGCACGCAGCGCTGCATCGATGAAGAACCGGAGCTTGTAGACGTTGGCAACGGACAGCAGATTCGTTGCTTCTATCCGAACAAGGAGGAGAGAAGCCGTGGAACAAAATAAAAAAGTACTGCTTTCGATCACCAATCTGAAAAAGTATTTTCCGATTGCGAAATCTTCGATCTTCCAGAAGCAGCAAATGTATGTCCGCGCAAATGAGGACATTACGCTCAACATTTACGAAGGCGAGACCATCGGTATCGTCGGTGAATCCGGCTGCGGCAAGTCGACGCTCGGCAGAACGCTGCTGCAGCTGTACCCGCAGACCGCAGGCACGACCCTGTACTACGGCAAAACGCTGTTCGACATCGCGCCGGCCTACGTAAAGGATACGCTGACGCATATTCACAAGTATCGCGCGAAGTATGAAAAAGCGAAGCGTGAATGCGAAGAACTCGAAAAGAAGGTCGAGGAGATCGGCGAAGACAAGGCGGACTTCTTCCTCCTGCAGAGCCGCAACCTTGCGCGCTGCGCAGAGCAGACCGCTTTGACCGATATCGCGCATATTCTCGGCGGATTCACGTTCTCGGATCCCGGCAACAAGGGCCTTGATCTGAACCTCAAGATCTATGAGGAAACCGTTGTCCGCGCAAAGCATCTCGATTCCATGAACACGATGAAGATCCGCGGCAAGGATCAGGAAGTCCGGAATCTGGAGAAAGAGATCGCAGAGGACGACAAGCGCATCAGCGCGCTGCTCGAGGAGCTCAAGGCTCTCAAAGCAGAACACGCCGACGATCCCGAATTCCAGAAGTATGAAGCGCTGATGAGCGACGGCATCGACCTTGCAAGACTGAAGTACGCCGAAATGCGCAAGCTGCGCAAGGACCTGCAGATCATCTTCCAGGATCCGTATTCCAGCTTGAACCCGCGCTTCCCGGTCGGTCAGATCATCGAGGAAGGTCTTGTCACGCACAACATGTACAAGCATGGCAGCGAGGAGATCAAGGATTACATCGTCAAGACGATGGAGGAGTGCGGTCTGCAGGACTACATGCTGTACCGTTATCCCCACCAGTTCTCCGGCGGTCAGCGTCAGAGAATCTCCATCGCGCGTGCGCTCGCGGTCCGTCCGAAGTTCGTCGTCTGCGACGAATGCGTTTCCGCACTGGACGTTTCCATTCAGCTGCAGATCATCAACCTGCTGCTTGAGCTCAAGAAGCGCGACAACCTGACGTACATGTTCATTTCGCATGACCTGTCCGTCGTCCGCTACATCTCGGATCGTATCTGCGTCATGTATCTCGGCAACGTCGTAGAGCTGACCGATACGAAGACGCTGTTTGCGGATCCGCGTCATCCCTACACGATCGCTCTGCTGTCCTCCATTCCGACCACGGATCTTGACAGCGGCGAAAAGGAACGCATCATTCTCGAAGGCAACATTCCGAGCCCGATCAGACCGCCGGAAGGCTGCAAGTTCCATACCCGCTGCTACATGGCTTGCGACAAGTGCAAGCGTGTTCCGCCGGAACTCAAAGAGGTGACCCCGGGCCACTTCCTTGCATGCCACTTCCCGGATCGCAAGATGGACGAAAACGGCAACTATCTGTTTGAACTGCCGAAGATGGAACGCAAGAGCAATCGTAACGAGAATGAGAAGGCGGAATAAAACGCAGCAGCCGTATGCCTTTGTGAACGGGCAGCCGGCAAACGACCTGACGGATCCGGAACAGCCGGAGCAGGAAGGACAGGAAAAGGAAAAACCGGAAAAGGTCAGGTTTTCCGATTACCTCCTTCTGACGCTCACCGGCTATGGGATCATCCTGATCCCGACCGTTCTGTTTCTTGTCGGCATGTGCCTGCTTGCAGCATGGCTGTTCGGCGTGTTTCGCTGATACGCAAAAAGGAAGGCATCCCGGATTTTTCGGGATGCTTTTTCTTTCGCGATGCGCGGGAAAGAGATTTGACACGATCCTTTCCTTGTGCTATTCTTTCTAATCATACATTCCTTTCCGTGCAGGCGGCGGCGGACCGCGGCGCGGACCAAGCGGAGGATCCGAATGAAAAACAGCCGAATTGCATATTTGGTCACAGCCGTACTGTGCATGTTCAACGTCCTGTTTCTGCCGATCTATACGGCGCCGGAATGGGTCATGGCGGAGACCGGTACGAGGCTCGGCTTCTATAACGCGGCGTTCATGCTGCTGCGCGTTCCGAACCCGCTGGAATACTGGACGGTCTCCATGACGCTCGCGATCTTCGTGCCGTGCGTCGCGCTGTTCGTTTCGGCGCTGATTGCGAAGCAGATCCCGTTTCTGATCTCCGCGCTCGGCGGGATCACGCTTTGGTGCGTGATCGTCTGGAGCTATGCCGGGCAGTTCGGTTTCTCAAGCCTGTTCGACTCCAACGGCGGCATCGGGATCGGCGTCTGGGGCGCGATCGTACTGCTGCTGGCGGCGATGGTGTTCGGGATCATCGGAAAGGACCGGTAACGACAAAGGCGAAAACCGCAGGGATCTGTCTGCGGCGCGCCGGTTTCCGGGCGGCGCCCGGTGCATTATGATCGCAGGGAAAACGGCGCGCAGAGACGTTCGGCGGCAAAGCGGGACGATGCAGCGGGTCTTTCCAAAAAACTTTTGCGGAAATCAAACTTTTTCGTTGACAAAAAGCGACCGTTGTGGTAACGTATCAAAGGTGCCCCCGTTGGGGGCTCGTTTTTGATGGAAAACTTTTAGGAGGAGCATACAATGCGCGTTAAGATCACTTTGGCCTGCACCGAATGCAAGCAGAGAAATTACAATACGTTCAAGAACAAGAAGAACGATCCCGATCGTCTTGAGTTCAACAAGTACTGCCGTTTCTGCCGCAAGCACACCCTGCACAGAGAGTCCAAGTAACGGGGGATCGTCATGGCTAACGTACAGGATATCAAGGCACAGAAAGCGGAAAAGACACTGCGTCTTTTCACGATCTTGCTGCTGATCGTCGGAATCGTTGCTTTCGCAGCTTCGATCACCGATCTGGTAACCAAGCATATGCTGCTGAAGCTGTTCGGCGCGAAGGAAAATGCCGGTCAGACCAACTTCAGCGGTATCTCCGCTGCGGAACTGTTTTTGACGGCGTCCGGCGCGCTGCTGATCATCGGTACGATCATGCACCTTGTGAAGGGCAACTACCGCACCTTCCAGGGTACCTGCATCGCTGCGATTATCTTTGCGGTGTTCCCGCTGATCATCTTTGCAGTCAACATCGGCGGATTCCCGTTTGCGGCGATCTTCGCTGCGCTTGCGCTTGCGATCATCGTACTTGCGATCATTGCGATGAAGTCGCGCTGGCAGGTCTATATCAAGGAAATGACCGGCGAGGTCAAGAAGCTCACCTGGCTTTCCATGAAGGAGCTCATCAAGGCGACCGCGGTCGTTCTGGTGTTCGTACTGGCATTTGCGCTTCTGATCTATGTGCTGGATCTGATCTTCTACACCCCGGTCAAGCTTCTGCTCACCGGCAATGAAACGGAGACGGCTGCGACGGCAGAGCCCGTTCAGGACGGAACGACTGCCGGACAGATCGACCAAACCGGGGACAGCACGGACAATAACGAGTAACGCCCATGAGTCAGGAAACGAAATGGTACGTGGTCCATACCTATTCCGGGTATGAGAACAAGGTCAAGGAAGACCTCATCAAGGCCGTCGACAATGCGGGACTTTCGGACATCATTCTGGAGGTCATGTATCCGACGGAAGAAACCATTGAGATCCTGCCGAACGGAAAGCGCAAATCGGTTACCCGGAAAGTTTACCCCGGCTACGTCATGGTCAAGATGGTCGTAGACGTTGTTGAGAAGGAACGTCCCGCAGAGCAGGGCGGCGGCGTATCGCGCGATCTGGTCATGAATCCGCGCGCATGGTACGTCATCCGAAACACCCGCGGCGTCACGGGCTTTGTCGGTCCGGGAAGCAAGCCGGTCCCGCTGAAGGACGAGGAGGTCGTTGCGATGGGCGTCGAGCGCATCCCGATCGTGCTCAACATCGAAGTCGGTGAAACGGTGCGCGTCGTGTCCGGCCCGCTCGAGAACTTCCTCGGGCGCGTCGACAAGATCGATCCCGAACGGCAGAAGGTCAAGCTGTCCGTTTCCATGTTCGGCAGGGAGACCCCGGTCGAGCTGGATTTCATTCAGGTCCAGAAAATCTGAAAAAACGAATCGCATTCGGTTTGTTGATATTCTTTGTTTGATGCAATGCTTGCTGCGCGAACGGTATGAACGCGGGCAGCGGAGAGAGAACGGATGGTCAAGATCCGTCAAATTCAGCGACATGTGCGGTGAATTTGACACCTTGCAGCTTCCGCCGCCCGAAAACACTTGTGTTTTAGGCGGAAGCTGAGAAACCGGTCTGATGAAAACGCAGTTTTCGGCAGACCGAAGCGAAGCGTTTAAGTGGGAGGGGAGGCACCCCGTACCACAACTATAAATCAAACTATAGGAGAAACAGCAATGGCAAAGAAAATCACAGGTTATGTGAAGCTGCAGATCCCCGCCGGCAAGGCAACCCCGGCACCGCCCGTAGGTCCCGCACTGGGCCAGCACGGCGTCAACATTATGGGCTTCTGCAAAGAGTTCAATGAGCGCACGAACAAGCAGGCGGGCTTGATTATCCCCGTCGTGATCACGGTTTACGCGGATCACAGCTTCTCGTTCATCACCAAGACGCCTCCGGCGGCGGTCCTCATCAAGAAGGCCTGCGGTCTCGAGAAGGCGTCCGGCGTTCCGAACAAGACCAAGGTCGCAAAGATCACCAAGGCGCAGGTCCGCGAGATCGCGGAGCTGAAAATGCCCGACCTCAACGCAGCTTCCGTCGAAGCGGCGATGAGCATGGTCGCCGGCACCGCCCGCTCGATGGGCGTTGTCGTCGAGGACTGAGGAGGAACGAACGATGAAGCACGGTAAGAATTATCTCGAAAGCAAGAAGCTGATCGACAGCACCAAGCAGTACGACGTCCGCGAGGGCCTCGAAGCGGTGCTCCAGTCCGCAAAGTGCAAGTTTGACGAAACCATCGAGGTTTCCGTCCGTCTGGGCGTCGACTCCCGTCACGCAGACCAGCAGGTCCGCGGCGCGATCGTCCTGCCGCACGGCACGGGCAAGACCGTCCGCGTCCTCGTCTTCGCTAAGGCCGATAAGGCGCGCGAAGCACAGGAAGCCGGTGCGGATTTCGTCGGCGATGAAGACATGGTCAAGAAGATCCAGACCGAGAACTGGTTTGGATTCGACGTCTGCGTCGCGACCCCGGACATGATGGGTCTCGTCGGCCGCATCGGCCGCGTGCTCGGTCCGAAGGGCTTGATGCCGAACCCCAAGAGCGGTACGGTCACCATGGACGTCACCAAGGCGGTCCACGACATCAAAGCCGGTAAGGTCGAGTATCGTGTTGACAAGACCAACATCATCCACTGCCCGATCGGCAAGAAGTCCTTCGGCGTCGACAAGCTCGAGGAAAACCTCAATACGCTGATGGATGCGATCATCAAGGCGAAGCCGGCAGCGGCGAAGGGCACGTACCTGAAGAGCGTCGTGGTTTCCTCCACGATGGGCCCGGGCGTCAAGTTCAACTCGCTGAAGTTCTGAGCGTAACCACGAAAGAGACGGTTCAAAACCGTCTCTTTTTGTATCTTGCGGCACGTCATCCCGTATGATACAATCCATATGAAAACAACGAAGAACCGGGGAGGAAGCATATGAAAACGGCGTGGAAACGGATCCTTGTCCTGCTGCTGGCGGCGCTGCTGCTGGCGGGATGCACACAGTCCGGCAAACCGGCTGCCGAAGCGGCAGCTGCATCGGAAACGGCTGCGCCTTCGCTTGTTCCGGCTGAACCGACGCCGGAGCCGACCGAAGAACCGACGCCGGAGCCCGGTCCCTTTGAAGCCGATTACGCGCTGCTTTGGGAAATACTGGAAACGGACTATCCGTATCTTCCATATCTGCGCGAAAAGGGGATCGACGTCGACGGCATTCGCGAGACGTATGCGAAACTGGTGAAGGATACGAAGAATGTCAAGACGTTTGCCGAGATCATCGGAAAGGTGTTTGCTAGCCTCCGGAATACGGCGCATTTACATATGATTCCGGAGTATCTTTTTAAGGATATGTACGGGATATACGTTTTATCTCCGGAATTGAAAGATGATCTGTTCCTTGCACCGTGGCGTGACGTGATGATGCAAGCGGCGGAAATCGGGTATTACACTGCGCCGAAGGAGTACAACTCCGGTTTATCGTCCATGACCGGAGTTTATTCCGACGTGAAAGTGCAGTATTACAAAGATTGCAAAACGCTTTGCTTTTCCGTTCCGACATTTGATTTCTATTCGGTTGAACACGATAAGGACGTGTTTATAAACGCGATAAAGCAATATCCGGAAGCGGAGAACATCGTTTTCGACATCACCAGGAACAGCGGCGGCGACGATCGCTACTGGAAAAACAACATCGTCGCTCCGTTCGGGACGGATTATACGTTCGAGTGGCGCGAATTTTACAGATCCTCACCGGAAAACGAGCGGATCGTTACAGGCTGGATGGAGCTTTACAATACTTCCGAAGCGGAGGACGCGCCGGCATGGGCGTCGGCATACGGACTGGACAGGTTCTTTTGCATGAGCGCGGAAGTGAAAGGCTTTGAAGCAATCCGCAGCGACGCAAAACGCTGGGTCCTCGTAAGCAGTACTGTATACTCCTCCTCGGAGGAATTCGTTTGCTTCTGCAAAGCGACCGGCTGGGCGACCATCGCCGGCACACATACGGGCGGAGACGGTCTCGGGTTCGATCCCGTTATACGCCTGCTGCCGGATTCCGGACTGCTGTTCCGGTTCTGCATGGATGCGGGCGAAAACCCGGACGGTACCATGAACATCGAGGGAACGACGCCGGACGTCATTCTGGAAACCGCCGACGTGACACGCCTGCTTGATTTGATCCGGGAGGAGCAGGGACACTGACATTTCGCAACAAAGAGAGACGGCTTCGGCCGTCTCTTTTCTGTTGTTCCGATATATCCTCAATATCCGGCGTTCCGGTTGATCACGCTGCCGTCGATTGCATTGATCGTCAGTAGCGACTGATCGTTCCACCAGGAGCGTGCAAGCTCGAGCTCGCCGGCGCTTGCCCTTTGATCCCATTCGGAATCGACTTCATAGCCGAGAAAATCCCAGACGGGCAGCAGATAGTAGTCCGCGCTGTCCCGGATCTTCACACGCATATAGGAAAACCGGATGTCCGTGATATGGATCGTCTCGTCGCAGCCATTGTCCAGATACTGGTTCATAAAGACCTGACGGCGAAACGTGTTCATGATTTCATCGAACGGCAGCAGCGCAATGTTTTCGTTCTCCGTATCGGTCACGCGGAACGGAAAGTTCCATTGCAGGGAAACGACCATTCCATTTTCCAGCGAGCCGAAGATCTGTTCCTGACGTTTGTCCGCGTCGTAATGTACGCCCGCCGCCTGCAGCCCCGTGTCTGAGCCGTAGTTTGTGGTGTACGGATAGAGCGGGATCCCCGCATAGACCGGCAGCAGCGTGAAGGTGTAGCAGCCGTTGTCAAAGCCGGTCTCCGAATGAAAGCGCATTCTTTGGCTCTCATCGTAGCAGTTGATCGTCCGCGGGATCGTTTCGGTGAACCCGAGCGAGGAGCCGAACGCCGCGGCGCCGTCGAGCAGGGCTTGTTCTTCAGCGCTTTTTGGTCCCCGGTTCCGATTCGTGTCGTGGGACATGAGGTACGGCGCGGCGATCGCGTACTGAAACAGATCTTCCGTCAAAGAAAAGCTGTGCGTTTCGTTTCCGAGTGCGATCCCGTATCCGACGTCGGCAAAGCTGCCGGTCCATGGTTCCGGTGCGCGGCGGTCGCCCTCCTGCGGATCGGCGAGCTCCCTGACAGCCATCTGCAGCTTCTCCTCCAGCCAGGCGCGAAGCGCATCGTAATCCGCATACGGACCGTACGGCTGACGTTCCAGCGCGTCGAGCCATGCCTGCGTATTTTCCATCTCCTTCCGCGTTTTTGCGATCCGGTCGCGTCCGGGGCACAGATACGGACCGTCGCCAAGCAGCAGCTTACAAAGACGCTCCGTTTCCGTTGGGATCTCATCGATGATATGCCCGCGCAGCACCGGGACGCGCGTGACGTTCGGAACGTCCGTGATCGCGTCGATCTCAAGATACAGATGCGCACCGACCGCGTTTCCGTCGAATTTCTCCTGCACCCGCTCCGGTACGTTGAGCGATGTGCGCAGCGTCGGCTCGTTCGGCGTCTCTGTCTCAACCGATTCATAGGTCTCCCGGTAATCCGGAACGGCGGTCCCGGAAATGCGCTGTTCCAAGGAGCCCTCCGCTTTGTTAACGACGATCTCCTGTGCCGGCGTCGGCTGACAGGCAAAAAGCAGCAGCGCAAACAAAAGAACGGCAATTCGTTTCATGGGCTTGTCCTCCATTCTGATTCCTCGTCCTTATTGTATCACGGTACTTGTAACGAAGTTGTCACAGAGTTGTAAAAACTGAGGCGATGAAAGCGTCAAACCATTCTTGCCACAACGGAGCAGCTATGCTATACTGTTTCCATAGCAAACAGGAGGGCAAATGTATGTGGAAATTCTCGGAACTACCCTATGAACGCGTGGACGTCGATGCGTATATCGAAACCGGTCTCAAGCTGATCGAGGCATTCGAGAACGCAAAGACGGCTGAGGAAGCGATCGACGCGTATTACGCAATGGACGCGGCGATGCAGAAGGTCGCGACGCAGTTCACGATCGCGCATGTCCGGCACGACGTCAACACGAAGGACGAATTCTACGACGCGGAGCAGACCTATTACGATCAGAACCTTTCTAAGACGATGGTGCTGAACGTGCGGCAGCTTCACGCAATGGTGAACCACCCGTTCCGCAAAGAGCTCGAAGCCGCGCTCGGCAAGATCGTCTTTACGCAGGCGGACGCAAGCATCAAGCTCGCCGACGAGCGCCTGATCCCGGGCATGACCGAGGAACAGATGTTAAAGAGCCGGTACAGTAAGCTCACCGCGGGCTGCACGACCGAGTACATGGGCGAGACCTGCAACTTCTACGGCCTTCTGAAGTTCATGCAGAATCCGGACCGCAAGGTTCGCGAAGGCGCGTTCCGCAAGTGGGCGGAGATGTACGCGGGCATCGCCGACGAGCTCGACGACATCTATGACAAGATGGTCGCGGTCCGCACGTCGCAGGCGAAGCTGATCGGGTACGAGAACTATATCCCGTTCGCGTATCTTTCCCGCGGACGCTACGACTACACCAAGGACGACGTGGAACGCTTCCGTGAGGGCGTCAAAAAGTATGTCGTGCCCGCCGTCGCCCGCATCCACGATCGCCAGGCAAAGCGCATCGGCGTGGAGAAGCTGCACTACTACGACGAGTCCTTCTGCTATCCGGAGGGCAACCCCATGCCGCATGGTACTGAGGAGGAGATGGTGAAAGCCGCGCAGGAGATGTACCGCGAGCTGAGCCCGGAGACCGGCGAGTTCTTCGACTTCATGGTCGAGCATCAGCTGTTCGATCTGACGTCGCGTCCCGGCAAACACATGGGCGGCTACTGCACAACGCTCACTGAGCTGAAGGCGCCGTTCATCTTCTCGAACTTTAACGGCACGTCCGCGGACGTCGACGTGCTCACGCACGAGGCGGGACACGCATTCCAGGCGTACGTTGCGGCGCACTCGATCCGGCTTGCCGAGGTCTGGCAGGCGCCGATCGAGATCTGCGAGGTCCACTCGATGTCCATGGAGCACTTCACCTATCCGTGGATGGAGAAGTTCTTCGGCGACGACGCGCCCAGATATCGCGAAGCGCATCTTTCCGCCGCTTTGGAAACGATTCCGTACCTCACGATGGTCGATGAGTTCCAGCACCGCGTCTATGCAAAGCCCGAGATGACGCGCGACGAGCGTTACGCGGTGTGGCATGAATTGGAGCAGGTCTATCTCCCGTGGCGCGACTACGACGGAGATCCGTTCCTCGAAAAGGGCGGCTTCTGGATGCAGAAGCAGCACATCTTCCTGTATCCGTTCTACTACATCGATTATGCGCTGGCGCAGATGGGCGCGTTCGACTTCTTCCTCCGCATGCGCGAAGACCGCGAACGGGCGTGGAATGACTATCTGAACCTCTGCAAGGCGGGCGGCACGGTCGGCTACTTCGACCTTCTGAAGATCGGCAACCTCCGCAATCCCTTCGCGGAAAACACCGTGAAGGACATCGCGGAAGCGATCGAAGCGCTGCTCTGATCGGACCGAATCGAAGGGATGGGCAACCATCCCTTTCTTTATGCATATAACTATAACGATATACATATATCAAATATAAATTTATTGACATAGATGAACGCGCTGTGCTACAATCTGCGTATCATGCAAAGGAAGGTACTGCTATGAAATCACATGACGCGATCCGCCGCATGGTGCAGGCGTCGCTTCTGACCGCGCTTGCGGTGATCCTCTCGATCTGGCCCAAATTCCCGCTTTTCCCGGCGGTCAGCTGGATGAAATTTGAGTTTTCCGACATTCCCGTGCTGCTCGGCGGGTTTTCGCTCGGTCCCGTCTTCGGACTGGGGATCGCTGTTCTGAAAGCGCTGCTGAACGCCGTCTTTACCGGCGACTGGAATTATATCGGACTGATCATGAACATCGTTTCCACGGGCATTCCGACGGTCGCGGCGTCGCTGCTGTACAAACAAAAGAAGACGCGCGCGCGCGCTTATCTCTCGCTTGGGCTGTTCCTGCTTACGCAGGTCGCCGTGATGATCCCGATGAATTACTTTGTCGGCAGTCTCAATTTCATGCTGTTCTTCGGCGTGCCGACCTACGAAGCCGCGCGTGCGTCGATGGCGCCGCTTCTCGGATGGGTCGCGCTGTTCAACCTGATCAAGGGCGCAGCGACGACGGTCGTGACGGCGATCGTTTATAAGCCTTTGTCGCGCACGGTCTTGAGCAAGGAGCTTCTGATGCCGAAGGAGCGGAGAAATGCGGAACAAAGTGCGCAGGAAAACGCGAATTCCGCGGAATCTCTTGATAATCCCATGTAAATTTGTTATACTGATATTTACCGTGAACGAAAGGGCAGCGGCATGAACCTTGCGTACTATTCGAATTACGTGACCATCGTTGAGGAGGGCAGCCTGACCGCGGCGTCGAGAAAGCTCCGGATCGCGCAGCCTGCTTTGAGCAATCAGATCAAAGCGCTCGAGGCGGCGTACGGCGCGCGGCTGTTCTACCGCGGCGCGCGGAGGCTCGAGCTGACCGACGCGGGGCAGATCCTCTATCAGCGGGCGAAGCGGATGCTCGCGATCGAAACGGCGGCGCGCAGCGAGATCGCGTCCGGCTTCGGCGGGACGAAGGGGACGCTCCGGATCGGCATCACGTCATCGTTTGAAAACGAAAGGCTTTTAGATGCGCTGATCGCGTTTTCGGACCGGTATCCGGAAGCGGAGATCAAGGTCTATGAGGCGGAGCTGCCGGAGCTTCTCAAAAAGCTGCAGAACGGCAAGGTCGAGGCGATCTTCGTGCGTCCCATCCGCAGCGATACGGAGAACCTTGAGGTGCTGTACACGCATGCGGATACGCTGGTTGCGGCATACAAGCCCGGCGCGTTCTTTGCGGACGAACCGGGAGACGAGACCGCGTTCGAACGGCTTTCCGAGCTGCCGCTTTCGATGCTGGAACGCAGCCTGCCTGCTTTTCAGAACGCGTTCCGGGAAAAGGGGCTTGCATTTTCGCCGAAGTTCGTCAGCACGCGCATGCAGCTTGCGCTGAATTGGGCGCGGGCGGGCAAGGCGGTCGCGCTGGTGCCGAAGGGAGCGGCGGAGGAGCTGGGCTTTGACGACCTTGCGATGCGGACCGTATCGGACAACGATCTTCTGGTCCCCGCGCTGACGGTCATCGCGCAGAAACGCAAGTACCGCTCGCACATCGTCAACAATTTCCTGCTGCTGCTTTCGGAGCGGTACGGATTTGAATATCGCGATCCGATCGAAGGACCGGACGACGGAAAAGGAGAAACCATATGAAACGCTTTTTATCGATTCTGACGGCGGTGCTGCTTCTCATTGCGGCGATCGGCTGCGCGAAAACGTATGCAAACGCGACCGGCGAAAAAACGGAGTTCACCTCCGAAACCGGGAAGGAACCCGCTGCGCCGGGAATCGAATCGACTGACGGCGAGCCCGCGCAGGAGAACGCGGCGACCGAAGAACCCAAGACGACAGAGGAGGAACCGACTGTGAGCAATTACCCCATCGCAACGATCACCATGAAGGACGGCGGCGTCATGAAGCTGGAGCTTTACCCCGACGTCGCGCCGAACACCGTGAAGAACTTTATCTCGCTTGCCAATTCCGGCTTCTATGACGGGCTGACCTTCCACCGCATCATCGCGGGCTTCATGATCCAGGGCGGCGATCCGGACGGCATGGGCAGCGGCGGTCCCGGCTACTCGATCAAGGGCGAGTTTGCGTCCAACGGCTTCAAAAACGATCTGAAACACGTTCGCGGCGTCATCTCCATGGCGCGTACGATGGTCCCGGATTCCGCGGGATCGCAGTTCTTCATCATGCATGCGGACGCGCCGCATCTGGACGGCGAATACGCGGCGTTCGGCATGCTGCTCGAAGGCTTCGACGTGCTGGACAGGATCGCTTCTGTGCAGACGAACCCCTACGACATGCCCGTTGCTCCCGTCGTGATCGACACGATCCGCGTCGACACCCTCGGCGTGGACTACGGCGAGCCTGAGAAGATTCAGTAATTCCGGAGGAATCATGCTGGTACTGGACGAATACAAAATGCAGCTCGGCAGTCTCAACGAGACGCTTGCGCTTGCACATAAGCAAATGAACGTCGAAGCGCTCGAGGAGGAGCTGAAAACCCTCGAAGCGCAGATGGGCGAGACCGACTTCTGGAACGACGTCGAAAACGCCAACAAGATCACGGCGCGCGTGAAGGCGATCAAGAGCAAGCTCGAACGGCTCAGAAAGCTCGACGGGCAGAGCGAGGATATTGCGACGCTGATCGAAATGGCGGAGGAGGAGGACGACGAGAGCCTGCTTGAGGAGCTCAAATCCGAGCTTAAGGACTTCGGCGATAAGATGACTGCCCTGCGGCTCGAAATGCTCTTAAAAGGCCCCTACGACAGCTCAAACGCCATTCTGTCTCTGCACGCGGGTGCGGGCGGCACGGAGGCGCAGGACTGGACCGAAATGCTCTACCGCATGTACACGCGCTACTGCGAAAAGCGCGGCTGGACCGTCAAAGAGCTCGACCTTCTGGACGGCGACGAAGCGGGCATCAAGTCCGTCACGTTCGAGGTCGAGGGCGAAAACGCCTACGGCTATCTCAAGGCGGAAAAGGGCGTGCACCGTCTCGTGCGCATCTCGCCGTTCGACGCGAGCGCGCGGCGGCACACCTCGTTCTCATCGCTCGACGTCACGCCGATCTTTGAGGACGACGACACGAGCATCAAGATCGAGCCGGACGAGATCCGCGTGGATACCTACCGCTCCGGCGGCGCGGGCGGGCAGAACGTCAACAAGGTCAGCTCCGCGATCCGCATCACGCACCTTGCGACCGGCATCGTCGTGCAGTGCCAGAACGAGCGAAGCCAGCTTCAGAACAAGGAAATGGCGATGCGCATTCTGAAAGGTAAACTGCTCGAACTGCAGGAGCGCGAGCGCGAACAGCAGATGCAGGAGATCAAGGGCGAAATGAGGAAGATTGAGTGGGGCAGTCAGATCCGCTCCTACGTCTTCCAGCCGTATACGCTCGTCAAGG
>CAMVGD010000033.1 GCA_947166925.1 uncultured Clostridia bacterium | reverse complement strand
CCCGCGCGTACCATGCTCCGCTTCGTTTCACTTCGCTTCGGCGGTAGATCGCGCGCTTCCCGCGCGTACCATGCTCCGCTTCGTTTCACTTCGCTTCGGCGGTAGATCGCGCGCTTCCCGCGCGTACCATGCTCCGCTTCGTTTCACTTCGCTTCGGCGGTAGATCGCGCGCTTCCCGCGCGTACCATGCTCCGCTTCGTTTCACTTCGCTTCGGCGGTAGATCGCGCGCTTCCCGCGCGTACCATGCTCCGCTTCGTTTCACTTCGCTTCGGCGGTAGATCGCGCGTACCATCGACCCGCGCTTCCGCCTCGCGTCTTGGCCCCCTTGTGTAAAGGGGGCTGGCAGCCGCAGGCTGACTGGGGGATTGTTCTTGCACCGCGGGCGCTCGGATCGCTGCCCACCCTGAAGGGGGAGAAGCCTCTTTTGTGAGCCTTCCCCTTGATGGGGAAGGTGGCGCAGCGTGAGCGGAGCCGGATGAGGTGGTACGCAAAAAAGCGTCAGCTTTTGCGGATGGATAAACCGCATTACGCATGAAACATCCCCATACGGCGGGGGCAATTGCGCATCTTTGTTCTTGCAGTTCCGGACGTGGTATGATACAATATATAATCGAAAGAATAGAGATCGCATAAGGAGGTTCGGATATGATACGGAACGGAAGACGAACGCTTGCGGCGCTTTTGGCGCTTATCATGGTGCTTGTGCTGCTGCCGACGGTTTCGGCGCAGGCGGACGGCGAAATCGAGATCGCTAACTACGAGCAGCTGAAGGCCTTTGCCGCGCGCGTGAACGGCGGTGAACACGGTCTTTCGGCAAAACTCACGGAGGACATCACCTGCACGGACAAAACGTGGACGCCGATCGGTCTTTCCGGTCATACCTATCAAGGCAGGTTTAACGGGCAGGGACATTCCATCACCGGCCTTTCCAATGCCGATATGACCTATTCCGAGTATGTGGTCGCGATCGGACTGTTCGGAGACGTCGGCGGCAGCGCCGTGATACAGAACGTGGCGGTTAAGAACTGCGATCTTACGCTCGATTCCGGCTCGATGGTCTATGCGGGCGCGATCGCCGCAGCGAACGGCGGCACGGTAGAGAACTGTTACTGTACCGGCACGGTGCGCGTTGCGTCGGAGGAATTCTACGTCGGCGGCATCGTCGGCGGGAACAGCGGCACCGTGCAAAACTGTTACAATACCGGTACAGTGGGGGCAGCGTGTACGGGTGAGCACGGGATCGTGTATGTCGGCGGCGTTGTCGGGGAGAATTCCGATTCCGGAACGGTGAAGAACTGCTATAACACCGGCACGGTGAACGCAGAGAAAGAGGTGGATCTCGCCCAAGTTAACGTCGGTGGCGTGGTCGGATTTCATAACGGCGAGACGGTTCAGGATTGCCACAACACCGGTGCGGTCTCCGGCAGCGGAGAAGATACGCACGTCGGCGGCGTGGTCGGATACAGTTATAAAAAGGTACAGGATTGTTATAACACCGGTGCGGTCAGCGGCAGCGATTGTAAAGTCGTCGGCGGCGTCGTTGGATATACGAAACTTACGGTACAAGCCTGTCTGAACACCGGCGAGGTCTCCGGCGGATCGGGAACATACGTCGGCGGGATTGCAGGAAGCAATCACTACGGTTCCGTTGAAAGCTGCCTGAACATCGGCGAGATTTCCGGCACCGGAACGGACGCCGCCGGCGTGGTCGGGGAGCATTTCGGCGGCGCCGTAAAGAACTGTCTCTCCGTCGGCACGGTTTCCGGAACTGCGAGAGGCGGCGTGGTCGGTTGGTGTGTGAACAATGACTCCATAGCCACAACCATCGAAAACTGCTATTATCTCAATACGGCGGCGTCCGCGGCGATCGGAAGAGTCGGCACCGCCACCGTAACGAATGTTGCCGCGCTGACCGCGGAGCAGCTGAAATCGCTCAGTAACTGCGTCGGGTTCAGCACCGACACATGGTACGAAGGGCTTTCGTATCCGGTGCTCAAGAATCTCTCCGGAGAGGTGCATCTGTACGCGAACAGCAATGAGGATCTTGTGATAGCAAGCTATCTTCCCGCCTTTGTGCCGACGAAGATCGCAAATCCGTTCACCTATGCGGATCACGACTTCACCGGCTGGAACACGGACCCGGACGGCAACGGCGATCCGTACAGCGAGGATGACACATTCACCCTGCAGCCGGGCGAAGCCCTGACGCTGCACGCGCAGTGGAAGGAGGCGGATCCGGTCGAGATCGGTACATGGGCGGACCTCGACGCGGCTTTGAAGGCAGGCGGCAAGTATACGCTGACCGCAGACGTCGCGCCGGAAAATCCCTACTGGGCGGACGCGCTGACCGTGCCCAGTGGCGTCACCGTCACGCTGGACCTCAACGGCCATATCGTGGACAGAGGTTATACGGAGCAGGGTTGGGACGGCAGCATCCTCATCGTCAGCGGAAATCTGACGCTCCTTGACAGCGATCCGACGGCGACGCATGATCCCGCCGTTGCCTATACCGATCCCGTTACCGGAAGAGCGATCACGGTAAACGGCGGTATTCTCAAGGGCGGCTGGCCGGATCAGTACGGCGGCGGCGTGCAGGTACAGGGCGGCGCGGTTCGCATGGAGGGCGGCAGCATCGCCTGCAACAGCGTCGGCAAAAACGGCTTCGGCGCGGTCGCAGCGCTCGGCGGCGGCGTGTATATACAGTCGGGCACGTTCCTTATGTCCGGCGGTGCGATCGTCGGCAACAAGGCGTCGAACAAGAACACAATGATGCCAGATGACCCACTCGGCAAGGGCGGCGCGGTATATATCGCGCACGGCACCTTCACGCTTACGGGCGGCTTGATCCGCGGCAACACCGCGGGCGAAGCTGCAGGCGGAATATACATGGGCGAAAACGGCGCCTTCGTTATGACGGGCGGAACGATTGTCGGCAACACCGCGCCGGGAATGAACAACTTTGTTGATTACAACGATAATTTCAGCATCGATCTGGCATGGATCACGTTGAACTCCAACGACGGCAACGGATATGTATCCGAACAGACGTTTACTTTAAACGACACGGCGCCGATCGCAACGGATATTTTCGTTCGTGACGGATATGAATTCACGGACTGGAACACCAAAGCCGACGGCAGTGGAACGCCTTATGCAGACGGCGCAGACTTCTATGCAGGAACCGAAACCATCGGCTTGGCTCTCTATGCGCAGTGGGAGCAGACCGTATTTACGATCACGTTCCAGAACGAGGACGGCACGGAGCTGCAAAGCGGTCCGGTCGCCGTAGGCGAAACGCCGGTCTATGAAGGCGACACCCCGACCAAAGCCCCGACGGTGGAGCATCTCTATACCTTTGCGGGGTGGAAGCTGTTGGGCACCGAAACGGTGCTGACCGCGCTTCCCACCGTCGACGGCGAGGCGACGTACGTTGCCGCATATACGGAGAGCGACCGCGTCTATACCGGACCGGTATGGGAATGGGACGGCTACGAAACCGCGACCGCGACCTTCACGGCGACGGACGACACGACCTTTACGCAGGTGTTGACGGCGACGGGCGATGCGATCACGCATATGACCACGGTCGAGCCGGACTGCGAATATCCGGGCGTCGAAACCTACACGGCAAAGGTGACGTTCCTCGGCAAGGATTACTTTAACGACAAGACCAAGGAGATCGCAAAGCGCGATCATATCTGGGTCTTTGACGAATTCGTCTGGACGCCGAACGAGCAGGGAATCTACACGGTCGTTGCGAACTTCCATTGCGAGCGCTACGCAAGCCATACGCTGGAGTTCATTCCGGTCGCGGGCATGGCGACCGATCCCGCGACCTGCACCGAGGACGGCTGCGTGCACTACGTCGCGTTTATCAACGCGGAGGAAAGCCCGGACGGAGAATATCACGAGGACAAGCTGGACATCGTGATCCCGGCGCACGGGCACCAGTGGAGCGCGCCGGATTATGAGCGCATCGAGACCGAAACGGGCTACGACGTCTATGCGATCGTCCGCTGCTACTATGATTACAGCCATCGGATCGAGGAAACGGTGCACGCGACCTACGAGGTCATCACGCCCCCGACGCTTGAGGAGGAGGGTCTCGGACGCTATACCGCGGACTTTACGGACGAGCATCTTTGGGACATCCAGTGGGAGGTCGTGATCCCGAAGCTGGCGCTCGGACTGTACGGCGAGGACGTGGACGCGCTGGACGTCGTCGAACACACCGGGGACGGCGAAACGCTCTACCGCTATGACGTGATGCTCAGAAACGACGCGGAGGTCCTGCCGATCGCAAGCGTGCAGATGTTTATCGCATACGACGACGCGCTGACGTTTGTCGAGGCGAAGACGGAGCTGCATGACGCGGTCATCCAGGACGGGAACGGCGTGATCGCGCTTGCGTGGGCGACGGACGAGGGCGTCATGATGGAGAACGGCACGGTCGTTGCGTCCCTGTATTTCAAGCTCACCGGCGACGTGCCGAACGGCGGCGTGCTCCCGTTCCGCTTCGTCGAACAGAACGGGAACCAAAGCACCGTGTCCTATCTTGCAGACGGCACGCCGGTCGAAGCGGCGGCGTTCGAGACCGTTGACGGCAGCATCGTGTTTGCGATCCCCGACGCGATTACGATCGCGGGCGAGGACGTGCTTTCCGGCGATATCTATACGATCGAGGACGGCAGGATCCTCTATCGCTACAACATCCGCGTCCGGGATCTGCCCGAAGCGGGACTGTGGATCAACAGCGCGCAGATCTTTGTGTCGTTCGATCACGCGGTACTTAGCGTCGCAAGGACCGAGGGCATGCTTGACTGGACGACCAGCGAGAGCGGCGACAAGCTGATGGCGGTCTGGGCAAGCGACGAGGACGTGCAGATCAGCGAGGGCGACGTGGTCCTGACGGTGTGGTTCGAGAAGATCGGCGAAGCGCCGGAGGACGGCGTGGTCCCGATCATGTTCACGACGAACCTGATGGGCAACGCGAGCGCGGCTTCGATCACGTTCTGTGGCGCGGTCGCGGAGATCGCGGCGGACACGGTCGACGGCAGCATCACGTTCGAGCCGATCCTGTACGGCGACGCAAACTGCGACGGCGAGATCACGGCGGCGGACGCGGCGCTGATCCTGCGCACGATCGTCGGGCTTTCGGAGCTCACGCCGCGCGGCGTACTGAACGCGGACGCAAACGGCGATCTGGAGATCACGGCAGAGGATGCGGCGCTGATCCTGCGCTATGTGGTCGGGCTCATCGGCAGCCTCCCGGCATAATTGAAAAAACAAAACGCTTTGAGCCCCCGCAAGGGGGCTTTTTCATGCCGTAAAGTCCCGGCGGACGGGCAATGCCCGTCCCTGCGGGATGACCATGTACCTGAAAGCCTCCCTAATATGACCGCAGGGCATACATCACCCGCGCGCAGCGCGGATATCACTGCGCCTGCGCCAGCGCCTGCGGCACATGAATTGTCCTGCGGACATGAATTGAATTTCGTTCATGAATTGGCTGCGCCGTGAATTGCGCTGATGCGCATGGAACGATATATTCCGCGCGTTCGGTTGACAAGGTCGGCGCGGAATTCTATAATGGATGCAGCATCCAGTTTGCAAGCATTTCAGGAGGATTTTTTATGAAGAAACTCGTCATCGCGCTCGGCGGCAACGCGCTGGGCAACACGCCCTATGAACAGCTCCGTCTCGTCACCGAGACCGCAAAGCCCATCGTCGATCTCATCGAGGCGGGCAATCAGGTCGTCATCGCGCATGGCAACGGTCCGCAGGTCGGCATGATCAACCTCGCCATGTCCACCGCGGCGGCGGCAAAGGCGATCAAGTCGGATATGCCGTTCCCGGAGTGCGGCGCCATGAGCCAGGGCTATATCGGCTACCATCTGCAAAACAGCATTCAGAATGAGCTTTCGGCGCGCGGCATCAAAAAGTCCGTCGCGACCGTCGTCACGCAGGTGCTCGTCGACGAGAACGACCCGGCGTTTCAGCATCCGACCAAGCCGATCGGCGCGTTCTATTCCAAGGAGGAAGCGGACAGGATCGCCGCGGAGAAGGGCTATACGATGATCGAGGACGCGGGCCGCGGCTACCGTCAGGTCGTGCCGAGCCCGAAGCCCGTGGACGTCGTCGAGAAGGACATGGTGAACACGCTGATCGACGCGGGTCACGTCGTCATCACCGTGGGCGGCGGCGGCATTCCGGTCATTGAAAAGGACGGAAAGCTTCTGGGCGTTCCCGCCGTCATCGACAAGGATTTCGCGTCTGCAAAGCTCGCCGAGCTCGTGCACGCCGACGCGCTGGTCATCCTGACCGCGGTGGATCGCGTCGCGATCAACTGGGGCAAGCCGAATCAGGAATCGCTCGAGCGCATGACGTGCGCGGAAGCCGAGCAGTACTGCAAGGAAGGACACTTCGCGCCCGGCTCCATGCTGCCGAAGGTCCAGGCTGCGATGAGCTTTGCGAAAACAGGCGGCGAAGCGATCATCGCGTCCCTCGAAAACGCGGCTGCTGCGCTGCGCGGCGAGAGCGGCACGAAGGTCGTTCAATAAGGCATATATGCCCGATCCAAAGGGCGTCGATCACGAAAACACACAAGGCTTCACAGCCGGAACAAATTTTTCGGGGAGAGCGGAACGGGCTCTCTCCGATTTCTTCTGTTATTTTCAATATATATTTTTGCGGAGATCAGCTTTTTTGCGACATTTCGGCGCGTTCGGCAATCTAATAAGTAGATGATCATCGGAAAGGAACCAAGACCAATGAACAAAGCAAGGACCGACGCATGGTTTTCACGCGAGATCGAATCCATGAGCGACACGCTGTTTCGCGTGGCTTTTTCGATTCTGCGCAACTTTGCGGATTGTGAAGACGCCGTGCAGAGCGCTATATTGAAGGCGTATCAGAACCTGGATACGCTGAAGGAGCGCGCGTACCTCCGCACATGGGCGGTTCGGATCCTGAAAAACGAATGCTTTGCGCTCTTAAAGAAGCAGCGAACCGTTGTGCCTCTGTCCGATCAGCCGGACGTCGACTATGAGATGGAGGTCCCGGACCTCGATCTGAACCGCGCGTTCGACACGCTCAGCCCGGAGGAGCGCCTGACGATCACCCTCTATTATTATGAGGGGTATAAAACAGCTGAAATTGCAAAGCTGACCGACGTCAGTGACAGCACGGTGCGCAACCGGCTGTCCCGCGCCCGTGCCGCACTGAAAGAACAATTAACGAAAAGGAGTGTTTTTGATGAAGCCCTTTGATCGCCGCTTACAAAAAGATTTGTTCCCCAAAACGCCTGCCGCATTCCGTCAAACGGTCCGGCAAACGCTGACAAACGTCTGTGACAGCGCCGATCCCGCCGAGGATACGGTCGTTCGTTTCTCCGCGGTCGAAAGCAGACGGCAGCCCGCACAAAAGAAGAGCCTCTTTACCCGCATCGGAACCGTCGCCGTTGCAGCGGTGCTCGTAGTCTCCCTGCTCGCCGTCGGAACGATCGCCGTACTGGCAGGAAGAGAAAAAAAGACGCCCGCGGCAATTCCGACGGTCAAAGCGCCGGAGCCCGTATGGTCGCAGAAGACGGAAGTGATCCTGCTGCCGGACTACACGGATCCGGGAACGGGCGAGAATTATGAGACCTTTGCGGCGCTTCGCGAAGCGAACGGCGTTCCCGCCTATTCCGAGGAAGCGTTTTCATGGCTCAAAGAACTTGAATGCGAAACGGTCAGTATGGACCTGGACATTCACTCGCTCGATTACGTGACGGTCTTTACGATTCCGGAAGCGCTTCGCAGTACCTTTGCGGCAAGCCCGATCAACGGAGACGCGTATACGGTCGTTATAGAAGCCGACGAGCCGAGGCTCATTCTGGACGATACGGAAGTAATGGCCGACGAGCCGAACGTTGAGGACCTCTGTTCACTGTACTTTTACAACGATACGTTTGCAAACAGAAAGGACAAGGATCCATGGGAGCTGAAGACCGTGCAGTCGCAGGTCTTCCAATACGAATTTATGGAGCGGGTGAAACAAAGCCGCACACTCACGGTCAAAATGACCTATCGCGTCTATGACCGCGCGTATCTCGATCAGACCGGCGACGATGCGGATGCGCTTGCGCTGAACAAAAAATGCGCGTTGGTCGGCGTCGTCAAAGAGACGCTTGAGATCGACCTTGAAAAGCTCATAAAGATCGATGCGGAATACCGGCAGAAACTCACGCTTTCCGGGACGCATACGCTGACCGTAATGAAAGAGGAGGAAGACGGAAGCTATACGTACAGCGACAAGGAACTGGATTTCGACGGGCTGGAGCTGGATGAAACGGTACAGTACCGCCCGACCGGTCTTCATGTGACGCTTTCCGTCGGGGACCTGCCCGAGGGCTGGGAGGAGCATTACGGTACGTCGCTCTTATATCCTTCCGCGATGGTCGCGGAGAACATGTACGGACTTTCCGCAAAGCTCGTTTTTGACGGGCGGGACGCGACGAGCGTTGAGGCGTGGCGTTTGGAATTCACACCCGGGAAAGAGATTACGATCATGTTCCCCGTTGCGGCGGAAAGCGCGTACGGCGCAGAGCTGCATCTTTACCTGAAGGCGGAAGGGGACACGGACGCGCAGGAGATCTGCTGCGCCGCATTGCCCGTGCCGGAAGTCGGTGGATAGAGCATCGTCGGGTCCGAGCCGACCGAGCCGCCGACGGCGTCCGCAGAGCCGGAGATGGTGAACACCGTCTATGCCGCGACGGTCGACGAATTCCTTTCCGCGATCGCGCCGGATACGGAGATCATCCTCAACGGAGAGATCTACGACCTCACGACCGCGTCCGATTACGGAACCGACGGAGGGGAATACTACAACTGGAGAGAAGTGGCGGACGGGTATGAGCTGTACCTTCAGAACCTTGAGAACTTCCGTCTGATCGGCTCGGAAAACACGCAGATCGTGACCGATCCGCGCTATGCGGCGGTCATCGACGCCGCGAACTGCACGAATCTGACCTTTATGAACTTTACCGCGGGGCATGCGCTCTTAACCGAAACGCTCTGCTCCGGACCGGTCCTGCAGCTTTCCGACTGCACAAACGCGCGCGTCGAAGATTGCGGGCTGTTCGGCTGCGGCAGAGTCGGCGTCAGCGCGAACGACTGCGGCGGGCTTACCGTTTCCGGCTGCGACATCTATGAATGCAGCAACGAAGGAATCGATCTGTTCGAATGTCGGAACGTTGTCATAGTAGCGTGCAGGCTACGTGACTGCGGACTTCGCATGCTTTCGGACGACACGGAGCCGACCGGCGCGTCCGATATGTTCTTCATCGGCTCATGCGAGCATGTCATCATCTCGGATTGCGACGTTTTCGGAAACAAAGCGCTTTCCGTGATCGGATGCGCCGAGAGCAAGGACGTGGTTCTGTACGGCACGCTGGTGTATGACAATACGCTCGACGACGTCTTCAGCATCGAAGACGCGGAGATGACCGTGTACGGATGCGAATTCCGCCACACCGGGAACTTCCTTTACAAGACCTCGTACACTTATAAGATCCTCGATCAAAACGGAAATGAGATCGGTGAAACCGAGCTTAAAGAGATGAAGCTGGAACGCGATCCCTACGCGAACTGAATCCAACGGCAAACGAAAACCTCCGCAATTGCGGAGGTTTTTTGTGTTTCGGTTTATGCATTGACCCTCCCTTGTCAGGGAGGGTGGATCGCGGAGCGAGACGGGAGGGTAGTCTTCGGACTACTCGTCTACGCGGTACGCAGAGACCACGTCGTCGTCGAGCACGACGGCAAGGAGCATTTCGCCCTTACTTGCCTTCGGCTCGATGTGGATGCTTTCGGTGTCGATCGGCGTCTTTGCGCCGTGGCGCTGTTCGAGCACGAGCGTGAACGGCGCCTGTACCGTGCCGGCGTAGACGATGCGCGTGCCGTTGCTGCCGTTTTTGCGGAAGTCGAACGTCTTGACGCCCTTGCCGTTTCTGCCCTGCTGTTCGTAGTCAAAGAGGAAGCTGCGCTTGCCGAAGCCGCGGTCGGTGATCACGATGAGCTCGCCCTCGTCGCCGACCGGCATGCACGCCATGACCTTATCCTTCGGCTCGAGCTTGATGCCGATGACGCCCGCTGCCGCACGCCCGGTCTCCGGCACGGAATCGGAGGCGAAGCGGATGCACATGCCCTGTTCGGTGACGAGCAGGATATCCATGCGGGGGAAGGGGTACGCGCCCAAAAGCGTATCCTTGTCCTTGAGGTTCAGCGCCGCGGTGCGCTTGCCGCGCACGCGGTAGTCCGCGGCGTTCGACCGCTTCACCATGCCGCCGGTCGTGCAGAACAGATAGCTGCCCTCGTCGCGGTCCGGGAACGCGCCGACGATCGTCTCGCCCTTTTCAAGCTCGACGATGCTGACAAGGTTCGCCGCGCGGGCGGCGGGACGCGTTTCGGGGATGTCGGAAACCTTGAGGTTCAGCATCGCGCCGCGGTTTGTAAAGAGCCGGATGCTCTCGTTGCTGTTGACTTCCAGGATGCGCTCCGGCTTGTCGGCGCGGATCTGCGAAAGATTAAACTGCTTTTTCAGGCACTTGCGGATCTTGAGGTCCGCGCAGACCGCGACGATCATTTCCTCGACCGATTCGGGTTCGTTCGTCTGCACCGGCTCCTCGGCGTCGGCGGAGATGATCTGCGTGCGGCGCTTGCCGTCGAACAGCTTCCTGACCTCCATAAGCTCCTTTTTGATGAGGTGCACGAGCTTGACGTCGGACGCGAGGATCGCCTCGAGCTCCGCGATCAGCTTCAGAATGTCCTTGTATTCCTTTTCGATCGCCAGCAGCTCGAGATTGGTGAGCTTCTGCAGTCTGAGATCGAGGATCGCCTGCGCCTGGATCTCGGTGAGGCTGAAGGTCTTCATTAAGCCCTCGCGCGCCTCCTTCGGCGACTTGCTTGCGCGGATCAGCTTGATCACACGGTCGAGATTGTTGACCGCGACCATGAGCCCTTCCAGAATGTGGCAGCGCTTCTTCGCGATCTCCAGCTCGGTCTTCGTGCGGCGCGTGACGACCGCGCGCTGATGGCGCACGTAGTATTCGATGATCTGCTTGAGGTTCAGCTGCTGCGGCTTGCCGTCGGCGATCGCAACGTAGTTCGCGCCGAATGTGCACTGCAGGTCGGAGTATTTGAACAGCAGCTGCAGGATGCGCTCCGGATCGCCGTCCTTCTTGACCTCGATGACGGCGCGGGTGCCCATGCGGTCGCTTTCGTCGCGGATGTCGGAGACGGCGGCGAACATCGCCTTCTTCTCCTGCGTGATCTCGAGGATCTTCTGGAGGCACGACGCCTTGTTGATCTGGTACGGGAACTCGTCGACGACGATGCGCGTCTTGCCGTTCTTGACCTCCTCGAAGTGCGTGCGCGCGCGCATGGTGAGCTTGCCGCGGCCGGTCTCGTAGCTTTGCGCGATCTCGGGGGAATCGAGCAGGAACCCGCCGGTCGGGAAGTCCGGCGCGGGCATGATCTTCATTAGGTCCGCGATCTTGATGCGCGGGTTGTCGAGCACGGCGATGACCGCGTCGATCGCCTCGACCGGGTTGTGCGGCGGGATCGAGGTCGCCAGGCCGACCGCAATGCCGCTCGCGCCGTTGACGAGCAGGTTCGGGAATCTGCCGGGCAGCAGCACCGGCTCCTTCAGGGTATCGTCGAAGTTCCACGTAAAGTCGACCGTGTCCTTGTCGATGTCGCGCAGCAGCAGCAGCGCCGCGTCCGTCATGCGCGCTTCGGTGTAGCGCATCGCCGCGGCGGAGTCGCCGTCGACCGAGCCGAAGTTGCCGTGACCGTCGACGAGGCACACGCCCATATTGAACGGCTGCGCCATGCGCACCATCGCGTCGTAGACGGAGCTGTCGCCGTGCGGATGGTATTTGCCGAGGCAGTCGCCGACGATACGCGCGCTCTTGCGGTGCGGCTTGTCGGGGGAGAGCCCGAGCTCCATCATGGTATAGAGAATGCGCCGCTGCACGGGCTTTAAGCCGTCTTCGACGCGCGGCAGCGCGCGTTCTAAGATGACATGCTCCGCATAGGGCATCATGGAATCGTGCATGACCTCGTCCATGCTCTTATTGAGGATGGTCTCGGTCACCGTGGGGATCGTTGTCTTTGCCATGGCTTACTCCTTGATCTTTTCAAACGCCGTGTGCGCGTGGTTGAAGTCCGCGTACTCGAAGATGTATTCCTTGCGGGACTGCACCTTGTCGCCCATCAGTACGGTCACGAGATGCTCGACCTCCGCCGCGTCCTCGATGGTGACGCGCGTGAGCCGCCTGCGCTCTGGATTCATCGTCGTTTCCCAAAGCTGCTCGGGGTTCATCTCGCCGAGACCTTTGTAGCGCTGCAGGGTGTAATTCTTGCCGGAGATGCCGCGCATCGCCGCACGGAGCGCCGGATCGTCGTAGCAGTAGACCGGCTGCTGGTTCGCCTTCTGCACGCGGTAGAGCGGCGCCATGCCGATGTACACATGCCCCTCGGTGATCAGCGGACGCATGTAGCGGTAGAAGAAGGTCAGCAGGATCGCGCGGATGTGCGCGCCGTCCTGGTCCGCGTCGGCGAGGATGATGATCTTGTTGTATTTCAGGGAACTGATGTCGAAATCGTCGCCGATGCCCGTGCCGAGCGCGGTGATGATCGAGCGGAATTCGTCGTTCTGCAGAACCTGCTCGAGACGCTTCTTTTCGACGTTCAGCGGCTTGCCGCGAAGCGGCAAAATCGCCTGGAATCTGCGGTCGCGTCCCTGCTTCGCGCTGCCGCCTGCGGAGTCGCCCTCCACGATGAACAGCTCGTTGACCGAATAGTCGCGTCCGGTGCAGCTACTAAGCTTTCCGACGAGCGGCGCGTTTTCGAGCTTGCTCTTTTCCCGCGCGTTCTCCTTCGCTTTCCGGGCGGCGCTTCTTGCCTTTGCGGCTTTCACCGCCTTTTCCGCGATCAGGTTTGCGGTGTTCGCGTTCTTGAGGTTTTCCAGCCACGGCACAAGCGTCTGCTGTAACACGGCCTCGACCGCGGGACGCGCCTCGGTGTTGCCGAGCTTGGTCTTCGTCTGTCCCTCGAACTGCACGCTGCGCATCTTCAGGGACAGCACCGCGGTCATGCCCTCGCGGAAATCCTCGCCCGCGAGCGACGGATCCTTGTCCTTCAGCACGCCGTTCTTGCGGCAGTAGTCGTTGAAGATCTTCGTGATCGCCGCCTTGAAGCCGGTCTCGTGCGTGCCGCCCTCGGTGGTCGGGATGTTGTTGACGTACGACGCGATCGTCTCGGCGTACTCGTCGTTGTGCAGGATCGCGGCTTCCACCACGATGCCGTTCGATTCGCCTTTGATGTGGATCGGCGGGTCGTAGAGCGCGTTCTTGTCCTCCTGAATGTAGCGGACGAAGTCACTTAACCCGCCGTCGAACTTGAATTCGGCGTGGTGCTGCTTTTCGCGCTGATCGTCCAACACGAGCCGCAGCCCGCGGTTCAGGTACGCAAGCTCGCGAAGCCGCTTCATCACGACCGAATACTGCATGTCGATCGTCTCGAACACGCGGTCGTCGGGCAAAAACGTCACGACGGTGCCCTGCTTTCTGGTGCGTCCGATCTCCTGAAGCGGATAACGGGGCTTACCGGAAACGATCTTGCCCTCGGCGTTTTCGACGCTCTCGAACTCCATTCTATAGGCGCGGTTTTCGTGATAGACCTCGACCGTGAGCCAGCGGGACAGCGCGTTCACGACCGAAGCGCCGACGCCGTGCAGACCGCCGGAGTAGGAATACGCCGCGTTGCCGAACTTGCCGCCGGCGTGCAGCTGCGTAAAGACGACCTCGACGCCGGAAACGCCGAGCTTTTCATGGATGCCGGTGGGGATGCCGCGACCGTTGTCGGTGACGGTCACCGAATGATCGCGGTGCAGCGTGACGGTGATCTCGTCCGCGTAGCCGTTCGCCGCCTCGTCGATCGCGTTGTCCACGATCTCCCAGAGCAGGTGATGCAGCCCGGGCAGACCCGTCGAGCCGATATACATGCCCGGACGCATCCGCACCGCGTCGAGCCCCTCCATGACGGTAATATTTTTGACGGAATATTCTTCCATATATATCCTCCGAAACTTGGTTCCTGCTATTATACCACAACATATTGTGCCTGCGGTCATTTTCAATTCGCTTTTTACTTTTTATTCATATTTCGGGATATTTCATAGAAAATTTGCTTTTCGGACGCATTTATGGGGTGACAAGAAAAGGGGGACTGGTGTATAATCTATGCTATATATATGTGGAAGTATACCGTTACGGAGAAAGGAGCCGCATGGAGACCGGATTTCATCATGTACCGATCATGGTTTCGGAAGTGCTGACGCTTTTGGAGCCTGCGCGCGGCGGGATCTTCGTGGACGGCACGCTTGGCGGCGGCGGTCACGCGGAGGCGGTCCTGTCCGCCATGCCGGAAAGCGGAAGGCTTTTCGGCATCGACCGCGACGACGAGGCGCTCAAAGCGGCAGGCGCGCGCCTTGCCCGCTTCGGCGACCGGTTTACGGCGATCAAGGGCAACTTCTTCGACATGGAGCGGCTGCTTGCAGACCGCGGAGTAAGAAAGGTCGACGGGATCCTGCTGGATCTCGGCGTATCCTCGCATCAGCTCGACGCGCGTGAACGAGGCTTTTCCTACAAGGCGGAGGCGCCCCTGGACATGCGCATGGATCAGAGCGCGCCGCTGACCGCGCGGACCGTGGTGAACGAGTGGTCCGAATCGGAGCTTCGGCGCATCTTCTACGAGTACGGCGAGGAAAAGTTTTCCGCAAAGATCGCGGCGCGCATCGTCGAACGGCGGAAGGAAAAACCGATCGAAACGACGACGGAGCTTGCGGAGCTGATCAAAGGCGCGATCCCGGCGAAGTTCCGGAACGAACCGCAGCACCCGGCGCGGCGCTGCTTTCAGGCGATCCGCATCGCGGTCAACGGCGAGCTGGACGGTCTTTATGACGCGATCGTGTCCGCGCACGATCTTCTGAACCCCGGCGGACGGCTGGCGATCCTGACCTTCCATTCGCTGGAGGACCGGATCGTGAAGAACGCGTTCCGCACGTTTGAAAACCCCTGCACCTGCCCGAAATCGGCGCCGGTGTGCATCTGCGGCAAAAAGCCCACCGCGAAGGTTTTGACGCGCCATCCGCTGGTCGCGTCGGAACAGGAACAGAAAGAGAATTCGCGTGCGACGAGTGCAAAGCTTCGCGCGATCGTGCGCATGGATCCCGAAACGGGTTCATATTGATATAGAAAGGAGATGCGGTATGGACGTTCAGTTCGATGAAGACCGGCAAAAAGGCACAAGCGCAAAGACCCGGCTCTATTCGCCGAGCAAGACGGGCGATCCGACGCCGATCCTCGAGGATCCGTCGATGCCGATCCGACCGCAGCCTACCCGCGAGCCGCGCAGAAGCCGCGCCGCAAAGAAGGAGCTGCGGCTCACGCCGACGAGCAAGATCCTGATCCTGCTGTCCGTGTTCGTGATCGCCGCGACCGCGCTGTTCGGACTGTTCGGCGCGGCGGAATACGCAAAGATCATCAGCGACACCGCATCGGTCAACAAGGAGATCGACAACTACAACGACCAGATCTCGCAGCTTCGGAAAACGCAGAGCTCCATGAACGACTTTGCGACGATCAACGAGGTCTGCAGAAGACTGGGCATGACGATGAACTGGTACAAGGGCGTCGCCGCAAGCACGGATACGAGCGCCCCGCAGACATTCACGCCGGATACGCCGGCACCGACCACCCCGAACCCGGACGATACCGAACCATGAGATTACCGAATCTGAAGCTGCGCCGCCGCAGACCTGTGCGCCGCGCGGGGACCGGAACCGGCCGCCCCGCCGCAAAGAAGAAGCGGATCGACGCGCATAAAAGAAAATTACTGTTCGCGATGCTGATCGCCGGCATCGGCTTTTTGCTGATCATCGGCAAGCTCTTTATCGTTTCGATTATAAACGGCAACGACTGGACGAAAAAGGCGATGAGCCAGTGGACGCGCGTCACGTCGCTGAAGGCCGAGCGCGGTCGGATCCTCGACCGCAACGGCACGACGCTCGCAAGCTCGTATACGACGTATCAGATCTGTCTGAACCCGCAGAACATCCAGGAATCCGACCGCGAGCGCATCGCGTCGATCCTGTCGATGTACCTCAATATGAGCTACGATACGGTCTACGCAAAGATGACAAAGCGGCGTCTGAAGGATCCGAAAGCAGATCCCAACGATCCGAATGCCGAGCGCGTGCTGTATTCGCAGATCAAGCTCAAGGACCAGGTCGATAAAGAGGTCATCAGTAAGCTCAACTCCATGCAGCTCGGCAGCGGCGTCAGCTATTACAGCGACGTCAAGCGCGACTATCCGGAATCCGGCTATTACGCGCAGCTCATCGGCTTTACGAACATCGACGGCGACGGACAGACCGGCGTCGAGCTGACGTACAACAAGTACCTCGCGGGCGAGGACGGCTATCAGAAATCCGATACGGACCGCGACAACAATCCGGTCCCCGGCGGCGAGGAGGAATATGTCGAATCGATCCCGGGCGCGGACGTCATCCTGACGGTGGACACGGGCTACCAGGGCATTCTTGAGAACGCGCTGTCCGAGGCGTGCGCGATCAACAACGCAAAAAGCGCGTCCGGCGTTCTGATGTCGCCGACGACCGGCGAGATCCTTGCGATCGGCGCGTATCCGACGTTCGACAGCTCGAACCCGCCGAGAAGCGACGCAAAGACGCTGCTGGAGCTCAGTAAAAACCGCATCGTGACGGACACGTACGAGCCCGGCTCGACGTTCAAGGTCGTCACGCTCGCCTCGGCGCTGGAATCCGGCGCGATCGACACGTCCGCCCGCTTCTACTGCAGCGGATCGATGCAGGTGCGCGGCGAAAAGATCAAGTGCTGGAAATCCGGCGGACACAAGGAGGAAAGCCTTGCGGACGCGGTCGCGAATTCCTGCAATCCGGCGTTCATGACGATGGCGCTCAAAATGGGCGTCGATACGTTCTACGACTACATCTTCCGGTTCGGCTTCGACGAGCCGACGGGGTCCGGCGTCATGGGCGAAACGAGCGGCAAGGTCACGCATAAGAAGTATATCCGCGACGCAGACCTTGCGCGCATCGGCTTCGGGCAGAGCATCAGCTGCACGGGCATGCAGCTCATGATGGCGTTCAACGCCTGCATCAACGGCGGCGAGCTCTTAAAGCCGTATATCGTTTCCGAGATCGTCGACCAATCCGGCAACGTGCTTCTGAAAAACGAGCGCACCGTCGTGCGCCGCGTGATCTCGCCCGGCACGTCCGCAACGATCCGCAGCCTCCTGCGCGGCGTCGTGGAGCGCGGCAGCGGCAGAAACGCGCAGATCCCCGGCTATTCGGTCGGCGGCAAGACGGGCACGTCGCAGAAGTATGAAGAAGACGGAACGGTTTCGAGCTCGAAGCTCGTTGCGTCGTTCATCGGCTTTGCGCCGGTCGACGATCCGCAGTTCGTCTGTCTGATCATCGTCGACGAGCCGCAGGTCCCGCAGGTGTACGGCAGCACGGTCGCCGCGCCGTTCGTACAGCAGGTGCTTGCCGCGGCGCTTTCGTACGCGGGTATCGCGCCGGACATCGAAAGCCAGATCGCAACGGTCCCGAACGTCCGCGGACTCACGGTCGACCAGGCGCAGAAGGCGCTGTCGCAGGCGGGGCTTACCGCCATCTATCTGGAGACCGAGCTGGACTCCACGGTCTCGAACCAGTCGCCGGCGGCGAACACGCAGGTCGTGCGCGGCAGCACGGTCATGCTGTATTCGACGGGCTATACCTTCTTCTCCGAGCTCAACGAGGAGGTCGAGACGGTCGAGGTGCCGGATGTGACGGGCATGGACCGCATCGACGCGCAGGACGCGCTGAAGAAGGTCGGACTCATCATGGACTACGACCGGCAGAACTGCGCGGGCGAAGCGGTGTATCAGGACATTATGGAGGGCTATAAGGTGCCGGTCGGCACGGTCGTCCATGTGCAGTTTGAAGTGAAAAAGAAAAAATGAGACAGACGCAACGGGGGAAAGAAAAATGCTATTGTCAATGATCGCGTCGGACATCGGCGCAACGGTGACGGGCGGAGACGTCGAGATCGCCTCGGTCGAGTACGATTCGCGAAAGGTCCGGGAGGGAAGCCTGTTCTGCTGCATGCAGGGGCTGGTTTCCGACGGACACAACTTCGCCGCGCAGGCGGTGGACAAGGGTGCGAAGGCGCTGCTGGTCGAACGGCTTCTGCCGCTCGACGTGCCGCAGATCGTGGTGCCGGACGGACGGATCGCGATGGCGCATGCCGCCGCCGCGTTCTACGGACATCCCGAACGCGAGATGACCATGCTCGGCGTGACCGGCACGAACGGCAAGACGAGCACAACCTATATGGTCAAGTCGATCGCCGAAGCCGCGGGGATGAAGGTGGGGCTCATCGGCACGATCCGCAACATGATCGGCGACACGATGCTCGAGACCGGACGCACCACGCCGGAATCGGCGGACCTGTTCGCGCTGCTGCGCCGCATGGCGGACGAGGGCGTGGACCTGGTCGTAATGGAGGTAAGTAGCCACGCGCTTGTGCAGGACCGCGTCGCGGGGATCCGCTTCCGCGTCGGGCTCTTTACGAACCTCACGCAGGACCACCTCGACTACCACAAGACCTTCGATCACTATCTCGAGGCAAAGAAGCTGCTCTTTAAGCAGAGCGATCTTGCGATCATCAACATCGACGACGCGTATGCGGAGCGCATGATGGACGGGCTTACCCTGCCGATCAAAACGATGGGCATCCAGCACCGCGCGGACTACACCGCGATCAACATCGACATCCGCACCGACGGCGTCCGCTTCCACCTCAGAACGCCCGCCGGCGAAGGTCCCGTGCGCATGCACATCTCGGGCCTGTTCTCGGTCTACAATGCGATGGGCGCTGCGGCGATGATGCAGTCCGTCGGCGCGTCGTTCGGCGATATCATCAAGGGGCTCGAATCGCTCTCCGGCGTTTCGGGACGGCTCCAGTCCGTGAACACCTACGGACGTCCGTTCTCGGTCTACGTCGATTACGCGCACACGCCCGACGCGCTCGAAAACGTCCTGACGTCGGTCCGCGCGTTTGCGAAGGCGCGCGTGGTAAGCCTGTTCGGCTGCGGCGGGGACCGCGACCGCACCAAGCGCCCGATCATGGGCGAGATCGGCGGGCGGCATTCGGATTTCGTCGTCGTGACGAGCGACAACCCGCGCACCGAGAACCCGGACGACATCGTCCGCGCGGTCGAGCTCGGCGTGAAAAAAAGCGGCACGCCGTACGTTTCGATCGTCAACCGCAAGGAGGCGATCGCGTACGCGCTCGGCATTCTGGAGCCGGACGACATTCTCGTGATCGCCGGCAAAGGGCATGAAAACTATCAGGAGATCAACGGCGTCAAGCATCATTTCGATGACCGCGAGATCGTGGAAGAGCTCCTGAAGGAATAAAAGGGGACGGAGTATGAGTACCATAGTTGTCAATTCACTGCTTGCGCTGCTCGTTGCGTTCGGCGCGGCGGCGCTTCTGGGACCGCTGGTGATCCCGGTGCTGCACCGGATGAAATTCGGACAGCAGGTGCGCGACGACGGGCCGAAAACGCATCTCAAGAAGCAGAACACGCCCACGATGGGCGGGGTGATGCATCTGGTCGCGATCCTGCTCGCAACGCTGATCTTTTCGCACAAGAGCTATTCGCTGACGGTCTGGGCGCTGCTCATGACGGCGCTGTTCGGGCTCGTGGGATTTCTGGACGACTTTATCAAGATCGCCAAGAAGCGTTCGCTCGGGCTTCGCGCGTGGCAGAAGATCGCCGCGCAGTTTGTGCTTTCGCTCGGCTTTGCGATCGCGCTGTACTTCCACCCGGCGGTGGGATCGACGATCTGGCTCGACCGGCTCGATCTCGGCGTCTTCTTCATCCCGTACGCGATGTTCGTCATCATCGCGGTCGTCAACTCCGTGAACCTGATCGACGGCGTGGACGGACTTAGTAGCTCCGTCACGTCGGTCTATTCGCTCGCAAGCGGCGTGATGATCATCCTGTTCGTGCTGACCTTCAACGGCGAAACGCTGGATCCGGAGGCGGCGGTCCTTGCGGCGGACAGACTGGACGGGCTTTCCGGACTGTCGGTGTTCGCGTTTGCGACCGCGGGCGCGTGCATGGGCTTTCTGGTGCACAACACCTACCCCGCAAAGGTTTTCATGGGCGATCTCGGCGCGTTCACGCTCGGCGGCGCGGTCGCGGCGATGGCGCTCCTGTCCAGGACCTCGCTGCTGATGCCGGTGATGGGCGTTCTGTACGTCGCGACGTCCGTTTCGGTCATTCTGCAGGTCGGCTCCTATAAGCTCCGGCACAAGCGCATCTTCCGCATGGCGCCGCTGCACCATCACTTCGAGCTCGGCGGCACGCCCGAGACGAAGATCGTTTCGATGTACACCGTGGTGACCGCGATCGCAAGCGCGGGCGCGCTCATCATTTTCTGGTTCTGCAAATAAGGAGGATCTATGGCAAAGCAAAAAACGGCGTTGATCGTCGGCATGGCAAAGAGCGGCGTCGCTGCGGCGCGTCTTCTGTATCAGGACAACTACCGCATCATCGTCAACGACATGAAGCCCGAGATCAAGGGGCTCTTTGAACAGCTTTCGGGCATTGCGTACGAGGTCAAGCTCGGCGCGAACCCGATGGACCTTTTAGACGGCGTGGATCTTCTGATTCCGAGTCCGATCATTCCGATGACGCGCAATTTCATCGTCGAGGCGAAGCGCCGCGGCATCGAGGTCATCTCGGAGATCGAGCTCGGCTACCGCTATTCGAAGGCGGACTTTGTCTGCGTGACCGGCACGAACGGCAAAACGACCTGCACGGCGCTGACCGGCGAGCTCTTTAAGGCGGCGGGACGCAAGACCTTCGTGCTCGGCAACATCGGCGTCGCGATCTCGGCGCACGCGCTCGAAACCAGACCCGGCGACGTCGTCGTGGCGGAGACTGCCGCGCTGCAGCTCGAGGGCAACGTCCGCTTCCACGCGAAGGCGGCGGGCGTGTGCAACATCACGCCGGACCACCTCGACCACTTCGGCACGATGGAGAACTACATCGCGGCGAAGGCGAAGATCCTCGACAACCAGACCGCAGACGATTACGCGGTGCTGAACTGGGACGACGAAACGGTGCGCGGCTTCGCGAAGCTGACGCCGGCGCACGTACTGTACTTTTCGCGCAGGGAGGAGGTCGAAAACGGCATGTTCGTCCGAAACGGCATGCTCGTTTACCGGATGAACGGCGAGGAGCACGAGCTCATGCCCGCCGACGAGATCCGCATCCCGGGCGCGCATAACCTCGAAAACGCGATGCTCTGCGCGCTTTTAGGACTTTCGCAGGGGATCGCGCCGGAAACGATCCGCGAGGTCTTCCGTACCTTCGCGGGCGTCGAGCACCGCATCGAGTACGTCTGCACGAAGTCCGGCGTCGACTACATCAACGACAGCAAGGGCACGAACCCGGCAAGCACGATCCGCGCGATCGAGGCGATGAAAAAGCCGACGATCCTGCTTTTGGGCGGCTACGACAAGCACATCGGCTTCGACGAGCTCTTTGAGGCGTTCACGCCGATCGTCAAGGCGTGCGTCGTGCTCGGCGACACGAAAAGCCAGATCCTCGCCTGTGCGAAGGCGCACGGATACGAGAGCATCATGCACACGGCGGACACGTTCCGCGATGCGGTCGACAAGGCGCGCGACCTTGCAAGCCCGGGCGACTGCGTGCTTTTGAGTCCCGCCTGCGCAAGCTGGGACATGTTTGACAACTACGAAACGCGCGGCAGAGTGTTCAAAGAGATCGCGCGCGCATACGAATAAACCGGAGGGAGCATGGCGGAGCAGAGGACCAAAAAAGAATCGTTGCTGAAGCGCATCAAAAATGCGCGGCTTGTTCGCGGCAAGATGGACTTTTCCATCCTGCTTGTGATTTCCGCGCTCTGCGCCTTCGGGCTTGTCATGGTCTTTTCCGCCAGCTACTACTACGCGCAGCACTATTCCGGCGCGAACAACGACAGCTTCTATTACCTCAAGCGTCAGCTCATCTACCTTCTGATCGGGTATCCGCTGATGCTGCTGATCTCGCTGATCGACTACCGCCTCGTCGAGCGTCTGCGCTCGGTGTTCCTTGCGATCTCGCTTTTGCTGCTCGTCGCGGTGCTCATCTGGGGGCAGGACCTGAACGGCGGAAAACGCTGGCTGAACATCGGTATTTCCATTCAGCCTTCCGAGCTTGCGAAGTTCGGACTCATGATCTTCATGTGCTCGTACATGTCACGCCATAGGAACGAGATGAACACGTTCCGCTTCGGCATGCTGCCCATGCTGATCGCCATCGGCGCGATCGCGGGTCTCGTCATGCTGCAGCCGAATATGTCCATGGCGGTCATCATCGGGTTTATCGGCGTCGTTCTTCTGTACCTCGGCGGATGCGACATCAAGCAGCTTCTGGGACTCGGCGTATTGGCGATCATTGCGGTAGTGGTGCTGGCGTTTGCGCAGCCATATCGCCGGGCGCGCATGACTTCGTTCAGTAATCCGGAACTGGACCCGCTCGGCAGCGGCTATCAGCTGCTGCAGTCGTACTACGCGATCGGCTCCGGCGGGTTCTTCGGAAAGGGCTTGAACAACAGCTACCAGAAGCTTCTGTACATGACCTACGGCGAATCGGACTTCATCTTCGCGATCCTGTGCGAGGAGTTCGGCTTCGTCGGCGGGCTGATCGTCATCCTGATGTACGCATGGATCGTGTTCCGCGGCATCGTGATCGCGATGCGCTGCCGCAACCGCTTCGGAAGTCTTTTAGCCGCCGGTATCTCGATCGTTTTCGGATTCCAGGTCTTTGTCAACATCGGCGTCGTCACGGGGCTTTTGCCCACGACCGGGCAGGCGCTTCCGTTCATATCGGCGGGCGGCACGTCGCTGCTGGTCTTCTTGTCCGCAATGGGTCTGCTTCTCAGCATCTCGCGCGACCTGTACCCGCGAAGATAAGCACATTCCGCCGCAGGACCGCATAAGATGTGGTATCATGCGGAAGGAAGTTAGCATATGGCTCTATGGCATATCAGCGGCGGCTCCGTTCTCTCGGGAACGGTTTCGGTTCAGGGGTCCAAGAACGCGGCGCTGCCGATCCTTGCGGCGACGCTCCTTGTGGAGGAGCCGATCGAGCTTAAAAACTGCCCGGTGATCCGCGATACGGAGAACATGATCCGGATCCTGCGGTCGCTCGGATGCACGGTGAAGCGGGAGGGGGACGCGCTGATCGCCGACAGCCGCACGGCGTCGGGCTATGTGCTGCCGACGGCGCTTTCCGGCGAGCTTCGCTCGTCGATCTTTCTGCTCGGCTCGGTGCTCTCCCGGTTTTCGGCGGCGGACGCCCCGTATCCCGGCGGCTGCGAGATCGGCAATCGCCCGATCGACCTGCATCTTGCGGGACTCAGACGGCTGAACGCGGACATCGAGGAGCACGGCGGACGCATCCGCTGCACGGGCGGACGCCTGCGGGGCGCGGCGGTCGATCTCGGATACCCGAGCGTCGGCGCGACCGAAAACATCATGCTGGCCGCCTGCCGGGCGGACGGCACAACGACGATCCGGAACGCGGCGTGCGAGCCGGAGATCGTCGATCTGCAACAGTTTTTATGCGCCTGCGGGTTCCGTGTGCACGGCGCAGGCACGCCCACGGTCGTGATCGAGGGCGTAAAGCAGGGGCACGGAACGAGCTACCGCATCATGCCGGACCGCATCGTGACCGGCACGTATCTGCTGATGGGGGCGATCACCGGCGGCGACGTCACCGTGACCGGCACGCAGCCGGAGACGGTCGACACGCTGCTCTGTAAGCTTTCGGAATGCGGCTGTCTCGTCACGGCGAAGGACGGTTCCGTACGGGTCAGAGCCCCGAAAAGACCGCGCGCGGTCGGGTTTACCGAAACGCGTCCGTACCCGGGCTTTCCGACCGATCTGCAGCCGCAGCTGTTTGCGCTGCTGTCGGCGGCGGAGGGGACCTCGGTGCTGACGGAGAAC
>CAMVGD010000032.1 GCA_947166925.1 uncultured Clostridia bacterium | reverse complement strand
GACGGCAATTATCATTGCTTCAACACGGTCGAAGGCTGCACGTTCGATCTCACAAGCGAGCAGTTCGGCGACGCAGCGCTTGATTACGCAAACTGCCCCGAGCAGTTCCGCGAGGTGCATTTTGCAAAGCAGGAAAAGCACCTGCGCTATGCGCTTCTGAAGCAAAAGCTGCTCGAGCGGATGAACGCGGAGGAATAGCCGCCCGGTCGTCCGGATTTGTGTATCATCTGTTCCCCAATGGATTCAGAGCAGTTCCGGGTGGGCTGCTCCGTATTTGTTTTCATGCTGTTATTATAAACAGCTGTAAGATTTTGTTGCGGACGACGTGTATATGGGTGAAAGGAGGCGAGCCGGTTTGGATGATGAATGGATCGTCCGGCTCTATTGGGACCGGAACGAAACTGCTATCTCGGAATCATCAAAGAAGTATGGCGCGTATTGCGCCGCGATCGCCGACCGCATTCTGCAGAACAGGTCTGACGCGGAAGAATGCGTCAACGATACATGGCTGCATGCGTGGAACGCAATGCCGCCGCACATGCCGTCCGTACTGTCCGTATTTCTCGGAAAGATCACAAGAAATCTGGCTTTTGACCGATTCAGAAAACTCCGTCGGGAAAAGCGCGGCGGCGGAAGCTTCGACGTGGTACTGGACGAACTCAAAGAATGCGTATCCGGCAGCGACGATACGGAACGCCGATGGGCGGAAAAAGAACTGACCGATGAAATCAATCGGTTTCTTTCTCACCTGCCGAGGGAAAAGCGCTATATGTTTCTGCTGCGCTACTGGTACGCGGACAGCGTTTCGGACATTGCGGAACGCTTTCAGACAAGCCCGAACAATGTATCCGTAACGCTGAACCGCATCCGGCAAAAGCTGAAACGGTATCTGATCGAAAGGGGATTTGACGTATGAAAAAAGAAGAACTGTTTGAAGCGTTGGAAGACGTCAACGCAAACGACGTCAGGAAAGCAAAGGAATACAAGCGGCATAAAACGCCGGTCTGGGTAAAATGGACGGCAGTCGCCGCCTGCGCCGCGCTCCTGGTCGCCGCGATCGTGGGGATCCCCGCGCTTATAAAGAGCAATCGGAAGCAAGCGGAAGGCAGCGTAAAAACCGTATCGGCGGCATATCCCGCGCCGGTCGCCGTGAACCTCAGCGCGCAGGACTTCGTGGAGAGCGACGAGCATTGGAACTGGTGGAATGCGTACCGGACGAAAGTGCAGGCGTCCAAAGATCTTCAGAACGGGATCGACGGCTATTACGCGGCGATCATGCGGGAAGTCCTTTCTTCCGGAGAGGAAAATACGGTCTGTTCGCCGATCAACATTTATATCGCTTTTGCGATGCTTGCGGAGGTATCGGACGGGAATACGCGGCAGCAGGTTCTGGAATTGCTCGGGGCGCCCGATATCGGGACCCTGCGGTCCACCGTTTCCGCACTGTGGGACGGCAATTACGCGGACACGCCCGTTTTCAAGAGTCTGCTTGCAAATTCGCTCTGGCTGAGCGGCAAATACCGGTACAACGATGAGACGCTCTCTCGTCTTTCCAAGCAGTATTATGCGTCCTCCTTCTCCGGAACGCCGGGATCGCCGGAAATGGACGAGGTGCTGAGAGACTGGACGGACAAACATACCGGCGGACTTTTGCACGAGTATGTCAAGGAAATGAAGCTCGATCCGGCGACCGTTCTGGAGATCGTCTCGACGATCTATTATAAGGCGCAATGGACCGAACTGTTCCTGCCCGGCAACACAACGCAGGAGGTCTTCCACGGCACGACCGGCGACACGACCGTGGACATGATGCACAGAACCGACATGCTCGGCGTATACCGGACGGATACGTTCACCTCGATCGGTCTGAATCTTTTTGACAGCGGCTCGATGTATTTCTTCCTGCCGAAGGAAGGCGTCGACGTCAACGCGCTTGCCGCCGATCCCGAGCTGCTTGCCGCCACGAGATACTCCGTGGACAACGGAAAATGGTCTTCGCCTTTGGTCCGTCTTTCCGTTCCGAAATTCAAGGCGTCAAGCCGGACGGATCTTTTGGAGATCGTCCGATCACTCGGGCTGACGGACGCTTTGGATCCTGCCCTTGCGGACTTTACGCCGCTGACGACGGACCGAGACGACCTTTACCTGAGCGCGGCGGAACACGCCGCAACGGTGGAGATCGACGAGCAGGGCGTGACCGGCGCGGCATACACGGCGCTCGCGGTGGCGGAAGGCGCGTCCGAACCGGACGAGGAGATCGACTTTGTTCTGGACCGGCCTTTCCTGTTTATTGTTACAGGCAGAGACGGCTCCGTTCTCTTCTCCGGCATCATCCGGAATATCGACTGACAGAACGCGTCTGCATGGATACGTGCACCCGCATCGGGATCTGATCCCTCACTGAAAATCCATAGAAATAACAAAAACCGGAGAGAGCCGAGGCTTTCTCCGATTTGCTTTCGTACGATTTGTCTTGCCCGGATGGCGTTCAGACGGATTCCGGATCAAAGATCACCCGGTGCATGCGGACGTCGTTTTCGTCCGTCGGAATGTCGGGCGAAAGCGCTTTGCGGAAGCAGAGACAGAGCGTTTTGTCCGCGTTGCCCGCAAGGAAGCGGTCGTAATAGCCCGCGCCGTGCCCGAGGCGTCTGCCGTCCGTCCACGCGGACACACACGGAACGAGGATCAGGTCGATCGCGTCCGGTCCGATCGTTTCGGAACAGTCGACCGGCTCCGGGATGCCGTATGCGCCGGGAACGAGATCGGCGGTGCTTTTGATCCGCACCGCAAGCATTTCGGTCCTGCTGATGCATTTCGGAACGTAGACGTCCTTGCCGTCCGAAAGCGCCGCTTCGATGATCCCCGCGGTGTCCGGCTCCGTCGGCATGCCGATATAGAGGAATATCCGCTTTGCGGCGCGGTATTCTTCGGAGGTCAGCACCTGCTTTGCGATGCTTCTGCTCGCCGCGGCGCGGTACGCCCCCGGCAGCAGCTTCACCCGTGTCGTGACCGATTTGCGAAGCGCCTTTTTTCTTTCAAAAATGCTCTCCATACGCCCTCCTAAAAGATCCATTTCAGCAGCAGCATAAACCCGACAAGCAAAATCAGGAACGAGAAATTGAACAGAGAAAACTTGCCGATGTACGCCATCGTCTTGCCCGGATTGTTTTTGATGTGCTCCCGCAGCGTGATCAGGCTCGCCAGCGACGCGATCAGCGAACCGACCCCGCCGATGTTGACGCCGACCAGAAGATCCGGATAGTTCGTGGTAAACTGCGACAACAGGACCGCGGACGGCACGTTGCTGATGAACTGACAGGAAACGACCGAGAACAGGAGCGTGTTTTTTTCCAGAAGCCCCGAGAAAAAGCTGCGCACGGCTTCGATCCGCCCCATGTTGCCCGCAAATACGAAGAAGAACACGAACGTCAGAAGCAGCGGATAATCGACCTCTGAAAGCGCTTTCCGATCCGCGAACAGCAGGACCGCCGGGATGACGATCAGCCCGATCCAGTACGGGATCCCGCGGAACACGATCGCGATCGCGAGCGCGAACAGGCAAAGGTACAGGATCGTCTTCCCCTCCGGCAGATGGATCTTTTCGTCGTCGAGCTTCAGCGGCTCCGGTTTGACGAAGATGATGCAGCAGAGCGTGATCAGCGCGACCGAGAACAGAAACGGCGGCGCCATGATCCGCATGAACTCGAGGTTCGGGATTTCGAACTTCGTATAGAGATACAGGTTCTGCGGATTGCCGAACGGCGTCAGCATGCCGCCGAGATTCGCCGCAATGTTCTGCATGATAAAGGTGAACGACATATATTTTTCCTTATGTGTCGTGGAGAGCACCAAAAACCCGAGCGGAAGAAAGGTCAGAAGCGCCATGTCGTTGGCGATCAGCATGGAACCGATGAATGTGATATAGACGAGACCGAGGACGCTCATGCGCGCGTTTTTGAACAGCTGTACGACCTTGCGGGCAAGGACAAAGAAAAACCGGATGTCCTTCAGCGCGCAGACGACCGCAAGCACGCAGAACAGGCAGGTCAGCGTTTTCAGATCGAAATAGCCGAGATACGCCTCGTCCGGCGGCACGAAAAACATCGTGACCACCGCGGCGATCAGCGCGATGACCATGACGGCGTTCTTTTTGACAAAGCCCCTCAGCCAACGAAAAACAGCGTTTCCCGTGCGTTTCTTTTCCATTCTGCATTCCCCTGCCGATCCCTCTTGTACCGGCAGCCGTTATTATATCCGTCCGTATGCAGTCTGTCAATCTTGTGTTTGCGGGACGCCCATATGGCAGGCGGCCGCCCGACCGGTCGTTTGCGGATGCGTCTCATCTTTTCATGATATATTCTTACATACCTATTGTATTATACGCAAACATCATATATACTGTATGATGCTTGCAAAGCGGAGAGATTGTTATTATCCGGAACATAATAACCGATCAATCGAGGAGAATCGACATGAGGAAGCTATCCGCGGCGCTGCTTGCGCAAACCGTCGCGTCGCAGCGCAAAACTCTGAAAATGACGCAGCTGCAGCTGGCAAAAGTCACCGGCATCAACCGGGCGCTGCTGTCGCGCATCGAAAACCGGGACTATATCCCGTCGGTCGATCAGCTGCTCGCCTTGTCCGATGCGCTGCATTTCGAGATCGATGCGGTTCTTGAACGGGACGGAGAGCGGAAAGCCGCCGTCTCGCGTTCCTACCGGATCGCGATCGCCGGGACCGGTTATGTCGGACTGTCGCTTGCCGTGCTGCTCGCGCAGCACAACGACGTAACTGCGGTCGATATCGTTCCGGAAAAGGTCGAGATGCTGAATCGCTACGTCTCGCCGATCCAGGATGAGTACATCGAAAAGTATCTGTCCGAGGCGAAAGCGGGCGCAAGGGAGCTGCATCTGTTCGCCACGACCGACGGCGCTGCGGCATATCGGGACGCGGATTACATCGTCATTGCCGCCCCGACCAATTACGATCCCAGACAGAACTTTTTCGACTGTTCCGCTGTCGAGGCGGTGATCCGGCTGATTCTGGACAGCACCAAAGACCGGGCGGTCAAACCCACGATCGTGATCAAATCCACCATCCCGGTCGGCTATACGGAGCATGTGCGGCAGTTGTTCGGAGCGGACAACATCATCTTCAGCCCGGAATTTCTGCGCGAATCAAAGGCGCTCTACGACAACCTCTACCCCTCCCGCATCATCGTCGGCTGTGATCCGAACGCGGAGGAAGCTGCGCGCACGTTCGCAGCGCTTTTGCAGCAGGGTGCGTGCAAGGATCCGATCGAAACGCTGTTCATGGGCTGTACGGAAGCCGAGGCGACCAAGCTCTTTGTCAATACCTATCTGGCGCTGCGCGTATCGTTCTTCAATGAGCTGGACACCTACGCCGAGATCAAAGGGCTGTCCTCCGCCTCCATCATCAGGGGCGTGTGCCTCGATCCGCGCGTCGGGGATTACTACAACAACCCGTCGTTCGGTTACGGCGGCTACTGCCTGCCGAAGGATACGAAGCAGCTTCTTGCCAACTATCAGAACGTGCCGCAGAATATGATGACCGCGATCGTCGAAAGCAATCGTACACGAAAGGATTTCATTGCGGACCGCGTGCTGGAGATCGCCGGAACATACGGAAACAACGAGTCCTTCTCCAAAGCAAAGGAAAGCAGGCAAAAGGGGATCGTCGTCGGCGTCTATCGGCTGACGATGAAAGCCAACTCCGACAATTTCCGGCACAGCTCGATCCAGGGCGTTATGAAGCGGATCAAGGCGAAGGGCGCAACGGTCGTCATCTACGAGCCGACGCTGGAAAACGGATCGACCTTCTTCGGAAGTCTGGTCGTCAACGATTTCAGGAAGTTCAAGCGGATGTGCGGCTGCATCATCGCCAACCGCTACGACCCCATTCTGAACGACGTGAAGGAAAAAGTGTATACCCGGGACTTGTTCCGCCGGGATTGAAAATATCAATTGCAGTATAAGGAGAATTGAAATGAAAATCACAGTTGCAGGCGTCGGATATGTGGGACTTTCCCTTGCCGTTCTGCTCGCGCAGAAGCACGAAGTCACCGCCATCACGACCACCGAAAAGAAAGCCGAAAAGCTCAATCAGTTCATCAGCCCGATCCAGGACGACGAGATCGAGCGTTTCTTTCGCGAAGCGAGAGCCGGCGAGCGCAAGCTGAACCTGCATACCACCACCGACAAGGCGGCGGCATACGGCAGCGCGGAGCTCGTCATCATCGCCACCCCGACCAACTATGACGACGAAAACCATTTCTTCGACACCAGCGCGGTCGAGGACGCGATCGAATGGACGCTGAAGGTCAACCCGGACGTGCTGATGGTCATCAAGTCCACGATCCCGGTCGGCTACACCGAATCCGTACGCAAGAAGTACGGCGTGAACAATATCATTTTCAGCCCGGAGTTTTTGCGTGAATCCAAAGCGCTCTATGACAATCTCCATCCGAGCCGCATCGTGGTCGGCTGCGACGACACGCAGAAAGCGGAAGCGCAGATGTTTGCAGACCTGCTGCTCGAAGGCGCAAGAGCCGAGGAGGCGCGCGCAGGCGCGGCGCCGCAGGACATTCCGGTGCTGCTTGCCCATCTCACCGAAGCCGAGGCGATCAAGCTGTTTGCCAACACCTATCTTGCGGTGCGCGTCGCATACTTCAACGAGCTCGACACCTATGCGCAGACGAAGGGACTGGATACGCAGATGATCATCGCGGGCGTCTGCATGGACCCGCGCATCGGCAGCCATTACAATAACCCGTCGTTCGGTTACGGCGGATACTGTCTGCCCAAGGATACAAAGCAGCTGCTCGCGAATTACAGGGACGTACCGCAGACGATGATCGAAGCTGTCGTCAAGTCGAACACGGTCCGCAAGGATTTCATTGCCGACCAGATCATCAAGCGCGATCCGCGCGTCGTCGGCGTCTATCGTCTGACGATGAAATCGAACAGCGACAACTTCCGTGCTTCCGCCATTCAGGGCGTTATGAAGCGCATCAAGGCGAAGGGCATTCCGATCATCATCTACGAGCCGACGCTGGAGAACGGTTCGGAATTCTTCCGTTCGGAGGTCGTCAACGATCTCGACCGGTTCAAGCGCGAGAGCGACGTCATTCTCGCCAACCGTTTCGACGAACATGTGCTCGGCGACGTTGCCGACAAGGTCTACACGCGCGACCTGTTCCGCCGCGACTGAGAAACCATGGCATTGCTCTGCGAACAGCGTTTTTATGAGATCTACGGCAGAGATCCCGAAGGGCTCGGCTTCAGTCCCTATCGGGTCTGCCCCATCGGCGCGCATTCCGATCACAACCTCGGAAAAATCACGGGGTTCGCAATCGACAAAGGCGTCCATATCGCATACCGTCCCAAAGAAAACGGCGTGATCGAACTGACGTCTCTGCAGTTTCCGAAGCGGGCGCAGTGGCATATCGCATCCGTGCCGGACAGAAAGCAGAACGACTGGGCGGACTATCTCAGAGGCGCGACATGGGCGCTCGGTAAAAAGCGTCCTTTGACCACCGGACTCTGCGGCGTGATCGAGGGCTCGCTGCCGATCGGCGGGCTGTCGTCCTCAGCGGCGGTCACGCTTGCGTTCCTGTCCGCGCTTGCCGGTGTCAACGGCATTCGTCTGACGCCGCAGGAGCTGATCGACACGGCATTTGACGCGGAAAAGAACTACGTCGGCGTCAGCGTCGGAAAACTCGACCAAAGCTGCGAGGTCCTCTGCAAAAAGGATCATCTGCTGTATCTCGACACGCTGGACGGAAGCTTCGAGCTGATTCCCGTTCATCCCGCCATGAAGCCGATGAAGATCGCGATCTTTTTCAGTGGTCTCGAGCACAGTCTGATCGGCTCCAAATACAATATGCGGGTGGACGAGCTGCGTGCCGGAATCTATGCGCTGCAGGCAATTTCCGGTATGCCGTACGGGAAATTCGAGGAAGCAAACGCGCGCCATGTTCCGTATGAGGTCTATCTGCAGTACAAAGACAGGCTCCCCCTCCCCTGGGCGAGGCGGTGCGAGCATTGGTACACGGAGTTCCAGAGGGTCGAGCAGGGCGCCGAAGCGTGGCGCAGGGGCGACATTACGGAATACGGACGGCTGTCGTTCGAGTCCGGACGCAGCAGCATCGTAAACTGGGAATCCGGCGCGCCGGAGCAGATCCGGCTGTACGAGATCATGCGTCAAACGGACGGTATCTACGGCGGACGGTTCTGCGGCGCGGGCTTCAAGGGCTGCTGCATGGCGCTGATCGATCCGGCATTCGAGGAGTCGATCGTCCGCAGCGTCAGCGAAGCGTATCTTCGTGATTTTCCGCATCTGAAGGACAGGTTCTCCGTCCACATTACGGAAAGCGCGGACGGTGCGGCAATGTGAGGTGCTATCCATGAAATGTCTGATCCTTGCCGCGGGTTATGCGACGCGGCTCTATCCCCTGACGAAGGACTATCCGAAACCGCTCCTCAGGGTCGGCGGCAAAACGATCCTCGACTGGCTGATTGACGATATCAGAACAGCGAACTCGGTGAACGAATTCATCGTCGTCACAAATCATAAGTTTACGCCGCATTTTGAAGCGTGGGCAAGCACGCATGAGCCGCCGGTCACCGTGGTCGACGCCGGCACGAGCACAAACGAAACGCGGCTGGGCGCAGTGCGGGATATACAGTTTGCGATCGACCGTCTCGGGTTGAACGACGATCTCCTGATCGTCGCCGGCGACAATCTGCTGGATTTTTCGCTGACCGCATTCCTGCTTTATGCGCAGGAGAAAGGCACGTCCTGTTCTATGCGCTATTACGAACCGGATGAGAACAAGCTGCGCAGGGGCGGCGTTTCGGAGATCGACGAACACGAGCGTCTGCTCTCTTTGGAGGAGAAGCCGGAACAGCCGAAGTCGCACTGGTGTACGCCGCCGTTCTACTTCTATATCAAGGCGGACGCTGCGCGTATCAAAGATGCGATCGCGGACGGCTGCGGCACGGACGCGCCGGGCAGTCTTGTCGCATGGATGTGCGAACACAGCGTCATGCACAGCATGGAAATGCCCGGCAGCCGCTATGATATCGGAAATCTCGAAAGCTATGAAACCGTACAAAAAACATTTCAAGGAATCAGAGGGTGAATGAAATGGGAAAACAACACATTGATCTCAACAACAAAACGATCCTCGTCACCGGTTCGCCGGGATTTATCGGCGCATTTCTCGTTCTGCGGCTGCTCAGGGAGCTGCAGGGCGGAACCGTCATTTCGTTCGACAACATGAACGATTATTACGATCCCGCGCTGAAGGAATACCGTCTTTCGCTGATCGAAAAGGCGGCGGAAGTTTCGCCGGTCAGACACGTCTTTATACAGGGTTCCATTGCGGATAAGGCGCTTGTCGACCGCGTCTTTCAGGAATACAAGCCCGCGATCGTGGTCAACCTTGCCGCGCAAGCGGGCGTGCGCTACTCGATCGACCATCCGGACGTGTACATTGAATCGAACCTGATCGGCTTCTACAACATTCTGGAAGCCTGCCGGCACAATCCGGTAGAGCATCTGGTCTACGCCTCCTCCTCCTCGGTTTACGGCGGCAATAAAAAAGTCCCGTTTTCCACCGAGGACAAGGTCGATAACCCGGTATCGCTCTATGCGGCTACCAAGAAGTCGAACGAGCTGCTTGCACACAGCTATTCAAAGCTCTACAATATCCCGTCCACCGGACTGCGGTTCTTTACGGTCTACGGTCCGGCAGGACGTCCGGATATGTTCTACTTCTCCGCGACGCAGAAGCTGGCGGCGGGCAAAACCATTCAGATCTTCAACTACGGCAACTGCAAACGTGATTTCACCTATGTGGACGACATCGTGGAGGGCGTCCTCCGCGTGATGCAGGGCGCGCCGGAAAAGGCAACCGGCGAGGACGGTCTGCCCCTCCCGCCGTACGCGGTCTACAACATCGGCGGCGGCACGCCGGAGAACCTTCTGGACTACATCTCCACACTGCAAGAGGAACTGGTCCGTGCAGGTGTTCTGCCCGCAGACTATGACTTTGCCGGCCACCGTGAACTTGTCGGCATGCAGCCCGGCGACGTCCCCGTGACCTATGCCGACAGCGCCGCGCTCGAAGCCGACTACGGCTTCCGTCCGACCATCGGCATTCGCGAGGGTCTGCGCAGATTCGCCGAGTGGTATAAAGAGTACTATAAAGCATAACCAAAACACAAAAGCGTCGGATCGGGATCGCCCCGTCCGACGCTTTTTTTGATTTCTGTGTGCGTATTCTGCCTATTGCTGCACGCCGCCGGCCTCAAAGAAGCGTTTCATCTCCTCAAAGTCCTTTTCGTCGATGTTGCTGTAGTCCAGTTTGTGTCTGCTTTTTTTCAGATCTCCGCTTAAAAACCCGATGATCCGCTTCATCCAGCACCATGGGAGCAGGATCGGCCATTTCTCCAGCACGGGAAACTGCGCTTTCATGCGTTTATACGGAAGAAAGACCGCCTTTATTGCAGATCTGCGTTTGCCGCTCCTGAGATCCTTTCCCATTGCAGCGATGCGCCCGGCTTTATAACTCACATCCGAACCGTAAATCCCGTGTCTGAACGCGTGTGCAAGAAGGATCTCGCTGTTCTCGTCGATCGGCTCGTCTCCCATCGTTGCCTTGCTCAGCATAACCATGCGTTCATGGAACGTCCATAATCCGAACCGTTCAAGCTCGGCTTTCACCGTCTCCATATCGATGCTTTGCTTTTGCAGAAGCCATGTGTCCGCGATCCTGCGGAGTCCCAAAGAGCCGTTCATGAAATCCTTGTGCAGATGAACGAAATGGAAGATGTAATAATCCTCCGGGGACATTTTATAAATGTTTCCCCGAACGGGAATCGCTCTGTTCCATATGCCGCGCTCCCACGACTGGATCACGCCGCTGTCATCCGTCAGACGCTTATGCATCTCGATATGCACTTCTCCCTTTCTGAAGCTGTCATGCTTCCAGGAGGATTCGCCGTCGGACGTATACCCGAGCCCCTCCATGACCGTTTTGATTTGCTTGAACTCATACGGTCGTACCAGAATATCCAGATCCGCCATCTGCCGCATGATCCGATCCGGATAGAGCTTCCGCATCTCCCAGCCCTTCAGCGCGATGCATTGAAGTCCGGCTCCTCCGAGATGTTCCAAAACCAGATTGCCTTCATGATCCTGCAAGACCGTCTGCTTCAGCGTAACGAAATACCGCTGTTGGAGACTGTCTTCCAGTTCTTTATACAGACTGTCTTGTTTCTCTTCCGCGGCTTTCCGGATCGTCGGAAAAACAGTCTGTATAACACCGTTGCGGAGGATGATTCCCTCAGCCCTTGGAGAATCGCATGTGTTCACCGGCAGAATATCACCGGATTCTGTGCGTAAGCTCATTCTCAACAGCGAAAGTACAAGTTGTTGCTCGTTCGTTAACACCGAATCGTTCTCCTTAACGTTCCATTCCGTATGTCATTTCTTCTGTTGCAGCGTCGGTCCGTTCAAACAAACGTTCCGGTTTTATTATCCGCTTTGCCGAACGCAGAAGGCAGGCTGCCCATTGCGACCATCTGCCGCCGAACGACGCCAGGATAACCGCTGCTTTTATGTGTGCGCTGTAATGCTTTTCACGAACAATGCAACGCCTGTATTTTTTCGCGAAAAGAGTGATCTCCTTTAGTCTTTCGTCCTCACGGCGACGCGCATCCGCATCTGTTTTCCACAGACATTCCCACACCCGGCAGATCGACACTGCGCATTTCATAATACACGCATGCAAAAACGCCCCGTCTTTATTGCCGAACGTCCGATACAATTCATACGTTGCGGTCCAGTGATCCAGGCAATTCCTCAGCGTCGAATGATGCGCAAGGCTGCCTTTGTACTGCATATAATGATACAGCACATCCGGAATCAGCGCGATCCGGTTCGCTTTCGGCAGGATCCTGTATATGGTCCTGATATCTTCATAAATCGCTCCGTCCGGAAAGCGGATATCCTCCAGTAAAACCCGGCGATACAGCTTATTCCATACGCCGTGGTTGATCGAAGCGTCCACGATCAGCCTATTCAGAGCTTCTTCACCGCTGACTGTTTCATGCGTCTTTACCGGTCTTCTTTGCAGCGACTTCCCGGGATAGTCCTTGGAATATCCGAATACACAGACGTCCTCGCAAAACGACAGAGCCGTTTTATAAGCCTCCGGCTCGATCCAGTCGTCAGCGTCCGCAAACGCGATATACTCGCCGTTCGCCCTGTCCAGTCCATAGTTGCGCGCAGATGACAGCCCGCCGTTTGCTTTGTGAAACACCCTGACGCGCGGGTCTGCCAGATAGGAATCCGCTATCGTCCCGCTATCGTCCTCAGATCCGTCGTCTATCAAAAGGATCTCAAGATCAGGCTCCGTCTGTGCAAGTACGCTGTCAACGCATCTGCGCAGAGTCGTTTCATTGTTGTAGATCGGAATGATGACACTGATCATATAGCTAGTCATGATATCTGAATCTTTGCGATCCGTCATTTCCCCCGCGTTTGATAACTGTAAATGCTTTTGAAAGCGCCCTGACTCAGTCCCTGATAGCATTGATTCCACATATCGTAAACCGTATCGTATTCCCGTACATGGTCTTTTTCGGGCGTATAGCGATTTCTTACATGCGTCATGTTCTCCGAAGCATCCCGATAGCTTCCATACAGTCCGGATGCAACGGCGCAAATGATCGCCGCGCCGAGCGCTGTGGATTCCCGTGCCGTGATGGTCTCGACAGGTAATCCATAGATGTCAGCCTGCATCTGATTCCAAAAATCGTTATTGGCTGCGCCGCCGATGACGCGCAAGGCTTTAGCCGGGGCCAAATCGGATTCCTTAAGCGTCTCAAGCATCATCCGATTCTCAAAGCAAATGCCCTCCATCGTCGCACGCGACATGTCTGCCTTGCTGTTTGCCAGCGACATCCCGATATAGGCTCCCCTTGCACTGTCGTCATAATGCGGACATGCCGCGCCTTGAAGGTAAGGAAGAAACAATACGCCGTTTGAACCGACAGGCGAGAGCTTTGATTTGTCCGCGAGCGCATGTCCGATGTTCTCTTCTGCTGTATAGAACAGATTTTCCGTCCAGCGATAGGATGACATGCAGGAGGAGGAATGCGTTTCCATCAGATAGCCGCCTGCCGGATGTCCCTGGATCTGGCACATTCCCTTCGGGTGCCTAATCGGTTTGGGCGAATACGCAATGCACAGTCCTGCCGTACCCATACATACGGACATGATATCGGTCGTTCCGTAATTGCCTGCGCCGAGAGTCCCGCAATTCTGATCTCCGGAGCCGAGATAGATCGGTGTGCCTGCTGCAAGACCGCTTCGTGCCGACGCTTCCATTGAAACGGCGCCGACGCATGTTCCGGGCGCCGACGCTTCCGGAAACAGTTCCGGTCGGAAGTCGAACACCTTGCACAGCGTTTCATCGATCTGCTGTTTATCGGCGTTCGCCATAATCCAGAAGCCGATGTTATTGTTTTCCTCGCGATATCCCTCCGCGCCGAACGCATGTGTCAGATATGCCAGCGGCGTCAGCAGTTTATCCGTCTGATCATACAGATCCTTCCGGAATTGCCGGAACCAAAGCGCCTTGAATCCGCATTGGAACGAACCGAACGGCTGCCCGTTGATCCGATAGAGGTCCGTGAGATCAATTCCGTTCGTTTTCAGACGTTCCAGCATCCAAGGATGTACCGCTTCCCCCCTTTGATCCTGCCAGGTGATCATATTTGAGAGAAAACATCCGTGTTTGTCGACCGGTACAAAGCTGTTTCTCTGCACGGTGAAGCAGAGACCTGCGATCCTTTTCCGATCAATCGACGCGACTGCATCCCTGACCGCCCGAAACGTCAGGTCGATCACCGTCTCCGGATCCTGCTCAACCAGTCCGGGTGCAGGATACAGTGTTTTCATCGGATAATAACCGCTCGAAACGATCTCGCCTGCATCGTTGAAAATACAGCACCTGGTTCCGGTCGTTCCGGCGTCGACCGCGGCGATCAGATCATTCGTCCTGCTCATGCCCTTTTCTCCGCAGCTGTTTCATCATGACGAAGGCTTCAAACAATTCCAGATCCTCTTTCTTTGTGATCTTGATGTTCATCTGACTGCCCTTTGACAGATAGATCGGAATCCCCATATGGAACATCAGTGTTGTCGTATACGGCTTGACCCGGTCGATCAGTCCCGTCCCGATCGCTTCCCGATACATATCCCTGATCAGACCGTACCGGACGGAATGCGGGTTTTTGAGACAAACAATGGAATCCCGGTCGAACCACTCGTTTGTCATGTCCGGTTCGGCTTCATTCTTCATTCCTGCCAGTGAGTACAACGGATAGGATGTGATCGCATTTCCCTTCTCACGACACACACGGAGATTATCCGTCAGAAAATCGGAATCCAGAAACGGCGCAACGCCGGTATGGATCGTAACAATATCATCATCCGCGCAGATCTCTTCCAATCCGCGTACGCCGCTGATCACGGATTCCTGATATGTGGCTCCGCCCTCAACGATCCATTTGACTTTTGACAGATGATATGTATCGCAGATCTCCCGCATCAGGTCAAAATACCCCCTGACACATACGATCTCAATTGCGTCTATCTCAGGATGCTGCTGAAAAATGTCCAAAGTATATGCAATGACCGGCTTTCCGAATACCTCTGCAAACTGCTTCGGCACATTCAGACCTGCCCTTACACCTTTTCCTCCGGCAAGGATAATTGCTACATTCATGTTCGCTGACCCTTCGTTTGAATTCCGAATATGGCTGCAGGGAAGCGCATTTGCTTCCCTGCTGTTCTTGCAATAAAGAAGATTGTTTCTCCTGTCCTTATTTACCGTTGATCACTTGCTTTGCGATCTCGTCCGCAACATGATCCTTTACGGTGATCTCATTTGTGATGCTGCCGATCCTGACCAGGAAGCTGACCGTATCCTGCAGACCGGCGATATCTTCCTCGGAAAACTGCAGAACGTATTGATACTTGCTTGCAGCCTGTGCGATCAGATTCGGATCAAGATTGAAGTATCCGGAAAGCATCTCCGCATATGCTGCGGGATTCTCTTCGTATGCCTTGGTCGCTCTCCAGTACTGCTCGAGATAAACCTTGACGATATCGGGATTTGCGTCAACGAATTCCTTCCGTGCGAACACAACATTCATACCCGGGAAATTGACGTCGCCGCCGTCGGTAAGCAGGTGAATTCCGTCAAGCGCATCCAGACGGCTTACATTGGGCTCCCAGATAACGACCGCATCCACGTCGCCGTTCAGCAGTACGACCTGTGCGTCGCCGGTAGAAATATTGATTACCTCAACGTCCGTATTGTAATCCAAGCCGGCATTTGCCAACAGTTTTTCTGTCAGATTCTGTGCCGTGGAACCGATCGTCAAGCCGATCTTCTTTCCTTTCAGGTCGGCAACCGAATTAACGCCCGAGTTGTCAGCCACCAGCATGCCGTAGGACGGACCGCCTTCCGCAGCTGCAATATACACATTCTTTTGTCCCGCAGCTACTGCCGAGACCGCCGGAACATCACCGATAACGCCGATATCCTGCTGCCCTGCGGCAAAGGACTCGTTCATCGGAGGACCGGATTCAAAGTCGGTCCAGACGACCGTTACGCCGATCTCTTTCATCGCCTCGTCGATCCAGCCGCTTTCACGCGCAATTACCAACGGCACGAAAGCGCAGGAAGGCTGAATCGCCAAATGCACTTCACGGTTCTTGGAATCGGAGTTCGTTTCAGAGGAACCGCAGCCGATCACGCTTACCGCGAACAGAACCAAAGCGATCGCCAACGCAAGCTTCTTAATGATTTTCATATTTGTCTCCTTTCGATGATACCCATCATAATCTGACTGTTCATATCAGTCAGCACATACTATATAGGATTTCTCCCGACTTGTCAATCCATCACATTATTGATGAAGAAACAGTCGTAGACCTGCTTCCTGACATTCAAAAAGGCTTCACTGTTTCGATCACGAGGACGCGGCATCGGATTATCAATGATTTCCTTAATTCTTCCCGGATTCTTGGACATGACCAAGATCCTGTCGGAAAGATATACCGCTTCGTCGATATCGTGCGTAACGAAAATCACCGTCATCCGGCTTTTTTCACGGATCCGCAAAAGCTCGTTCTGCATATTGATCTTCGTCATATAATCCAGCGCCCCGAACGGTTCATCCATGAATAGCACTTCCGGCTTGTTCACAAGCGCTCTTGCGATGCTGACGCGCTGCGCCATGCCGCCCGAAAGCTCGCGCGGGTAGGATTTTTTGAAATCGGTCAGTCCGACGAGCGTGACATATTCCTCGACCAGCTTTTTCTTTGCATCCTTCTCCATGCCCTGCAGCGGGAAGCCGACGTTGCTGCAGACGTTCATCCAATCGAGCAGACGTGCTTCCTGAAAAACGACGCCCCTTGTCTTATCCGGTTTTTTCACGACTTCGCCGTTGATGGATACGACGCCTTCATGCGAGGGATCTATGCCTGCCATGATCCGCAAAAGCGTGCTTTTTCCGCATCCGCTCTGTCCGACAATGCAAAGGAATTCGCCCTTGTTCATTGTAAAGCTGACATCCTGGATGGCCGTTACCGTATTCTCGCCGGTAAACACTCTGCTTACATTTTCGACCGAAATAAATGCTTTGTTTGTCATTTCCATCTGATCACTCTCTTTTCAACGAACAGCAAGATGCTGTCCATCACCTTTCCGATGATCCCGATCGTGAGCATGCCCACGATCACGACGTCCGTTTGTCCGAACTGTCTTGCATACATGATCATATAGCCGAGACCCGTAGAGGAAGCGACAAGCTCCGCCGCTACAACGCACATCCAGCTTTGACCGAGTCCGACGCGAAGTCCCGTAAAGATATTGGGCGCGGCATACGGAATGACGACCTGAAAGACGTATTTCATCCGCGGGATGACCATCGCGTTCGACAGCTCGACCAGTTTTACGTCAATTCGACGGATACCGTCGACCACGTTCACCAGGATCGTAAAGAAACCGCCGATAAAGATCAGAAATACTTTTCCGCTTTCACCGATACCGAACCAAAGAATGACCAGCGGAATCCACGAGATCGGCGGGATTGGTTTCATGACCTGAACGATCAGGTCCGTCATCCGTTTGAAATGCGGAGACAGTCCCATGATAACGCCGAGCACGACTGCCGAAACGGCGGAGATCGCATAGCCGGTCAGAACTCTGCGCGAGCTGATCCAAAGATTTGTCAAAAGCGTCCCTTTTTTGATTAGTGCGATGAATGTTTCGACGATCTTCGCCGGGGACGGCAGCGTCAAAGGATTCAGCCAGCCCAAGCTGGAAGCAGTCTGCCAGATCGCGATCAGAACGATCACCAAACCGACATACTCAACGCCGTGCAGGGCTTTTTGTCTTTTATTCTGAAATATCTTCTTGTAACTGATGCTTTTTCCCATTCGGAATGCCGCCTTATTTCACACAATATGTAATCCCTTTGTATTCCGTATACGGCTTATCCGTATTCAACGTTACAAGCCGCGAGATCTTGTCGCCCTGCAGCTCAGAGATCGGCGCAACCATATAATCGCCGTATCGGAGCGTCAGCCATTCATGCCAGCCGACCGGAAGATTGACCTTCAAATGCTCAAAATCCCCCTCGATCGCCGACGCAAACCACGCCTTTGAAAGCGGGAGCGTCAGCGAAACGCTGCCGGCAAGCGCAAGACAGTCTTTTGTATCCTTGCCTTCATATTTCAGTACGCGCTCTTTCATTCTATCGCGCATTCTGATCCTTCGATGCTCCGATGAACCGAGCAAAAGCGAATAAACGCCGAGCGTCACGTCCTTTTCCGACAGCGGATTGCCGTTTGCGAGCGCTTTATACAGCTTTGCGCTGCGGATCTGTCTGCGTCGCGCACGCGCATCGTCTGCAAGACTGACCAACGGCATAATGTTGATGTAAATGCCGTGATTGATATCCAGGTCCGCATAATCTGCGTTGATGAACGTCGTCCGGCTGTTGCGCAGCTTTGCGTAGCAATTCGGATAGTCCGGATCCGTATCATACGTCTGCAGAAACAGATCCTCTCCCCAAACCGTCTGCTTCAATTTTGTCAGCTTATGATAGTCGCTGTACGGCATAACGACGTCGATCGAGTCGTCCCACGCGATGATGCCGTGATTCCTGACTGCGCCGAGCAGCGACCCGAATGCAAGGAAATAGGAAAGATTGTGATCCCTGCAAATGGCGATCAGTTTTTTCAGCATGTCCAGCTGAACCGCATGCAGCTCGTTCAAACCGTAATTAACGCTTTCCATTGTCAAGCTCCCTGATCACATATTTCATATCTTCCATTTTCCGGCGTTCCGATTCCGGGGGAAGTTTCATATAATCGCCGTAAGTGGTCTTTAATATCTCCTCATAGTGCAGCGGTACTCTGATCTGAAAATCGCAGTACGGCTTCAGGGCATGATCGGAAAAATACTCCGCAGGATATCTGCGGTTCATCTTCATGCGGAATGCGTTGCCGACATTCTCCGTTTCTCCGACGACATAAACGCTGCACGCCCGATCCATCTCCGCAACAACCTTTTTCAGCGGGATCGGCTTAAATACGACCTTGACGAGCTTCGCCTGGATGCGACGCTTGGCGGTCTTGTAATAATAATCGGGATCGATCACCTTTGCTTTCCAGATTTTGGACCAGAAACGCGCGCGCTTCCAAAGCCGCGCTTCTTCCTTTTCGTCGTCCGGTACCGCAACCATGCGGAAGATATCCACATGCAGCATCTCGGTCTCGTAGCCTCTCAGCCCGATTCTCGGGAATTTTTGCGGCACGCCGCCCTCGTTCCGATAATTGACCCAATACTTGTCCGGAAGCCGTTTTCCGAGCACCTCGACAAAATGTCCGATCTCATTCTCGGGGACGTACAGATCAACGTCGTAGTCCCAGGGGATCGGACCCCCGTGCCGGATCGTGCCGAGCAGCGTGCCGAACATGGCGAAATAGGTCAGGTTTTCTTCCTCCGCTATTTCGGCGACATTTCTCAATATGTCCGTGGTGATCTCCTGCACCTCGGTAAGGGTATACTCCTTCATTTGACGCTCCATTTTCGTTTAACCTATCAGAAAATCCTTATTTTTTCAAGATCTTTTTCTTAATCAGTCCGATCACAAAATGCAACTCCTCTATCTTCAGAACGTAAAGCTCGCCGAGATACACCGCGACGCCGACCGCCGCGGCGATGACGATCGTCAGGTACTTGTTCACGTGAATAAAGTGAACCGCAAGCCACGCAAGCCCGCAGGCGACCGCCGAAGCCAGCAGGACCTTTGCAAACTGCTTCAGGATGTCGCCCCAGTGCATCTTCACGTACTTTCCGACCAGCTTCGCCCGCACGAAGAATACAATGCACGCGGAAAGTGAGGTCGCGATCGCAAGACCGTTGATCCCGATGTAATGCACCAGCAGCAAATTCAGTCCGACGTTGATGACGAGGTTCGCGATGCCGATAAACATCGGCGTTTTCGTATCGCCGAACCCGTAGAACACGTTCGTGATGATCGTGTTGCAGGCGACAAAAAACAGGCCCGCGCTGTAGCAGGCGAACGTACCGGAGGTCAGCGCAACCGATTCCGCGTTGAAGGAACCTCTTTCGAATACGACGGAAACGAGCTCCGTCCGGAACAGAATACACGCAATCGTGATCGGGAACAGCACCATGCCGATGATCTTCAGGATCTTCGACATCAGCCGGCTCAACTCCTCATGCTTGTTGAGCGAAATCAGTTCAACGACCTGCGGATACAGTGCCGTAGCGATCGCCGAGGAAAGCAATCCGCTCAACACATTGGTCAAACGATGACCGTAATTCAAGCCGGAAACCGCGCCCTCCGGAAGGGTCGACGCCATCATCTTGTCGACCAGCATATTGAGCTGATTGACGCCCTCCGAGATCAGCGCGGACGGAAGGCGCTTCATCATCAGGGTGTATTCCTGACTTTTTTTCTTGAACGAAGGCTTGAATCTGTATCCCCAGTTGACGAACGGCAATTCAATCAGCAGCCGCAGCAAACCGCCCGCGATGAGCGCGTAGCCGAGCGACATGATCCCGAATCGCGGAAACAGCAGAATCGCGGCAATGATCGTCGGAATATGCGAGGCGACCTCCCGGATCTGGCTGCCGAGGAATTTGTTATGGCACTGCAGCATGGAAGCGTAGACCGCAGCCGCCATGATAAAGATATACATCGGCGCGGAGACCCGGACAAGCCTTACGCACAGTTCCTTCGTCTCCCCCTGGAATCCCGGTGCAACAATCGTTACGACCACGTTGCTGAAGATCATCATGATCGCAACAAGGATCACGGAAACGATCGTAAAATTCGTAATGACCTTGTTGGCAAGACCGTTTGCTCCGTCCAGATCGCCGAGCGTGATCTTTTCCTTATAGATCGGCAGAAAAACCTTCCAGATGCCGACGCTGAGCATGGGATATACGACGTACTGGATGCTCGTGACCATGTAATACGCATCGCTTTGATACGTCGTCCCCAGATAACTGGCAAGGATCGCCTCCGTAATGAACGTCGTGATCTTTGCCAAAACGGAAACGAATATGATCACGATCGTTCCCTTAAGAAGCTTTCCCCCGATTGACTGTTCCTTCATGCAATTCCTTCCTTAACGGACCGGCGCCCTGCCGCGTCAGACCATCCCGAACACAAATCTCGTGATCCTGAACCGACTGAATATCCATTTGATCAGGTAGTAGGAGACCACCAGATTTACAAACCAATTTACAAAAATAATGACCGCCGGTATCTTGATATGGAGAACGGATACCATCAGCGTCCTTGTGATCGTCAGCATGAATCCATTTAACAGATAGATCTGCAGACTGTACTTTCCGAAACCGACCAGATGATTCTTGATAAATCCCTTTTTCAAAAGGATAGAAATCAACAATGCCGCAAAAACGCCCATAAACGCAAGCGGGATGCCAAGCAGCTGATTATCGTCCCATTTGGCATAAAGCGGACACAGCCCCAGAATGACGAGCGGTATCACGATCGCAAGAACAATCGAAACTGCCTTGTGCTTTTCCACTTTCTCTCTTGCCGTGTGAAACGAGAATACGTCTTTCAGACAGTATCCCACAACAAAATACAGCAAATGATAAATCGTTCTCTTGATCAGGAATATCTCGGGAAGTCCCGGTACGAACTTCAGCCCCAAACAAACCGCACACAATGCGATCTTCCCTGCTGTCGTTTTCACGATCTTGGTGATCAGCGGGAAAATGAGGAAAATCAGAAACAGCGAATACAGGAACCAGTATGCGCCGCCTTCGCAGCAGATACTGTAAATGCTTTCTCCCAGACTGCGGGGTTTGTTCACGAGCGACGCAAAAAGCGCTCTCGGGACCATATCGATCAGATTGAAGATCAAATAGGGGATCAAAACCCTTTTGCATTTTTTCCAGATATACGGTCCGTATTTATTTTTGTATGAGAAACAAAAGCCGGATACCATAAAGAACAGAGGCATATGCATCGTCCGAACAAAGTCATAGATCGTCTTGCACCAGAAGATCTCATGCAGGTTGATCGGGTATAAGATGACGGAATGCCCCAGTACTACCAGAGTGATAGCAATACCCTTCAGGATATCTATTTCTTCATAGTACTCTTTGCTCATCTGTTGTATCTCCCATCATACTCACCTGAAGCACGACAGCGGTCAGGATCCAGAATAGCGTGTTTCTCAATCCGTTATGGGTAAAAAAGTACAGAAGTACGCCCGAAAAGCAGGCGAGATTGCGTACGGTCTCCCCTCTGCGCAGCATCGGTTTGAACATTAAATATATGTATGCTATAAAACCTACCAACCCATAGGAAACAAGCGTATTGACAAAGGTCGAATGGACCTCGTACCCAGGCATGACCTTGAACCGGTCGTATGCGCCTTCTCCCTTGCCCCACAGAAAATGGTAGCCAAGTTCCCAAACACGATCATAGCCGCGCCCTTCACCCAGTGAGCTGTCGTTTTCAACAGTTATGCGCAGAATACGCCTTCGCAGAAAGCTGAGCGTATCGTTGTTCGTGACGATCCTGCTGTTCGAAAACAGCAGCCAGTAAGCTGCACCGAATACGACGGCGAGGATCGTAACCTGAAGAATGATCCTGCGCAGCGTTTTATTCTTCGATCCCCAGATCGCGTAGCAAATCGCCAACCCCGCCAGACCGACGATGGACGCCTTGGAAAGCGATACGATATTCGCCCAGATCGCAACGGCGAGAATGATCGCGTTCTGCCATTTCGGAAGCGTTTTCGGGAAGAATGCGATGATCGTCATGACCAGCAGCGCATAATATCCGAGCTGGTTCGGATTGTTGAAAAAGCCGACCGACCGTATTCCGTGATATCTGCTTTGGGTGATAATGCCGATTGCCGCGACAATGATAGAGAAGAAACAGCCTTTGCACAGCGACAGCTTCAGTTTTTCCGTTCCGATCCTGCTTCCGATATAGATGCACAGGATTGAAGCGATGAAGTTGAAGACATAATATGCCACATAAAGCATCATGCGGTTGTCCTGTGTTTTCGTCCACCAAACCGCCTGCACAAAGAATTGAAATACCAGCGTTGCGATGAAGATCATGAGCCAAAGCGAGTATCGGTTCGGGATCCGCAATCTGCCCCGCTCCTTCAAAAGCAATACCACTGTGGACAGGATCAAGAACATATCGCTGATCTGCGGCAATCCGGACGAAAACAGATAGAACGGCTTCAGGGTCATGTAAATCGTGATAATGAGCCCTTCACCCAATTCCCGGATGCCTGCATTGCTGCGCGGATTTATCTGCATGTCTGACATAATCGGTTCCTGTTTGCCTGATCAGCGATCACGCGAATATTCTTTCGATCTCTTTCTCATACGCTTTCACGACAAGCTGACGGTCGAACTCGCGTTCGATCTTTGCGCGTCCCGCAAGCCCCATGTCGCGTTTTTGTTCCCAGCTCATTCCGAGGAATTTTTCCAGCGCATCGGTCAAAGCGTCCTCATTTTTGATCGGAATCACAAAGCCGGTTTTTCCATCCTCCACCGTCTCCCTGCAGCCGGAACGATCGGTCGTAATGATAGGTCTGCAATGCGCGGCAGCCTCAAGCAGTACGTTACTCATGCCTTCCGGATAATAGGAAGGATGCACGATGCAATGCGCCATCTCAAAGAACGGTACCATGTCCTTTTGTTCACCGTGATATAGGATGTATCCGCTCTTTTCGGCTTCCTTCAAAAGTCCGTTGTATTTCTCATCGTCGCATTGGCCGCAGATATGGAACATCACATCCTTGTGTTTTTCAAAAACCCGCTTCGCTGCGCCGAGATACAGATCGATTCCTTTTTCCTGCATAACGCGCGCAATAAACAGAAAATGGATCTTCCCATCCTCCGCAGGATACGGCATCGGTTGATGCCTATTGAGACTCACACCGGAGCCGGGAAGAAGAACGGTCGCCGTCCCCTTCCGAAGCATGTGATGCGATTCAAAAAACTGCTTGTTTTCTTCGTTTTGAAAGAATACACAGTCAGCACCCGCAACACCGGATTTATACAGTCTGGAGGTGATTTTCTGCATCAGACCCGGATACTCCAGCGCCGTGCCGAGCCCCGTGATGTTCGGCATATAATGCGATTTCGTCATGCGGCATGCCATGCCGCCGTATGCGTTCGGCTTGATGTTATATGTCAGGACCAGATCCGGTTTTTCGGCTTTGATGATCCGCCTGAACTGCATCAGGAGTCCGAGATCCGAGATCGGATTCGTCCCGTGACGGTTTGTATTGAGGTCGATCAATCTGCATCCGAGCGCTTTCAGTTCGTCCTGCAGAAGAAGCGGCTTTGACACAACGACGACCTCATGCCCGTCGTTGACCAGCCGTTCAAGAACCTCGTTGCGAAGATTGTATGTATAAGTCGTATCGTTCGACAGAACCAGTATTTTCAAAGGGTTCACAGTATGCTCCTTACCTTGCTTTTCTATAATCGACTGTCCGCTCATGCCACCGTTGATTTCCGGTCTTCTTCGTTTTCGGGTTCATCTGCAGCATCCGCCGTATTTCCCGTTTCCATTGCCGTTACCTGCCCTTCCTTGATTCCC
>CAMVGD010000031.1 GCA_947166925.1 uncultured Clostridia bacterium | reverse complement strand
GACGCCCTTGAGAAGCAGGCGAAGGAATATCAGCCCAAGCTGATCGTCGCCGGCGCTTCCGCCTATCCGCGCATCATCGACTTCGAGCGCATCTCGAAGATCGCCAAGGAGGTCGGCGCGCTCTTCATGGTCGACATGGCGCACATCGCGGGTCTGGTCGCCGCGGGACTCCATCCCTCGCCCGTCCCCTACGCGGACATCGTCACCACCACCACGCACAAGACGCTGCGCGGTCCGCGCGGCGGTCTGATCCTTGCGAACCAGGAAGCGGCGGATAAGTTCAACTTCAACAAGGCGATCTTCCCGGGCATCCAGGGCGGTCCTCTGATGCACGTCATCGCGGGCAAGGCGGTCGCGCTCGCGGAAGCGCTGAAGCCCGAGTTCAAGGCGTATCAGCACCAGGTCGTTCTGAACGCGAAGGCGCTTGCCGAAGCGCTCAAGGCGGAAGGTCTCAAGATCGTCTCCGGCGGCACGGACAACCACCTCATGCTGCTCGACCTGATCGGTCTCGACGTGTCCGGCAAGGCGCTGCAGAACCGTCTGGACGAGGTCCACATCACGGTCAACAAGAACACGGTCCCCGGCGAGCCCAGAAGCCCGTTCGTGACCTCCGGCGTCCGCATCGGCACCCCGGCCGTCACGACCCGCGGTCTCAAGGAAGAAGACATGAAGACGATCGCGCACTGCATCGCGCTTGCGATCAACGACTTCGAGAACTCCAAGGAGTACATCGACGCCGAAGTCAAGAAGCTCTGCGACAAGTACCCGATCTATCAGGACTGAGCCATGGCGGAGATCCTCAAGGGCAAGCCGGTCGCGGACGCCATGATCGCGCGGATGCGCGAGACGGCGGAAACGCTCAGGGCGCGCGGCGTCGAACCGACGCTTTGCGTCGTGCGCGTAGGCGAACGCGCCGACGATCTGTCCTATGAAAAGGGCGTGATCAAGCGCTGTGAGCAAGTGGGCGTCCGTTTACGGCAGGTGATCCTGCCCGAAACCGTCACGCAGGCGGATTTCGAGGCGGCGTTCGAAGCGGTCAATTCCGATCCCGCGGTCCACGGCATCCTGCTGTTCCGCCCGCTGCCTAAAGCACTTGACGCCGAACGCATCCGCAAGCTGTTCGATCCGAAGAAGGATATCGACGGCTGGACGGACGGCTCGCTTGCGGGCGTGTACGCCAACACGGACCTCGGCTTCGCGCCGTGCACCGCGCAGGCGGTGATCGAGCTGCTGCGCTTCTACGGCGTCGACCCGAAGGGCAAGCGCGCCACGGTCATCGGACGGTCGCTCGTCATCGGACGTCCGGTCTCGATGCTCCTGATGCATGCAAACGCCACGGTCACGACCTGCCACACCCGCACAAAGGACGTGCCCGCGATCGCAAGGGAAGCGGACATTCTCGTGTGCGCTGCGGGCGTGATGAGAAGCGTCACGCCGGAGTTCACAAACCCGGACCAGATCGTCGTCGACGTGGGCATCCACTTTGACGAGGAAGCGGGAAAGCTCTGCGGCGACGTCGATTTCGACCGCGTCGCGCCGTGCGTCAAAGCGATCACGCCGGTCCCCGGCGGCGTCGGCGGCATCACGACCTGCGTGCTTTTGGACCATGTGCTGAAAGCCGCGGAACGGTAAATCACAAATCAAAAACACCGTCTTCGGATGACCCGAAGGCGGTGTTTTTTTGATGCTTCACTCCATAAACAGCGCTCTGATCGCTTCGGAGACGTCGGAGACGCGAACGAGGCGGCAGGCGTGGTCGCCGACCTTGCCGCGGGCGGGGATCAGAACGGTCGTGTAGCCGAGGCGGACCGCTTCCTTGACGCGGACGTCGAGCTGCGACGCGGAGCGGATCTCGCCGGTCAGCCCCACTTCGCCGATGACGACGGTCTTTTCGGGCAGCGGCTTTTCGAGGATCGAGGACGCGACGCACATCGCGGTCGCAAGATCCGCGCCGCGGTCGATGACGCGCAGGCTCCCCGCGACGTCGCAATAGACGTCCTTGTCGGACACGCGGAGCCGCGCCTTGCGTTCGAGCACGGCAAGCAGCACGTTCAGCCGGTTCACGTCAAGCCCGACGGCGGTGCGCCGCGGGCTTTGGAACGCCGAGGGGCACAGAAGCGACTGGACCTCGCAGACGAGCGGACGCGAGCCCTCGAGCACGCAGGTCACGGCGGTGCCGGCGACGTTCCGTCCGGAAACGAACAGCGACGCGGGATCGCTCACCTCGCGCATGCCGGTTCCGCACATCTCGAACACGCCGAGCTCGTCGGTCGAACCGAAGCGGTTCTTGACCGCGCGCAAAAGCCGGAGCCCCTCGTGCCGGTCGCCCTCGAAGTACAGAACGGTGTCGACGATGTGCTCGAGCACGCGCGGGCCTGCGATCGCGCCGTCCTTGGTGACGTGTCCGACGATCCACACGACCGTGCCGGTGTCCTTCGCAAACCGCGTGAACAGCGCCGTCGCCGTGCGCACCTGCGAGATGCTGCCCGCCGCGCTTTCGGCGTCTTCGGATTCCATCGTCTGGATCGAGTCGCCGATCAGCATCTGCGCGCTTACTTCCTTTGCGCGCTCGATCGCCTCCTCCGCGGAGGTCTCGGTGTATAAAAAGAGGTTTTCGCCCTTCACGCCCAGCCGGTCGGCGCGAAGCTTGATCTGCGAATTGCTCTCCTCGCCGGAGACGTACAGCACCGGACCGGAGGCGGAAAGGTTGTCCGCGGCTTCGAGAAGAAGCGTCGATTTGCCGATGCCGGGAGCGCCGCCCAAAAGCACGACCATGCCCTTCACGAGCCCGCCGCCGAGCACGCGGTCGAGCTCGCCGATGCCGGTGGAGATGCGTGCCTGCGCCTCCGCGCGGACGTTTTGAAGCGGCACCGCTTTTGTGCCGGCGGTCACGGAGGCGCGCGGCAGCACGCGCTCCTGTTCGACGAGCGTGTTCCAGCTTCCGCAGCCCGGGCACTTCCCCATCCAGCGCGGCGTTTCGTATCCGCATTCACCGCAGACGTACAGCGTTTTTTCCTTCATTGCTTTTCTCCGACGGTCATAAATTCCATGATGTCCTTGTCGCGCCAGCTGACGTCCATCCACACGATCCAGTCCTCGCCGCCGCCCAGGAGCATGGCGGTCTCGCCGCTGCGGGTCGTGCAGAACGTCGTGCCGTCGCCGTAGTAATACACATAATTCTTATCGAACCGCGAATACGCGATAAAGCCGTTGCCGAGCGTGAAATCGACGGCGCCCGAAACGACCTCGACCGTCGTTTCGCCGTTATACCAGAGGATGCGTCCGTCCGCGGCGTGATCGGAATCGAGGAACGCGATCCCGTCCGCGTTCATCTGCGGATCGTGGATGTACGCCGTGCCGACGCCGATCTGCCGGCTTTCGCCGGTTTCCGTTTCCAGGGCGGTCAGCGCGCCGTCCGGCGCGACGTACAGCAGCGTGCTTCCGTAAGCGTACGGTCTCGACAGCGCGTACGAAACGCCGTCGTAGATCGCAAGCGTCGCGCTTTCGCCGGTATTGAGATCGACCGCAAAGAGCTTGTCGCGGTTCTGCCCGGTGCGCTCGATCCAGAACGCGGCGTCCCCGCAGACGACGGGCTTCGGAAGTCCCGTGTGCACGACCTTCAGTACGCGCGCCTCGCCCGTTTCCCGGTCGTACGCGGTCATCTGCCCGCCGCCGTTTGCCGCCGCGTCGAGGTAGACGATCCAGCGGTCGTTCACCGCGGGAAACCGGATGCTCTTATAGGTCAGCGGCAGATGCAGATACGTCTGCCTGTGCGCGGACACATCGTACAGCAGAAGCCGCACGAACGCCGCCGTGCCGTCCGGGGTATAGTTGCCGATCGCGGCGCAGATCGTGCCGTCTGAAACGGTCACGTCGGTCGCGTACTGATATTCGGGGATGACGATCTCCGTCTGCATGGTGAGAAGATCCGCGTTGTAGAGCGCATGATCGGGATACGGATCGTGCGTCGGCTCCGGTGTCGGCGGCGGCGTGACCGGAACGGGCGTTTCGACCTCCTTCCGGCAGGAATAGGCGTGGTTCCCGAGCCCCTCGAAAAACGGAATCGCGAACCGCCAGAACGCCCAGCCGAGCGCGGCAAGAAAGCCCAGCACGAGCAGCAGCTCGATCCAGGGCATCACGCGGAAGCGCGTCAGGTGTTTGCCGATCTTTCCGGTGGAGCGGTACCGTTTTTCATGTTTCATACCGTTATTTTACACTTATTTCAATATTCGGTCAACCTTGTGGATTGTGATTCTGAAAACGATGTGCTATAATACAAACTGAAAGAGTGTGCGGCTTCCGCCGCTTCGGAAAGGAACGAATACCTTGGCACGACGTGCATTGTACCGCGAGTACCGCCCGGAAACATTTTCGGCGGTCATCGGGCAGGATCATATCACCACCATTCTGAAAAATCAGGTGCGGGAGGGCAAGCTTTCCCACGCCTATCTGTTCTGCGGTTCGCGCGGGACGGGCAAGACGACCTCGGCGAAGATCCTTTCGCGCGCGGTCAACTGCCTTTCGCCCGTCGACGGCGAGCCCTGCGGCGTCTGTACCGCCTGTCAGCTCGTCAAGGCGGGCTGCGCCGACGTGATCGAGATCGACGCGGCGTCGAACAACAGCGTGGACAACGTGCGTTCGCTGATCGAGCAGGCGCAGTTCGCGCCGCTGGAACTCCGTTACCGCGTGTTCATCATCGACGAGGTGCACATGCTCTCGAACGCGGCGTTCAACGCGCTTTTAAAGACGCTCGAGGAGCCGCCGAAGCACGTGCTCTTTATCCTTGCCACGACCGAGCCGCAGAAGCTCCCCGCGACGATCATTTCGCGGTGTCAGCGGTTCGATTTTCACAGGCTCACGATCGCGCACATCGTGACGAACCTGACGGCGGTGCTCGAAAAGGCGGGCGCAAGCATCGAGCCGAACGGTCTGCGCCTCATCGCGCGCGCCGCGGACGGCGGCATGCGCGACGCGCTCTCGCTTGCCGATCAGTGCCTGTCCTTTGCGGGAAACAAGGTCTCCGAGCAGGACGTGCTCGACGCGCTCGGCTCGGTCTCCCAGGCGACGCTTGAGGACGCCGCAAGGGCGCTCCTCGTCGGAAACGCCGCGGACGCGATACGCGCGCTCGACGACGTCGTGAGAAACGGCCGCGATCTCGGCGTGTTCCTGGGCGACCTCTCGAAGCACTTCCGCGCCCTGCTGCTTGCAAAGACCTGCGGCGACTGCGCGGATCTATTGGACTGCACCGACGATCAGATGCGGCGGTATCTGAAGGCCGCGAAGGACGCGGACGAGGCGCGGATCCTGTACGCGACGGAGCAGATCCTTCAGGTGCAGAGCAAATTAAAGCTGTTCCCCGCGCCGCGCATCCCGATCGAGGCGGCGTTCGTACGCATCTGCCGTCCCGCGGACGACACGAGCTTTGCGGCGCTCGAAGCACGCGTGGCGCTTCTCGAGACGGCTCCCCCGCCTCGGCAGGTCCCGGCACAGGGGAGCCGGGAGATCCCCGCGACCGACCCCGGCCTTCCGAAGAAACCGGAACCCCGGGAGCCGGAGCCTGCGCCGCCCCGGGAGGACGCGCCTCTGCCCGAAGCGCCGCCGGCGTTTCCGGAGGCGGAGATCCCGCCCGCGCCGGAGCCCGCACACGAGCCGGAGCCCGCGCCCGAGCCGGAGCCCGCGCCCGCGGAGGCGGACGAAGCGGAGATCGTCTGGGATCGGGTCAAGCAGAAGATCATGGAAATCAACCCGATGGTGTATTTCTATGTGAAAGATACGCGCGGCGCTGCGCTGGAGAGCGGCGTGCTCACGGTCGAGTTCCCCGCAACGCAGGAGAGCAGCATGATCGGCATGAAAAACGCGCGCAACCTGCAGGTCGCAAAGGACGCGATCGCGGCGATCCGTCCCGGTACGGAGCTTGCGTTCCGGCTGGCGACGCTCAGGGATGCAAATGAGAAAAAACTGAAGGAGCTTTTCGGAAGCTCCCTGACCATCAAATAACGGAGGTAGCAACATGGCAAAAGGCGGATTCCCGAGAGGCGGCATGGGCGGCGGCATGAACATGCAGCAGATGATGATGAAGGCCCAGAGAATGCAGCAGGAGATCGAGAAAAAGCAGAAGGAGCTGAACGAGACCGAGTTTTCGGCGACCGCGGGCGGCGGCATGGTATCGGTCACGGTGCACGGCGACAAGACGGTGCAGTCGATCAAGATCGACCCCGCGTGCGTGGATCCCGACGACGTCGAGATGCTCGAAGATCTGATCCTTGCGGGCGTGAACGCCGCGCTGAAGGAGGCCGGCGACACGGTCGAGCGTGAAATGAGCAAGATCACCGGAGGCATGGGCCTCGGCTTCTGATATGGCGATCGAATCCATTGAAAAACTGACGACGCAGCTCGCCCGTCTTCCCGGCGTCGGAAGAAAGACCGCGCAAAGACTTGCGTACCATCTTCTGAGCGTACAGAAGGAGCAGGCGGCCGAGCTTGCCGAAGCGATCCTCACCGCGCGCGAAAAGGTGCATCCCTGCCCCGTCTGCGGCGCGTTCACCGACCTTGAGACCTGCGAGCTGTGCGCCGATCCGAAGCGCACGGACGAGATCATCTGTGTCGTGAGCGACGCGCGCGACGTGCTCTCCATGGAAAAAACGCGCGAGTTCCACGGGCGCTACCATGTGCTGAACGGCTCGCTCTCGCCGATGAACGGCATCGGTCCGGGCGCGCTGCGCATCAACGCGCTTCTGGAGCGCTGTAAGTCCGGCGCCGTGAAGGAGGTCATCCTCGCCACGAACCCGGACGTCGAGGGCGAAGCGACCGCTTCGTACATTGCAAAGCTTTTGAAGCCGCTCGGCGTCACGACGTCGCGCATTGCGCACGGCATCCCGATCGGCGGCAATCTTGAATACACCGACGAGGTCACGCTCGCCAAGGCGCTGGAAGGACGCAGGATCCTGTAAGCATGAAACGGTTCGGGCTCGCAGTATTGGTCATCCTGACGCTTGCGCTCGCCTGCGGGAGTCCGCAGACGGCGGAAGCGCCCGTTACGCGCGCGCCGACTTTCACGGCAAGACCGACGGCGGCGCCGACCGCGGATACCGATACGGTCGTGTTCGACACGCCGACGCCGTCCCCCGTGCCGACGCTCCCGCCGACGCCCACCCCGACGCCGGCGCCGACGCCCGTTCCCCCGCTCTATGGGCTCCGGATCGGGCTCGACCCGGGACATCAGCAGCGCGCTGACATCAATCAGGAGCCGATCGCGCCGGACGAGCTCAAGACCAAGATGAAATGCTCCTCCGGCACGCGCGGCATTGCGACCGGGATCTATGAATACGAGGTCAATCTCGCCGTCGCGCTGAAGCTTCAGGCGCTTCTGGAGGAGGGCGGCGCGGAGGTCGTGATCACGCGGACGACGAACAGCGTGAATATCAGCAACCGCGAGCGCGCCGAGCTGTTCAACGAAAACGAGGTCGACCTTGCGGTCCGGCTGCACTGCAACGGAACGGACGACACGAGCGTGCGCGGCGCGTTCATGCTGCTGCCGAGCCAGGAGCGCACGGCGTACTATAACGAGAACGTCCGCGCGGCGACGGCGATCATCGAGCAGTACTGCGCGATCACCGGGCTCTCCATGCGGAAGCGCAACGGCATCACGTACAGCAGCGAGCAGACGGGCTTCAACTGGTGTACGCGACCGATCGTTTGTATAGAAATGGGTCATATGAGCAACGAAACGGAAGACTTGCTCTTGACGAACGACACTTTTCAGGATAAGATGGCATTTGGGATTTATCGCGGCATACTTGCGTACTTCGATCCCGATTCCGTCGAGGAAGGAGACAATCCATGAATAAACCGATCTGCGTGCGGTCCGAAGTCGGAAAGCTGAGAACCGTTATGCTGCACTGCCCGGGCGCAGAGCTTGAAAACCTGATGCCCGATTACCTTTCGCGGCAGCTGTTTGACGACATTCCGTATCTCGTCCACGCAAAATCAGAGCATGATCAGTTCGCGCAGACGCTGCGCGACTGCGGCGTGGAGGTGCTGTACCTCACCGCGCTGCTGAAGGAAGCGATCGAAGCGGCCGACGCGAAGGACGAGCTGATCTGGGAGTACATCCGCGAAGCGAACATCGCGGCGGAAGGCGCCGAGCAGGCGGTCAACGAGTACCTCTCCGCACAGCCGCTGGACAAGCTCATCCAGATCCTTGCGGGCGGCGTCAGAAAGAGCGATATTCCGAAGGTCGAAAAGCGGCATCTCGTCGATTTCACCGACGACAAGTATCCCTTCTACGTCGACCCCATGCCGAACCTCTACTTTACGCGCGACCCGTTCATGAACGTCGGCAACGGCGTGCTGATCTCGCGCATGGCGAACGAGGTCCGTCGGCGTGAAACGCTGTTTGCGAAGTACATTTTCAAGTATCATCCGGTTTATAAGTGGGTCCCGAAGTATCACGACCGCACCGACGTGCACTCCCTCGAGGGCGGCGACTGCCTCGTGCTTTCGCCGGAGACCGTGGCGTTCGGCATGTCGCAGCGCACGAGCGCGCAGGCGGTCGAGCTGGCGGCGAACCGTCTGATCGGCGAGCGCACCGGGATCAAGTCGATCCTTGCGGTCGACATTCCGAAGGTCCGCGCGTTCATGCATCTCGACACCGTCATGACGATGGTCGACGTCGATTCATTCGTCGTGCATCCGAACATTCTCCGCACGATGCGCGCGTTTAAGCTCACCAAGCCCGACGGTCGGCAGCTCAGGATCGAGGAGGACGCGCGTCCTCTGGTGGACGTCTTCTCCGACGTGCTCGATCGGAAGGTCCGCTTCATCGAATGTGGCGGCGCAAGCGAGATCGACGCGGCGCGCGAGCAGTGGAACGACGGTGCGAACACGCTCTGCGTCGCGCCCGGCGAGGTCGTCACCTATTCGCGCAACTACGTCACAAACCGGATCTTAAGAGAGAACGGCGTCACGGTGCACGAGATCCCGTCCGCAGAGCTTTCGAGAGGACGCGGCGGTCCGCGCTGCATGAGCATGCCGTTCGTCCGCGACCCGATCACCAAATAAGAAACCCATAAAAATATCACATACAGAAAGGAAACACATTATGTTCCAGGGAAGAAACTTTCTCACGCTGCTCGACTACACACCCGACGAGATCCGCCAGCTTCTGAAGCTTGCGCATCAGGTCAAAGCCGAAAAGAAACAGGGCATTTTCCCGAAGCGCATGGCGAACAAGAACGTCGTGCTGCTGTTCGAGAAGACCTCCACCCGTACCCGCTGCGCGTTTGAGACCGCGGCATACGACGAGGGCGCGAACGTCACGTTCCTCTCTAACAGCCAGATGGGCAAGAAGGAATCGCTCGAAGACACCGCAAAGGTGCTCGGCAGATTCTACGACGGCATCGAGTTCCGCGGTTTCAAGCAGGAGACCGTCGAGCTGCTCGCGAAATACAGCGGCGTTCCGGTATGGAACGGCCTTACGGACCTCTATCATCCGACGCAGGTCCTTGCGGACTGGATGACGATCGAGGAGCACGTCAAAAAGCCGCTGAACGAGGTCAAGTTCGTGTACGTCGGCGACGCGCGCAACAACATGGGCAATTCCCTGATGATCGGCTGCGCCAAGATGGGCATGCACTTTGTCGGCATCGCGCCGAAAGAGCTGTTCCCGTCCGAGGAGCTCGTGAAGAAGATGCGCGAGCTCTGCAAGGAGACCGGCGGCAAGATCGAGCTTTCCGATTCCATCGACGCGGTCCAGGGCGCGGACGTCATCTACACCGACGTTTGGGTCTCCATGGGCGAGGAAGCGCAGTTTGAAGAACGCATCCGTCTCCTCGAGCCGTATCGCGTGACCATGGACATGCTCAGGAAGACCGGCAATCCGGACGTCATCTTCGAGCACTGCCTGCCGTCCTTCCACGACCTCGAAACGAGCGTCGGCAAGGACATCTACGAGCGCTTCGGGCTCAAGGAAATGGAAGTTTCCGACGAGGTCTTCCGTTCCAAGCACAGCGTCGTGTTCGACGAGGCGGAGAACCGTATGCACACGATCAAGGCGGTCATGGTCGCCACCATGTCCGACACGCTGGACAAGTAATCTTCCGACAGCAAAAGAAACCGCCCTTCGGAGGCATTCTGTAAAGGGGGATTTCAAAAGCACAGTCGATCGAAAACCGACTGTGCTTTTTGCATTGTCTTTCATGCGGTTCTATGATAAAATGAATGGCACAAATCGGGATTTAGGGAAAAGGAGAACAGATGACAACGCAGGATTTGTTCCGAATCGCAATGCACCAATCTGCCGAAGATATCGGATGCAGCACGGAAGATTTTCTTTCGGATCGCAATACGGTCGTTCCGTTTCAACTCGGATCAAAAGCAAAGAAGTATTACCGTCTTCCCATCGGATGCAATTTCATCTCCTATGGCAACAATGTCGTGGCATCTTCCACAGAGGAACTATTCGATCTTGTGAAAGAGTATGTGGAACGATTTGATTTCTACCATTGCTTTGAGACGCCGAATATGCGTTGGCTGAACCGGCGGCTGGAACCCTTGGGACAAACGGTTTGCTTTATGGCGGAGTATTATTTGCCGGATTTGCAAAAGCTCACGAAACTGCCATGTCCATACGAAACGCGGCTGTTGGAGAAAGCTGATTTTGAAGAGCTGTATGTACCGGAGTGGTCGAATGCCCTTTGTCGCGACAGAAAGCATTTGGACGTTTTGGGCGTCGGCGCGTATGACGGCGCCAAACTGATCGGATTGTCGGGCTGCTCTGCTGATGCCGAAGAGATGTGGCAGATCGGCGTAGATGTTTTACCGGAATTTCGAAAAAAGGGTATCGCATCCGCAATCACCTCGCGGCTGGCAATGGAAATTGTCGAGCGGGACAAGGTTCCATTTTATTGCTCTGCATGGTCAAATATCCGATCCGTCAGAAACGCTATCAAGTGCGGCTTTTTGCCGGCATGGGTAGAAATGACCGTAAAACCGTCCGCAATGGCGGACGAAATGAATGCGGATCACGAATAACGATTTCGGTTTGCAGGAAACAAACAGATAAAGACCTTCCGAGAAACGGTTCCTTCTCGGGAGGTTTTTGTTTGTAAGCGCACGTTCCGCCGACGCATGGTGGTGAGTAAGTGCGCTCTTCCGACGCAATCGATCTTGCCTCCCCTGTGTAAGGGGAGGTGGCAGCCGAAGGCTGACGGAAGGGTTGTTGTGTTCAATCCCTAGTTTAACAACCCCTCAGTCTCGGCAAAGCCTCGACAGCTCCCCTTGCACAGGGGAGCCAAGCGATAGAAAAAAGACGGAGGATTGATGCGTTTCCTCCGTCAACTCATTATCGTTTGAAAACCACCCTTTAGAGAATAGCTCTTCGGAGGCGGTTTCTTTGTTTTTTCAAAGATCAGAACGCGTTTTCGATCGTAAAGGTCAGGGGCCAGTTCTCGTCCTTTTCGAGCGGCTCGCTCTTGCCGATCGCGTAGGTTTTGACGTCGATCGATCGCGCAAGCGGGTCGACCGTCAGCACGCGGTAGGCAAACTGCTTGCCCTGCCGGTTCAGCATCAGCATCGTGACCGTGCGGTCCGGTTCGCCGTCGCCGTCGTCGTCATAGCCGACCGTCGCCTTCGACGAATCGCGCGAATGCCCGCAGAGGACCAGACGAACGGTCGGATGCGGCGCAACGATGTAGTTGACAAGATACTGCGATTTCGGGAACACCGTGCCGTCCGGCTTCAAAAACGCGTGCGTGACGAGAATGCAGGGTGTATCGGGAAACTGTTGAAAGACCTCCTCGATCCATTCGCGCTCCCCCGCCGCCTTGCCGCAGTCCCAGCCGACGCACAGAAGCAGCAGCTCGATCCCGCCCTCACGGAGCAGGACGTAATACATCTTGCCGCCATCATAGGTCTGCCCCTCCGGCAGCTTTTCGAGAAACGGCCGCGCCAGGTACGGATCGTACTTCTGCACCTTGACGCCGATGTCGTGATTTCCCGCGACCGGGTAGAACGGCAGATCGTCCGCGAACGCATTGAGACACAGATCGAAGTTCTCCCATTCCCAGTCCTTGAAGCCGTTGTCGACGACGTCGCCGGTGTGCACGACGGCGGCGATCCGATCCGGCTCGCGCCGCGCCGCGATCTCCGCGCCGAGCGCTTCGAGCTTCTCCGGAAACGAATAGGAAAGCGCCTGCGTATCGGGCAGCCATACGATCCCGAACGGCGTCGGGATCGGCGTCGGGCTCGGGGTCGGGGTCGGCGTGGGCGTGGGCGTCGGCGTCGGCGTGGGCGTCGGGGGAAGCGTCGGCATCGGCGTTTCGACCGGCTCAAGCACGACGTCCTCGACGATTTCCGCTGTCGGCGCAGGCGTGATCGCGGGGGTCGCTTCGACCTCCGGCGCGGGCGTACCCGTGCCGACGCAGCCGAACAGCAGTCCGAACGCAAGCAGCAGACAAAGCGCGCGCAGATTTTTCCGCATTCCGATCCCTCCAGATAAATTTCGCCCTATTATAGCACATTCCTTTCCGTTTCGCAACGCATGAAAAAAGCGTGAACGATGCGCCCGCGCGATTGCTTTGCCGCGCGATTCATGTTACAATGAGAAAAAGCGGCAGAAGCCGCGCCGAAGGGACACGGACTATGAACATCTACCTTGCACTTACGCTGTTTTCGCTCATGATTCTCATTTACTGGGTCATTTCGGAGCTGTTTGCGATGCTGTTCCGCTTTACGGGGCTGACCGACGAAAAAGCGCGGTTTCAGGTCATTTCCCTGATCACCGGCTGCGGCTTCACCACGCGCGAAAGCGAGCTGCTGCTCTCGACCAGGTCGAGACGGCGGCTTGCCCGTATCACCATGCTGTTCGGATACGTGTTCAATATCACGATCGTATCCATGCTGATCAACGTGTTCCTTTCCATCAAGCTCGACGAGCTCTCGAACCTGTTCAGCGTCCTGATCCCGATCCTTGCCGCCGCGGTCATCATCGTCTTTATGCGCGTGCCGAAGATCCGCGCATGGGGCGACCGGGTGATCGAGCGCATCGCGGACCGGTTGATCCGCCGCGAGACGGCGAACTCCGTGCTGCTCGTCGATTATCTCGGCGAGGATGCGATCGCGCAGGTCACGCTCGTCGAAGTGCCCGAGGCATTCCGCGAAAAATCGCTGGCCAAGATCAACTTCCGCGCCGAGCACGATCTCATGGTCATGCTGATCGAAAAGCCGGGCAAAAAGGCGGTTCCGGCCGGCGCAAAAACCGTCATGGAGGCAGGCGACAAGCTGACCGTGTTCGGCGACTACAAGAAAATCGCTGCCGTATTCGAGGCAAAGGAACGCTTCTCCGAGGAAAACTGACCCATGATCCGCACGGCCACAGTTGGAGAAGCCGCGGCGTTCGCGTTCGGTAACGACGCCGAGGAGATCACGTTTTATAAAATGCGGCAGCTGATGCACAAAAAGGACGCCCTGCTCCTTTCCGACGGGCAGGACGTGCTGTTTGTGCGCGCGGGACAGGGCTTTCCCGCGTGGATCTACACGCGAAAAGGCGTTTCGGACGACACGCTACAAGAGCTTGCCGCGTCGCTCTGCGTGCTGAAGGAGACGAACAATCTTTGGGGCGTGATCGGACGCGCCTCCCTTGTCCGCTATCTGGAGCTCGCCCTCCCCTTCCCCTCAAAGCGCCGCCTGCCGCTGACCGCATATCTCTGCGAAAAACCGAATTTCTTCACCGCCGCGGGCGAACGCGTCCCCGCAAAGGACCTCGATCCCATGCAATGCGGCGCGATCCTTGCCCAGCTCGGCGAACAGGCGCGTGAGCCCATCCCCGTCCCTGCGCGGCTTGCCGCCGGGACCGACTTCTGCGAAGACCCGCTCTCCTATGGTTGGTGCATAAATGGGACAATAACCGCGTTGGTCCGCGTTTCGCAGCCGGAGGAAGGGCTCTCCTATATCCATAACGTGGTGACGGACGAAGCGCACCGCGGGCATGGCTACGGCAAAGCGCTTACGAGCTCCGTCTGCGCAGACGCGCACGCGCGCGGCGACCGCGTCATGCTCTATGCGGACACGAGCTATCCCCCTTCCAACGCGCTCTACCGCGCCGTGGGCTTTTCGGAAGCAGGTCGGTTGATCGGATTCGACTTCATAGGATCATAAACTTATCCCGTTTTCGGGACATATATACGCAGGTGCAGAAATAGCTAGACCGATTTTGGTATAGCTATTTGTCATCAGGAACGCAGCGGACGACCAATGGCCGTCCCTGCGGATTGCGTTACTCATGCTGCTTGACGGGCTGCCGAGGACGTCAGCCCCTACAGATTGATTTGCAAGTATGAATATGCTGCACGGAGAACGCAATTCAAGATTTTTAACAGCGGATCGTAGGGGCGGATATGATCCGCCCGCCAAAAGAAGCAAACGCCTGTCCCGATTTTGGGACAGGCATTGTTTTTTCAACCTTATCCCATGCAGCTTGTAAAATCGATCTCCGCTGTCTGGAACTGCTCGATCCGATTTAAGATTTCACGGATCTTCGCTTCATCGTCCCCCGCCTCCTCCAGGTCTTCCACCCGTGTGTACCACAGCGGCTTCAGGCAGCGGTAAAGCGGCAGTGCGACCCGCTTTTCGTCCTCCGAAAATGCATAATATGCCGATGAAATGCGCAGCGCTTCACGGATCAGATCGAGTTCCTCCTCAAAATCATCGTAGTTTTCGCGCATCAGGTAGTTCAGAAACACTTCTTTCCCGCACAGATTGAAATCCATGACCCCCTTGAACGCCCCGTTCTCATCGATCAGCAGATTCGTCGCATTCAGATCCGCCTGAAACACGGAGGTCGGAAGCTTCTTATAAAGCGGCCGCAGGGCGTCGCGGTTCTCATTCCATCGCGTCCAGATCCTTTGCACCTGCCCGGAAAACGATCCCGGCAGCGCGTCCGCAAGCTTCTTCCATTCCAAAGCGTTCCACGTCACTTCGTCGGTTTCGTCGCTCGGGCAGAAGCGTTCGAACAGACAATACGCGGACGGGTATGCCGTGTAATTCAGCCGTTTTTCCGCGATCTTCGCCGTCATGCGCCAGATATCCGAGGCGTACACACGCGTACTCGCATGCTCTGCGTCCTTCGTCATGCGATCCTCGAGCGTGCGATACCGCGAAAACTCCTCCGCATAGACGACGCAGCGCCTGCCCGAAAAGTCGATCATGGGAAATTCGCCGGTTTTGTCCCCGATGATCCGCGGACAATAATAGCCGAGATCACGGTATTCTTCGACCGTCCGCTGCCACATCCGGATCTTTTCCGGGAAGGTGAAGTCGTTCGACACGATCTTCAGCACGACCTTTTCGCCCGTTTCCGTCGTGAAAATGACCGTCTTCCGGAAATCGTCCTTCGTGACGCCCGTTTCGATGCTCTTAATGGATACGGGGTCCCCGTCAAAAAAGCGGGCATACAGTTTCCACATGCCCGGATCGACCGGCGCAGTTTGCTTCATTGTCTCCTCCCCCGCTTTCGACGGTTTTCCGTCATACCGCTCTATCCCTATCCCGTTTTTGGGACATCCTGTGACCTTCCCGCCGCGGTCAGCCCTGCAGTCCGCGGGACTGGCGGTCCATATCCTCCACGACGATATCGTAGATCTCGCCGAGCATGGAACAATATTCGAGCACCTTCCACGGCTCGTTCGTATGGAAGTGGATCTTGATCGTTTCGGGTCCGCCGACCGCTAAAAGGCTGTCGCCCTCGAAGCAGGCAAGAAAATGATCGCGGATCACGTCCTCGTCGAGGTCCGTCCCGTCGATCAGCAGCTGTGTGTCATACCGAAATTCCAACATTTGTTTTCTCCTTTATTTTTGATGCGGCTCTGCCGCAATTCATGTCCGTGTAGGGGGCGACGTCCTCGGCGCCCCGTTTCCGCAATTCATGCCCGTCAAGGCAATTCATGACGCGCAGGCGCAATTCATTGATCAGATGTCCCCTCTGAGTCCGTACACCACGATGCCGACGCACTCGCGCAGGAAGTTGTTGATGCGAATGTACCAGACGTCCGGCGCGGCGACGCCGACCGCCGAAATGCCCGCTTTCTTTGCCACGCGGCCCGCGCGGAAGACGTGGAAATCGGTCGTGACAAAGGCGATCGAAGCGTTTTCGCCGAGGGCTTCGTCGATCATCTTCTTCGAGAATCTGAAGTTTTCAAGCGTGCTCGTCGCTTGATCCTCGACGAGGATGCGGCCCGGGTCGATCCCCTTGCGCTCGACGAGGTATTTTTGCATGGCGGACGCCTCGGTGACGCTCTCGCCGTCGCCCTGCCCGCCGGAAACGATGCAGACCGTGTCCGGATGCGCTTCAAGGTACTCCGCCGCTGTGTCGAGACGGTTGCTCAAAACCCACGTCACGCGGTCGCCGTGCACCGCGGCGCCGAGCACGATCAGCGCGTCCGCATCCACCTTGTCCGCACGCTTCGCCGCCGTGCCCATCAGGATCCCCATTACCAGAAGGAACGTCGCGCCGACCGCATAGCAGACGAGCAGGAACCATTTCAGCGCCGCAAGGAAGCCATGATCCATATGGTGCATAAACACACCAAGCAGGAGAAGCGGCAGACCGAGGATTGCTGGCAGGATGACGCCGAGGTTAAAATTCGACAGCATGGACACGATCAGCGTATCCAGTACCAAAAATACACCAAGTACGATACAGATGATGCGCAACACTTTCATGTTTTCCTCCTTTCGGACAGGATCAGCATAGCACACGGTTGTGACCGGAATGCGTCAGAACGGTAAAGATTTCCGGCGCAGACGAGCAATGCTCGTCCCTACGGGGAAATGGCTGTTTCCTGCGGGACACCGGGGTCGGCGTCCCCTACAAATCATTTTACTCCAGCCCGAGCGCGGACTACGGGGATTGGCTGTTTCCTGCGGGACACCGGGGTCGGCGTCCCCTACAAATCATTTTACTCCAGCCCGAGCGCGGACTACGGGGGATTGGCTGTTTCCTGCGGGACGCCGGGGTCGGCGTCCCCCTACAAATCTTTTCACTCCAGCCCGAGCGCGCGGCGGAGGAATTGCCCGGTGTAGCTGCGTTCGCAGGCAGCGACCTGCTCCGGCGTGCCGGTGGCGATCACCGTGCCGCCGTCGTCGCCGCCTTCGGGACCGAGGTCGATGATCCAGTCCGCGGTCTTGATGACGTCGAGGTTATGCTCGATGACGATGACCGTGCTGCCGGCGTCGGCAAGACGGTTCAGGATCTCCAGAAGCCGCTTGACGTCATGCGTGTGCAGCCCCGTCGTCGGTTCGTCGAGCACATAGAGCGTGCGGCCCGTGTCGCGGCGGGATAGCTCCGTCGCAAGCTTGATGCGCTGCGCTTCGCCGCCGGAAAGCGTGGTCGAAGGCTGTCCGAGCTTGATGTAGCCCAGGCCCACGTCGTCGAGCGTCTGCAGGATCTTTTTGATCTTGCTGTGCTGCGCAAAGAACGGCAGCGCCTCCTCCACCGTCATGTCGAGCACGTCGTAGATGTTCTTGCCCTTGTAGCGCACCTCGAGCGTTTCGCGGTTATAGCGCTTGCCGTGGCAGACCTCGCACGGGACGTAGACGTCCGGCAGAAAGTGCATCTCGATCTTGACGATGCCGTCGCCCTTGCACGCCTCGCACCGTCCGCCCTTGACGTTGAAGCTGAACCGGCCGCTCGTGTAGCCGCGGAGCTTCGCGTCCGGCGTGGTCGCATACAGTGCGCGGATCAGGTCAAAGAGCCCCGTGTACGTTGCGGGATTGCTGCGCGGCGTCCGCCCGATCGGGCTTTGGTCGATGTCGATGATCTTGTTGAGATACCCGATCCCGTCGACGCCGTCGTGGTCCTTTGCGCGGACTTTGGCGCGGTTCAGATCGTGCAGGAGCCGCTTTTTCAGCACCTCGTTGACGAGCGAGGACTTGCCCGAGCCGGACACGCCGGTCACGCAGATGAATTTCCCGAGCGGGAAATCGACCGTGATGTTCTTGAGGTTGTTCGCCCGCGCGCCGCGCACCGTCAGGGTATTTCCGCTGCCGGGTCTGCGCGTTTCGGGGACGGGGATGGTGCGTTTATGACTCAGGTATTGTCCGGTCAGCGAGTTCTCGCACGCCATGACCTCCTCCGGCGTACCCGCCGCCATGATCTCGCCGCCGTGCACGCCGGCTCTGGGACCGATGTCCACGATAAAGTCCGCGGCGCGCATGGTCTCCTCGTCGTGCTCGACGACGATCAGCGTGTTGCCGAGATCGCGAAGTCCCTTCAGCGTCTCCAGAAGCTTTGCGTTGTCACGCTGATGCAGACCGATCGAAGGCTCGTCCAGGATATAGAGCACGCCGACGAGCCCGCTGCCGATCTGCGTGGCAAGCCGGATGCGCTGGCTTTCGCCGCCGGACAGCGTCGCCGCCCCGCGGGACAGCGTCAGATAGTTCAATCCGACGTTGACGAGAAAGCCGAGCCTTGCGTCGAGCTCCTTTAAGATCGCGGCGGCGATCGTCTGCTGCGTGGGCGTCAGCGTGAGGTTTTTCAGAAACTCCCGTGAGCGTTTGACGTTCATATCGCACAGATCGGCGATGTTGATCCCGCCGACCGTGACGGCAATCGAGGTCGGCTTTAAGCGCTTGCCCTTGCAGTCCGGGCACGGGATATGCGCCATGTAGCTTTCGATGTCCGCCTTTGCCCAATCGCTCTGCGATTCGCGGTACCGCCGCTCCATGTTCGGCACGATGCCCTCGAAGGTCGCGAGGAAGTGTCCGCCGCCGAAGCTGCGCTCATACTGCACCTCCATCTTCTCCTTGGTGCCGTACAGCAGCGCGTCGCGTCCCGCCTGCGGGATCTCGGCAAACGGCGTGTCCAGCGTAAATCCGAAGTGCCGCGCGATCGCCTCGTAATACATATCGGAAAAGACGTTGTTCGTGCCGCTTTTCCAGCCGGGCGCGACGATCGCGCCTTCGTTCAGCGACAGCGATTCATCCGGCACGACCAGCATCGGGTCGATCTTCATCTGTTCGCCGAGCCCCAGACACGTCGGGCACGCGCCGAACGGATTGTTGAACGAAAACGCGCGCGGCGCAAGCTCCTCCAGCGCGATACCGCAGTCCGGACAGGCGTAGTTCTGCGAAAACAGCGTCTCCTCCCCGTCCTGCACCGCGACGATCGCAAGGTTCTGCCCGAGCGCAAACGCGTGCTCCAGCGATTCCGTGAGCCGGCTTTCCACGCCCTCCTTCAGCACGATGCGGTCGATGACCGCTTCGATCGTATGCTTTTTCTGCTTGTCGAGCGCAGGCGCTTCCTCGATCGGGTACACCTCGCCGTCGACGCGCACACGCACATAGCCCTCGCGCTGCAGCCGTTCAAAGCCCTTTTGATGCTCGCCCTTGCGTCCGCGGATGCACGGGGCGAGGATCGAAAGGCGGCTGCCCATCGGCAGCGTCATCACCTGATCCACGATCGTGTCGATCGACTGACGCTCGATCACCCTGCCGCAGTTCGGGCAGTGCGGAATGCCGCAGCGGGCATACAGAAGGCGCAGATAATCGTAGATCTCCGTGACGGTGCCGACCGTCGAACGCGGGTTGTGCCCCGTGCTTTTCTGGTCGATCGAGATCGCGGGCGACAGTCCGTCGATGCGGTCGACGTCGGGCTTGTCCATCTGTCCGATGAACATGCGCGCGTACGAAGAAAGGCTCTCGACATAGCGCCGCTGCCCCTCCGCGTAGATCGTGTCGAAGGCGAGCGAGGATTTGCCCGAGCCGGAAACGCCCGTCATCACCACGAGCTTGTTGCGCGGAATGACGAGGTCGATGTTCTTTAAGTTGTGTTCCCTTGCGCCGTAGATGCAAAGGTCCTGATCTTTTCGTTCCATATTATCTGTAACCGACCGAGACGATCGCCTGCGCCGAGATGCAAAGGCCCTTCCCCTCGTCGTTCATTCCTTCCGTCGTTGTTGCCTTCATCGAAACCGCGTCCGGCGAGATCCCGAGATCCGCCGCGATCGTGCGCTCGATCTCGTCCCGGTACGGCGCAAGCTTCGGGCGCTGGCAGATGACCGTCGCGTCGACGTGTCGTATGCACATGTCCCGTTTTTGCACCATGTCGTTGACGTTTTTCAGCAGCAGGCGGCTCGAGATCCCCGCGTACTGCGGGTCCGTGTCGGGAAAGAGCTTGCCGATATCGCCGAGCTTCAGCGCGCCCAGGATCGCGTCCATGATCGCGTGCAGCAGTACGTCCGCGTCGGAGTGTCCCAAAAGTCCCTTTTCAAACGGGATCTCCACGCCGCCGAGGATGAGCCTGCGCCCCTCGACGAGCCGGTGCGTATCGAACCCGGTCCCGTATGTCGGCGGCGGCGCGAGACGCTGCAGCGCCCATACCCAGTCCTCCGCCGTCGTCAGCTTGCGGTTGTCCTCGCTGCCGAGAACGAAGTGCGGCGCGCCGAACTTCCTTGCATACAGCGTCGCGTCGTCGGTCGCGCAGTCCCCGTCCGCATACGCCGCGCGGATCTTTTCAAGCCGGAACGTCTGCGGCGTCTGCATGCGAAACAGCGTATTGCGGTCGAGCGTTTCGATCGTGCCGTCGCCGAGCCGGACGACCGTATCGGTCACGGGGATCGCCGCAACGCCGGAGCCGTACCGCACGGCGGCTTCGATGCTCGCCTTCACTGTCGCGGGGCTTACGAAGCAGCGCGCCGCGTCGTGGATGACCGCAATGTCCCCCGACGCCGCAAAAAGAGCGCTCCGTACCGAGTCGGTCCGCTGTTCGCCGCCCTGTACGACGGTAAACGGCACGGGCACGGAAAGACCTGCGACGGTCCGTTCGCTGTCGCCGCTCACCGCGAACACGAGCGAATCGCAGCCGCCCGCCGTGAGCGCGTCCATGGAGCGCTCGATCGCGGTCTTGCCGAGAAGCGGCGTATTCAGCTTGTCAAAGCCCATGCGCCGGGACGAACCCGCGCAGAGCAGGATCCCGCAGGCGCTCACGACTCGCCCCCGGAAAGCACGGTGTACAGCGAATCCGCGTCCTCCTTGCGCACGACCTCCGGCGTCTTTTCGACGCGGCACAGCATGTGCTTGCCGCCGAGCAGGATGTCGATCGTGTCGCCCGGCTTGACTTCGGAAGCGGGCTTTGCCACCTTGCCGTTGATCGAGACGCGTCCCGCGCCCGCCGCCTCGTTTGCGACGGTGCGCCGTTTGATGATGCGCGAAACCTTCAGCCATTTATCCAGACGCATATTAACCTCCGAACGGCGTAAAGCCGAATCCCAGGGTCTTCGTAAACTGCAGGATCAGCACGACGAGCCCGAGCGCGCCGGTGTAGATCGCAAAGCCGAAAAGCCCTTTCTTTGTGATCAGCCGGATCATGAAACGCACTGCGAAGTACCCGGAGATCGCCGCGACGAGCATCGAAAGGATCAACGCCGCGCCGAACGTGAAATCGACCTGGAACGCCGCGGGCTCCTTGATCATCTTATAAAGCTCCAGCACGAGCCCGCCGAGGATCGCCGGGATCGACATCAAAAACGAAAAGTCCGCCGCGCTCTTGCGGTCGAGCCGCATGCCCAGAGCGCCTGCGATCGTCGAGCCGGAACGCGACACGCCCGGCAGCACGCCGATCGCCTGCATCCCGCCGATCACCAGCGCGTCGGTCCAGCGCATCGTTTTAATCGACTTTCTCGCTTTTCTTCTGCGGTGCATGAGCTCGCTGACCGTCAGAAAGACCGCGGTCAGAAGGAAGCTGAAGCCGACGAAATTGCCCTCGTCGAGCCACTTGTCGAGCGCGTCGAACTTCTTCAGCACAAGCGCGAATGCGACGGTCGGCAGCGTGGCGATGATCAGATGCAGCGTCAGCTTCTGGATCGGGTGCCTGAGGATCGCAAGGATCTGCTCATGATAGACCACGACGACCGCGATCAGCGTCGCAACGTGCAGCATGACCGTAAAGAACGAGCCGAAATACCCCTCGCCCTCCGCGCCGCTCGTCAGCTTGGATATCAGGAACAGATGTCCCGAACTGGATACCGGCAGAAACTCACAGAGCCCCTGGACCAGTCCCAGCAGAATCGCAATCAAAAAAACCATAGTTACCTCCGATAGCTCTCTGATTGTATCATACTATGAAATCGGGAAAAATACAATAGATGCGAGGTGATTTCATGCTTTGCTACTGGATCCTGCGACGACCGGACGGAACTCCTGCGGGACTCGTGCGCGTACAGAACGATCGCGTGACGCTGAAGCCGACCGTGCCGATCGAAGGTCGATTTACCCTGTTTTCCGGAACCGACGCCGTTCCGATCGTGCCGGAAAGCGAAACCGTGCTTCCCCGCGCCGAAGCGCTGCTCGGCACGGACGGAGACCGCGAGACCTGTTTCGCCGCCGCCGAGAACGCTGCGCCGCTCGCGGCGTACCGAAAAAGATTGTCCCGTTTTTACACCATAAAGGCGCAGAAAGCCGTACCGGACGACGCTTCATCTCCGGATGAACTAATTTTGTCCCATGCAGAGGATGTTGAGGCGCCTGTCACGCCGGAAACAGAAGAATCCGCGGATGATGTATCCTATTTTCGCACCATTCAGTCGGACAGCATTTCCGATTCCGCACAGAAGGTGCAGGCATTTTCGACGCTGCTGCAGCGTGCAGAGGCGTTTTATACCGCATACGAGGACAATGCCTCCGCATCCGGCGCGGATAACATGGTGCAAAATAGGGATATGCAGGCAGAGGTCGGGATCGATCTTTTTTCACAGGAATATCCCGGCGCGCGCTGGCGCTACGTGGACGGAAGCGGCGTACTGCCGCATTACGAGGGAACGTGGACGCAGCCGAACGGACAGACGCTGCACATCCTCGCCGTCCGCGGATACGCCGCGCCGCGTCCCCCGCGCGCACTTTTAGGCTTCACGCGATTTCTGCGCGACCGCGACGGGACCGGATACTGGTTAAGGCTCACGCCGCTCGGATAAAAAGGAAAGCCCCTTCGTTCATCACGCGAAGGGGCTTTTGAGGCGCGGCGCGCATCTGGAGAATGAGGGGATAATCGCGCCGTCACGGTCGGGGTCGACCGGCCTCTGTGCCGAACGGTTTGAGAATCATCAAGCAAAACCGCCGGCAAGATTAAAAAATCGAACACCGTGTTGATTTATCAATTTGTTTGTATTATTATATTATATAAGGATTCCCGATTCAATCGACAATTATTCGCCAAATTGTTCGATTATGGTGTTTTTTCGTGGATGCCGCAACAAATTATGAAAAGAGGACCTTCCTATGCACAATCCGGAACATCGTGTACAGACGACAAAGAAGCTGCTGCGTGAAGCGCTGATGACGCTTCTTGCGGAAAAGCCGCTGCGCAGCATCACCGTCAAGGAGCTGTGTCTCCGGGCGAAGCTCAACCGCGGTACATTTTACGCGCATTACGCGGACGTGTACGATCTTCTGGACCGGATCGAAGCCGAGATGGAAGCCGACTTCTTTGCGGCGCTCGAGCCGATGCTGTCGGCTGCAGGACAGCTCACTCCGCCGAAGGTGACGAAGAAGGTCTTTGAGTGCATCGAAGCCAACGCCGATCTGTGCCGCGTCACGATCGGTCCGTTCGGCGACAAGGAATTCGGACGCAAGCTGCTCCGCGAGAGCAAAAACAGCGTCGCGCAAAGCTGCCGGCAGTATTTCCCGGACGCCGACGAATGGCAGATCAACGCGTATTTTACGTTTATCGCGGGCGGCTGCTTCGCGCTCATGGAGCGCTGGATCCGCGAGGGCATGGTCGAAAGCTCCGCCGTGCTTGCCGACGCGGCGCAGCAGATCATGGAGAGCGGTATTGCGTTCTTGAGGAGAAAAGCATGATGTTTACGGATTACATTTTCGATCTCTACGGCACGCTGGCGGACGTCTGCACGGACGAATCCCCCGCCGTATTCTGGGAAGGCGCGGCGTGGGACGCGGAAGCGTTCGGCGCGCACGATACCGGAGAAGCGCTCAGAACAGACTACCTGCGGCTTTGCGCGGACGAAGTCCGTCTGCGTGCCTTGACCCTGCCCGGCGTACCCGAAATGTACGTCGAACCGGAGCTTCTGAACGTATTCCGGCGGCTCCTTTGTGCGCACGGCGCGGACAAATCGCATGCGGAAGCGTTTGCCTCGGCGTTCCGGCGCCGGTCCACGCTGTGGCTCCGCCCCATGCCGCATGCGCTTGAAACGCTCGACGCGCTCCATAAACGCGGCGCACGGACGTTCCTTCTGTCCAACGCGCAGTCGTGCTTTACCTGTGCCGAGCTCGACGCGCTCGGGCTTGCGGACAAATTCGACGGGATCCTCTTATCCTCGGACGCGGGCATGAAAAAACCGTACCGCGGACTTTTTGAGCTGCTGCTTTCGCGATACTGGATCGACCGCAGCGCCGCGGTCATGGTCGGCAACGACGCCGCCGCGGACATCGGCGGCGCGGACGCGGCGGGGCTTTTCAGCTTCTATTATCACACCTGGCAGTCCGGCGCGCATCCAAACGCCCTTCCCCCGTCCTGCCGGGAGATCCCCGATCTTTCGGCGCTGCTTTAGAGAAAGAAAAAATCTCCGCGTTCTGCGGAGATTTGTTTCATTTCGGGACAAGCTTATTTTCTGGTGAGCGTCATTTCGCCGGAAGCGTCCTTGATCGTCAGCGTGTCACCGTTGATCGTAAAGAGTTCCTTCTCCTCATCCAGATACACGAAGCTGCCGCTGATCTTGTACTCGCCGCTCATGAAGGTGATTCCGGAATACTTCCAGTCGTAGTGATTGTCCTCGTCAAACGACAGAACCGTACCGATCAGATCGTCTCCGCCGTCCAGCTTGACGGACGTGACTTCCCAACTGCCGACAAGGCTCTCCTTGGTGACTCCGCTGCACGCGACGAAGGACAGCAGCATGACCGCGACCAGCGCGATCGCAATGGTTTTCTTCATTACAATACCCCTCCTGTTTTTGTTCTTTTCCAGTATAACCGACTTTTCGCGCCGTGTCAATGAAAATGAAAAAAGGAGCCATGCGGCTCTGATCTGAACCCAAAAAGTTAGACACGAAACGGAAATTAAGCGGCATCAAGGGCT
>CAMVGD010000030.1 GCA_947166925.1 uncultured Clostridia bacterium | reverse complement strand
CGGCATAGCCGCAATTCATCGGGGATGTTAAAAACTGACAATCAGTTTCTTAACACCCCCTTTTTTCGTCTGCGCGCAAGGCGCCCGGCGCGCCGCGATCGGATAAGCGGCGTAAACGCCGGCGCGGCGAAACCGGATCCGCATCGACGCCCCGCATACGCGGGGCTTTTTTCGTGCGGGAAATCCTTGCAACGGCGGGCGGGATTTGCTATAATGCAGACAGAATATATTGGGGGCATATGGAATGAAGATCCTACTTGTCAACGACGACGGCATCGACGCGGTCGGGATCCGGAGCCTGGTCCGGACGCTTTCCGGGGAGCATACGGTATGGATCGCCGCGCCGGACCGGCAGCGCAGTGCGGCAAGCATGGCAATGACGCTCGAGCTTCCGCTTCGCGCAGCGCCGCGTACGGTCGAAGGCGCCGCGCTTGCATATGCGGTCGACGGCACGCCGGTGGACTGCGTGCGGCTCGGGCTCGGCAATCTTGTGCCGGAAAAGCCGGATCTCGTCATCTCCGGGATCAACCACGGACCGAATCTCGGCAGCGATACGCTCTATTCGGGGACCTGCGGCGCCGCACAGCAGGCGGCGATCCTCGGCGTACAGGCGATCGCGATGTCGCTGGACCGCCGCGATCCGGCGCATTTTGAAACGGCGTGCGCCGTGACGAAGCGCATGGTCGGGATCGTCGGAAGACGTCCGCTGCCGTTCGGGATGTACTATAACGTCAACGTACCCGATCTGCCGCAGGACGAGATCAAAGGCTATCGGGTCACGGGTCTTTCGATGGTGCATTATAACGGCGTTTACGACCGGTGCGAGGATCCGCTCGGACGCCCGTATTACTGGGTGCCGCGCGGCAAGCTGCCCTGCGATCCGGACGAGGACAGCGACTATGCGTGGATGAAGAAAGGCTATGTGACGGTCACGCCGATGAGCTTCCATTCCGAGAAGCTGTGCGCGGTCGATCTTTCGGACGAATTCGGAGGCGAAGCATGAGAGTTGCGGTCATCGGCGGCGGCGCGGCGGGACAGCTCGCGGCGATCAAGGCGGCGGAGAACGGACATGCGGTCACGATCTTCGAGCAAAACGAAAAGCTCGGCAAGAAGCTGTTCATCACCGGCAAGGGCCGCTGCAACGTCACGAACGCGGCGGACCGCGAGGGCTTTTTCCGGCATGTCGTCAGAAACCCGCGGTTTCTGTACAGCGCCTACGCGCATTTTGACAGCGCGTCGATCATGGCGCTCATTGAGGCGGCCGGGGTGCCGCTGAAGGTCGAGCGCGGACAGCGCGTGTTTCCCGCGTCGGATCACTCGAGCGATATTCTGAAAGCGCTCGAAAAAACGGTGCGCGCGCGCGGCGTCGACGTACGCCTCCGCACCCGCGTTTCCGCGATCCTCGAAAACGGCGGCAAGGTGTCCGGCGTGCGCGTCGGAGAAACGGTCGAGCCGTTCGACGCGGTGATCCTTGCGACCGGCGGACTGTCCTATCCGTCCACCGGCAGCACCGGAGACGGATTCCGGTTCGCGCAGACGCTCGGACATACGATCGTGAAGCCCGTGGGCTCGCTCGTTCCGTTCGAGACGGAGGAGACGTGGTGCGCCGACCTATCCGGACTGACGCTCAAGAACGTCACGCTGACGGCTTATAATAAGAAAGGAAAGGAAGTGTATTCCGAGCTCGGCGAGATGCTGTTCACGCATTTCGGCGTCAGCGGTCCGCTGGTGCTGTCGGCGTCCGCGCTCGTCGCGGAGGAACCCGAGGGAACGCTCCTTTCGATCGACCTCAAGCCGGGGCTCTCGGAGGAGCAGCTCGACGCAAGGCTTCTGCGCGATCTTGCGGCGAACGCGAAAAAGACGTTCTCCGGCGCACTGTACGGGCTGCTGCCGCAAAAGCTCCTCGGCGTCGTGCTCGAAACGGCGGGGATCGACGGAACGGCGCAGGCGGGCAACTGCACGAAGGCGCAGCGGCGGAGCCTGGTCGAAACGCTGAAGGGACTGAAGCTGCACGTGCGCGGCGCGCGTCCCGTTGCGGAGGCGATCGTCACGCGCGGCGGCGTTTCGGTGAAGGAGGTCAATCCTTCCACCATGGAATCCAAAAAGGTCGCGAACCTGTTCTTTGCGGGCGAGCTTCTGGATACGGACGCCTTTACGGGCGGATTCAACCTGCAGATCGCCTGGTCGACGGGCGCGCTTGCGGGAAGCAGCATTCACGAATGAAGAAAAGCTGCGTTTGATCGGCGACGAACACCCAATCAGTTTTACGGAGGAACACCAATGAAACAGAGTATCGGCATCGACGGACCCGCAGGCGCGGGCAAGAGCACGATCGCAAAGCGGATCGCGGCGATCCTCGGGATCCCGTATCTCGACACGGGCGCGATGTACCGCGCGGTCGCGGTCGCGGCAAAGCGGCACGGCGTCGGCTTCACCGACGAGGAGGCGGTCGCGGCGCTCGTGGAAACGATCGACCTGCAGGTCAAGTATACGGAGACCGGCGAACAGCACCTGATCGTCGACGGCGAAGACGTCACGGGCGAGCTCCGCACCGAGGAGATCAGCCAGGGCGCGTCTCTCGTCAGCCGCGTGCCCGCCGTGCGCGACCGGATGACGATCCTGCAGCGCGAGGTGGCGCATGCGCAGCGCGTGGTCATGGACGGACGCGACATCTGCACGAACGTGCTGTTTGACACGCCGTACAAATTCTTCGTCACCGCTTCCGCGGAGGAGCGGGCGCGGCGGCGGTACAGACAGCTTCTGGAAAGCGGGCAGGAGGCGGATTACGACACGATCTACCGCGACATCCTCCGCCGCGACAAACAGGACAGCGAGCGCGCGTATAAGCCGCTGTACTGCGGGGAGGACACGAAACGGATCGACACGACCGATATGACGATAGACGAGGCAGTCAACGCGATCCTTTCGGAGGTCTGATATGCTTTATATCTTTGGGTGCATCATTCTGAAGCCGATCCTGTGGCTGTACGGACGGCCGAAGATCCATAACGCTTCCGCGCTGAAAAGCAAGGGCAAGGTGATCTATGTCAGCAACCACGTCAAAATGAGCGATCCGGTCTGGATCGCCGCGATCGTGTGGCGCTGCATCCACTTCATGGCGAAATCCACGCTGTTTTCGTCGAAGTTTATGCGGGCGGCGTTCCGATTGCTGCTCGCGTTTCCGGTGAATCAGCGCACCGCGGACACCAAATCGATCAAGCACGCCTGTCGCCTGCTTGAAAAGGGCAAGGCGTTCGGCGTGTTCCCGGAGGGACACCGCTCGGCGACCGGCAGCGATATGGACGCGTTCGACAAGGGCTGCGCGTTTATCGCGCTCCGCGCCGACGCGCCGATCATCCCGCTGTACATCGTGCATCACGGCAGGAAATTCGGGCAGCGGCTGAAGGTCGCGGTCGGCGATCCGATCTATCCCGCCGAGGTCAAAGCGCTCTGTCCGGGCAAGAAGCCGGTCGACGCCGTGAACGCGGCGATCACCGATTCGATGCAGACGCTCAAAGAGATCGCGGAGGCGCTCTGATGCAGGTACTCATGGCAAAGCACAGCGGCTTCTGCTTCGGCGTTTCGCGGGCGATCGAGCTTGTGAACCGGGCGGCGGAGGGAGACGCGCGCGTGTGCACCTTCGGCAAGATCATCCACAACGAGGGCGTTGTGCGGGAGCTCGAATCGCGCGGGATCTTTGCGGTCGATTCGGTCGAGGCGCTTTCGGAGGGCGATACGCTCGTCATCCGGGCGCACGGCGCGCCGCCGGAGATCTTCCGCGCCTGTGCGGAGAAGGGCGTGCGCGTCGTCGACGCGACCTGCCCCTTCGTGAAGCGCATCCACAGGATCGTGGAGCGCGCGAACGCCTGCGGCGAGCGCGTGGCGATCCTCGGCAAGCCGACGCATCCCGAGGTGATCGGGATCAGAAGCCGCGCGGGGGAGAACGCCGTCGTGCTGACGGGCGCCGCGGACGCAGAAATGCTGGAGCACGCCGGCGCGCTGACGTTCGTGTCCCAGACGACGGCGAAGGCGGAGACCTACGACGCCGTGCTCTCCGTGCTCCGGCGGCGCTTTCCGGCGCTTTCCGCGCACTGCACGATCTGCGACACGACGCGCTTAAGACAGTCTGAGGCGGAAATGCTCGCGGCGCGCTGCACGCGGATCCTCGTTCTGGGCTCGGAAATCAGCGCGAATACCTGCGCGCTGCGGGATTTGTGCAAAAAAAGTTGCCAAAACGTTGAAATCATCGACAATATCGATAAAATTCCTCTTGCAAAAATAATAGACGATGATATAATAGGGATTATCGCAGGCGCATCGACGCCAACAGCGATGATTAGGGAGGTTAAACAAGTAATGAGCGAACTCGAAAAGACGACAGTTGAAACCATCGAAGCGGAAGCTCCCGCTGAGGTTGTCGCCGAAACCACTGAACAGGTCGTTGCAGAAGCAGAGCAGGCAGTCGCGGAAACGGCAGCGGAAGCAGTCGAAACGGTCGAAGAAGTAAAAGAGACCGCGGAAGAAGCACCGGCAGTCGTGGAAGAAGCGGCGGAAGCAGTCGCGGAGGAAGCGGCTGAGGCTGCAGAGGAAGCAGCGGCACCCGTTGCTGTCGAGGCAGAGGCGGAAGCCGAGCCGGAGACTTTTGAACAGGCCTTTGAAAAGACCGTGAAGCGTATTCGTCCGGGTCAGATGATCACCGGCACCGTGATTCAGATCGTGGACGGCGAAGTATTCGTCAACATCGGTTACAAGGCCGACGGCGTGATTCCGAAGGGAGAATTCTCCGCGGATCCCGAAGTCCGTGCGGAAGACGTTGTCAAAGAGGGTGACAGCATCGACGTAGAGGTCCTTATGGTCAACGACGGCGAAGGCAATGTCCGCCTTTCCCGCAAGAATGTCGAAGGCAGAAAGCTGATGGACGAAATGTTCGCAGAAGACGTCGAAGGCAAGACCTTTGAGGCAGTGGTCAAGGAAGTCGTCAAGGGCGGCCTGATCGCCGACATCAACGGCGTCCGCGCTTTCATTCCGGCTTCGCACGTTTCCACCAAATACGTTGAGAATCTCAACGATTACGTCGGCAAGACCATCAAGGTCAAGGTCCTTGAAGCGGACAAGGCGAAGAAGCGCATCGTCGCTTCCATCAAGCAGGTCCTCATCGAGGAGGCAAAGGCAGCGAAGGCGGCCAAGTGGGACGCGCTCGTCGTCGGCGAGAAGGTCCACGGCGTCGTCCGCCGCATCACCGATTTCGGCGCGTTCGTCGACATCGGCGGCATTGACGGTCTCGTGCACGTCACCGACTGCGCATGGGGCAGAGTCAAGCATCCGAGCGACGCGCTGTCCATCGGTCAGGAGATCGAAGTGCTGATCCTCCGCGTCGATCGCGAGAAGGAACAGATCGGTCTCGGCTACAAGCAGCTTCAGCCGAAGCCCTGGACCAAGGCGGCGGAGAAGTACCCCGTCGGCAGCATCGTCGAGGGCAAGGTCGTCCGTATCGTTCCGTTCGGCGCGTTCGTCGCGCTTGAGCCGACGATCGACGGTCTCATCCACATTTCTCAGGTCGGCATCCACCGCATCGAGAAGGTCGAAGACGAGATCAAGGTCGGCGACATCGTTCGCTGCAAGGTGCTCGACGTCAACGTCGAAGCAAAGCGCATCAGCCTCTCCCGCAAGGACGCTCTGATCGAGGAGAACCCCGAGATCGCGGAGCAGCTCGCGGCGGAGAAGGCAGAGCGTGAGCGCATCAACGCGGAGCGCAAGGCACAGCGCGAAGCGCAGCGCGAGCAGCAGAACAAGGAGCGCGAGGAGCGCAATGCGCGCCGCGCGCAGGACAACGGCGAACGCCGCGAATCCCGTCCGGATCGCCGCCGCCGCAACTCCGAGGACGGCGAATATGAGCTGCCCCCGGTCACGCAGACGACCACGTCTCTTGCGGGTCTGTTTGCAAACTACAAGCCGGACGAGGAGTAATCCTCAGCCGGTCAATCCGACACAGCAAAGCCGATCGCATCCGCGATCGGCTTTTTCCGTATGCCGGAGAGGCGCAATTTATGAAAAAATTATGAAAAATTTGAAAGAATTCTAAACATATTTTTTAAAAAAAATATAGATTTATTTGAAGATTTATTAAGTTTAGAAGATTTGAGTAAAAAAGAAAGAGATTTTAAATTAGATAAAATTGAAAAAGCTATGGAAAATTTGAAAGAATCATCTTCCATTCTGGAAAAGTATCTGTTATAATACGATCGTACGTATGGCGTGCAAACCATTATCCTGCACAGAGCAGGAAAAAACAAATCAGGAGGAAAAAACACACTATGAAGAAAATCATTGCATTGCTGATGGTTCTCGCGATGGTCTTCGCACTGGTTGCCTGCGGTCAGCAGACCCAGCAGCCGGAGAAGCAGCCGGAGCAGCAGGGCGAACAGCAGCCGGAGCAGCAGGGCGAACAGCAGCCGACCGAAACGAAGGTTGAATACAAAGTCGCGATGGTCACCGACTACGGCGATATCACCGACGAGAGCTTCAACCAGGCAACCTATGAAGGCTGCAAGGAATTCTGCGAAGCGAATGGCGTTGAATTCACCTACAAGAAGCCGTCCGGCGACAGCACCGCAGAGCGTGTTTCCGCAGTTGAAGCAGCGATCGACGAAGGCTACAACGTAATCGTTATGCCGGGCTTCGCATTTGCAGGCACCATCTATGAGGTTCAGGACAAGTATCCCGAAGTCAAGTTCATCGGTCTGGATGTTTCCGAGTATGACATCACGGATTGCTTCTACAATCATGACGACAAGGGCAACTGGACGACCTTGATCGACGAAGCGAACCAGCCCCACGTTGCGGCGAACACCTACTGCGCAGTCTACCAGGAAGAGCTTTGCGGCTACATGGCAGGCTTCGCAGCGGTCAAGCTCGGCTATAAGCACCTCGGCTTCCTCGGCGGCATGGCGGTTCCGGCGGTCGTTCGTTACGGCTACGGCTTCGTTCAGGGCGCAGATGCAGCGGCGAAGGAACTCGGCATTGCGGGCGATGTGACCGTTGAATACGTCTACGGCAACCAATTCTTCGGCGATGCGGACATCACCGCTTACATGGACACCTGGTATCAGACCAAGAACGTTGAAGTCGTCTTTGCATGCGGCGGCGGTATCTACACCTCCGCGGTTGAGGCTGCGAAGAAGGTTGAAGGCGCAAAGGTCATCGGTGTCGACGTTGACCAGGCTGCGATCATCGCAGGTCTCGGCGGCGAAGGCATGACCGTTACCTCCGCAATGAAGGGTCTGGCGGCGACCGTTAAGGCGACGCTCGGCGACGTCATTCTGAACGGCAACTGGGATGCATATTCCGGCAAGGTTGCAAACCTCGGTCTCGTTTCCGGCGAGGATCCCACGGCGAACTTCGTCCAGATCCCGATGGAGTCCACGCAGTGGGCAGAGGGCAAGTTCACCCAGGATGATTACAAAGCGCTCGTCGCAAAGATGTTCTCCGGTGAGATCACCGTTTCCAATGCGATCGACGCAATGCCGGCAACGGAAATCACCGTCAACGCATATGACAACATCAAGGGCTAATCCCCAAGACGTCAAAGGACTCGGAACTCCGAGTCCTTTTTTGCTGCAAAAAAATCCGGTAAAAGTCGGAACTCCGCTCTTGAAAAGACATATATAATATGTTAAAATATAATTCATAAATTGCATACAAATGCAAGAATAGAGGATGGAGGTAGTGAGATTGGAAACAAAACCCGCTGCGAACGTTCCCGTACAAAACGGCGCGCAATCTGAGTATACCATTGAGATGCTCAATATCACCAAGCGCTTTCCGGGCATTATCGCAAATGACAACATCACGCTACAGTTGAAAAAAGGCGAGATTCACGCGCTCCTGGGTGAAAACGGCGCGGGCAAATCCACACTGATGAGCGTTCTGTTCGGTCTGTATCAGCCCGAAGAAGGCGTCATCAAGAAGGACGGAAAGATCGTCAAGATCAACGACCCGAACGATGCCAACGATCTTGGCATCGGCATGGTGCATCAGCACTTCAAGCTGGTTGAAGTCTTCTCTGTTCTGGACAACATCATCATGGGCGTCGAGCCGAACACACTCGGTTTCCTGCAAAAGAAGGAAGCGCGCAAGAAGGTTTTGGAGCTGTCCGAAAAATACGGTCTGCAGGTTGATCCGGACGCCAAAATTGAGGACATTACGGTCGGCATGCAGCAGCGTACCGAGATCCTCAAGATGCTCTATCGCGACAACGAGATCCTGATCTTCGACGAGCCGACGGCTGTTCTGACGCCGCAGGAGATCAAGGAGCTGATGCAGATCATGAAAAATCTCAAGGCGGAGGGGAAGAGCATCCTGTTCATTTCCCACAAGCTGAACGAGATCATGGAGGTCGCGGACCGCTGCACCGTTCTCCGCAAGGGCAAGTATATCGGCACGGTGGACATCGCAGACACGACCATTGAGGAGCTTTCCCGCATGATGGTCGGCCGCAACGTCAATTTCCACGTGGAAAAGGGCGAAGCGCATATTGGCGAGGAGATCCTTCGCATCGAAAACATGACGGTCGCGTCCAAGGTCCACAAGAACAATGCGGTCAAAAACGTCAGCCTGAATGTGCACGCAGGCGAGATCGTCTGCATCGCGGGCATTGACGGCAACGGTCAGTCGGAGTTCGTGTACGGGCTCACCGGTCTCGAACCGCTCGTTTCCGGCAAGATTACCATGTGCGGCAAGGATATCACCAAGATGCCGATCCGCAAGCGGAATCTCTCCGGCATGGGACATATTCCGGAGGACCGTCATAAGCACGGCCTCGTTCTCGACTATTCCCTGGAATACAACATGGTCCTCGAACGCTATTTCGAGCCCGAGTTTACCAATAAGGCGGGCTTTTTGCGGCGCAAGAACATCCGGAAGTATACGGACCGTCTGATCGAGCAGTTCGACATTCGTTCCGGCGAAGGCGCGGTTACGCCCGCGCGTTCCATGTCCGGCGGCAACCAGCAGAAGGCGATCGTCGCACGCGAAATGGACAAGAATCCCGAGCTTTTGGTTGCGGTACAGCCGACCCGCGGTCTGGACGTCGGCGCAATCGAAGGCGTTCACAAACATCTTGTCGCACATCGCGATGCAGGCAAGGCGGTTCTGCTCGTTTCGCTGGAACTTGACGAGGTCATGGACGTATCGGATCGCATTCTTGTCATGTACGAGGGCGAAATCGTCGGCGAACTGGATCCGAAACAGACGACACAGGAGGAGCTCGGCCTCTATATGGCGGGCGCGAAGAGAGATGAGGTGGTCTTAAAATGAAAAAGATCCTGAAGAACAAAGCACTGCAGTCGATCCTGTCGGCATTGGTGTGCATCATCGTCGGCGTGATGGTCGGATATCTCGTGCTGCTGGTGATTGAGCCGAAAGGCGCGAATGCGGCGATCACAGGCGTTTTGAAAAACTTCTTTGCGCGTAAAAGCACTGCTCTTCGCTTAAAGGAACTCGGCAACACGCTCGTCAAGACGATGCCGCTGATTCTCTGCAGTCTGTCGGTGCTGTTTGCGTATAAGGTCGGTCTCTTTAACATTGGCGCGGCAGGGCAGTACGTGGTCGGCGCCGGCGCATGCCTCTACTGTGCGCTGGGACTCGGTCTTCCGTGGTATATCTGTCTGCTCGCGGCAGTTGTGGCGGGCGCGCTGCTGGCGGCGATCTCCGGCGTTTTGAAAGCGTATCTCAATGTCAACGAGGTCATTTCCTGCATCATGCTGAACTGGATCAGCCTGTATGCGGTCAACACGCTGCTTTCGCCTTTTGCGCCTTCCGGAAAGAAGGACACCTATGAAATCGCAACGCTGAACCCCGGCGCGCTGCTTCCGCGGCTCGGGCTTGACAAGCTGTTCAACGGCAATACCAAGGTCACGATCGCGCTGCCGATCACGGTCATTCTGGCGATCCTCATCTGGATCCTGCTTGAAAAGACCAAGCTCGGCTATGAGCTTCGCGCAACCGGTCTCAACAAGAACGCGGCGAAATACTGCGGCATGAAGGAAAAGCGCAACATCATCCTGACGATGCTGATCGCGGGCGCGCTGTCCGGTGCGGCGGCGGGTCTCTATTTCCTCTCCGGTTTCAAAGAGTGGGACATCAACCAGGCGGCGGTTCCCGGCATGGGCTTCAACGGCATTGCCGGCGCGTTCCTCGGCGGACTGAATCCGATCGGCTCGATCTTCTCCTCATTCTTCATCCAGCATATTACGGACGGCGGCGCGCTGAACCTCAATACGCAGAGCTATCCGCCGCAGATCGCGGACCTGATCTCCTCGATCATCATCTACCTTTGCGGCTTCGTGCTGTTCTTTAAGACGATGCTGAACCGTATGGTCGACCGTTCGGAGGAGCGTAAGATTCAGAAGCAGAAGGCGGCAGAGGCAAACAAGGAAGGGGGTAAACAATAATGGATCTTTTGATACAGTATACGCTGGTATTTACCTCCGTTTTGACGCTGGTTGCGCTCGGCGGATGCTTCTCGGAGCATTCGGGCGTCATCAACATCGGTCTGGAAGGCATCATGGTCATCGGCGCGCTCGGCGGCTCGCTGGTGCTGAAGTATATGAGCGCGACGACGCCGGCGATCTGGGTCGTGCTGGCAACGGTCGGTGTAGCGATCGCGGCGGGCGTCATCTATTCACTGCTGCTCGGCGTTGCGAGCATCACGTTCAAAGCGGACCAGACGCTGGTCGGCACTGCGATGAACATGCTCGGTGTGGCGGCTGCGACGGTTGCGGTCAAGTCCATCAACATCGCGGAATCCATGGGCGCGAACAACTCTCCGAAGGTCGTGTACAGCGGCGTCAAGGATAAGCTCCTGATGGCGTCCGGCACCGAGTTCAGCTGGTTTTTGATCTTCGCGCTGATCCTGCTGATCGCCTCGTACATCGTGCTCTATAAGACCAAGTTCGGTCTTCGTCTGCAGGCTTGCGGCGAACACCCGCAGGCGGCGGCGTCCGTCGGCATCAATGTCATGAAAATGCGCTATGCGGGCGTCATGATCTCCGGCGCGCTCGGCGGTCTCGGCGGCATCGTGTACATCACGGCGGGCGTGTCGCAGTGGTCCTTCGACGTCGGCGTCGCAGGCTTCGGCTTCCTGTCTCTGGCAGTCATGATCTTCGGGCAGTGGAAACCGGTGCGCATCGTGTTGGCTGCACTGCTGTTCGGTCTGTTCCGCGCGCTCGGCAGCGTCTACACGGGCTTCGCGTTCCTGAACAACCTCAATATTCCGAAGAGCGTTTACAACATGCTTCCGTACATTGTTTCGCTGATCGTCCTTGCGCTGACGAGCAAACGCTCCCGCGCGCCGAAGGCGGAGGGCATTCCGTACGACAAGGGCATGCGGTAATCGCGATTCAACACACAAGGACCGTTTCCGGACGGTCCTTTTTGTATGCAAAAAAAGCGATCGGGAAACACTTTCGATATGTGGATCCTGATCGTTTTGTTTGTTCTGCTGTTTCTTCTGCTGCTTCTGTCCATGCCGCTGATCGTCGAGGCGCGGACGCGGGTCTGCGTGCGCGGCGCGGTCGTGCACGCGCGCGTGTACCTGCTCGGACTGATCCCGATCCCGCTGCGGTTCCGGCTGTATCTTTTGGAACACCCGTATTTTACGCTCTGCTTCGGCAAAAAACAGGTGCGGCTGTTCAAAAAACGAAAGAAGCGCGCAAAGACGCCGGTCGCGGGCGTCCGGCTGTTGCGGCTTGATACGCGTACCGCCGTCGGCGTCGAGGGCGAGCCTGCCGTATCGGTGCTGCTTGCGGGGACGGTCGCCGTCGTGCTGTCCATGCTGACGACGCGCGTTGCGGAAAGCGGTTCGGCGACGGCGGCGCTGTCCGGACGCTCGCTGCTCCGGATCACGGCAAACGCGCGCGCGATCGTTTTTCCTGCGGCGCTTCTTTCGGGGATCGTGCGCGGACGCATAAAACGGCGCGGGGCGGCAAAGAATACCTGTAAAACCAACGAAAAGAGGACAACATATGCATCCTGTTGAAACGATCCTGCAGACGACGATGCGCGAGCTCAAGAACATCGTCGACGTCAATACCATCGTCGGCAATCCGATCTACGGCGAGGGCGGCGCAGTCGTGATCCCGGTGAGCCGCGTCTGCCTCGGCTTCTTCGCGGGCGGCGGCGACTTTCCCACACAGGCGGTCGCAAAGAAGGGCGCGCCGGACTTCGACGCCGGCTCGTACCCGTTCCTCGGCGCAAGCGTCGTCGGCGTCTCCATCAGCCCGAAGGCGTTTCTGCACATGCAGGGCGGGCAGGTGACTCTGCTGCACGCCGACTGCGACAACACGCTCGACCGCCTCGTGCAGATGATCCCGACGGCGATGACCGAGATCCGCGACGCGATCACGGAGATCCGCGCGCAGAAGGACGAGGCGCCCGTACCGCAAAAGAACTGCCGGTGCGCCGAACCGCAGGAGGGGCAGGAGCCGTGAAACGGCGGATCGCTGCGCTGCTCTGCCTGCTGCTGCTTCTGCCGGGGACGGTGCGCGCGGAGACGCAGGAGGCGCCCGCGCAGGCGGCGTATCTGATCGAGGCGAACTCCGGACGCGGGCTGTATGCGAAGAATGAAACCGCCCGGCTGCCGATGGCGAGCACGCCCAAGATCATGACGGCGCTGCTTGCGGTCGAATCGGGCAGGCTCACCGAGATCGTGACCGTTCCGGACGAAGCGGCGGGCACGGAGGGCTCGTCAATGTACCTCAGGGCGGGCGAGAAGATCTCCCTGCTCGACCTCGTTTACGGGCTGATGCTGACAAGCGGAAACGACGCGGCGGTCGCGATCGCCTGCTTTCTCGACGGCAGCACGGCGGCGTTTGCCGAACGCATGAACGCGCGGGCGAAGGCGCTGGGGCTTGCCGACACGCATTTTGTGAATCCGAACGGACTGCACGATCCCGATCACTATACGACGGCGAAGGACCTGACGCTGCTCAGTGCTGCGGCGCTCCGGAATCCGTTCTTTGCGGAGATCGTTTCGACGCAGTACCGAAGGACCGAGGGCACGAACCCGCATACGCTGAAAAACAAGAACCGCCTCCTGTGGGAGTATGAAGGCGGGATCGGCGTCAAGACCGGCTACACGAAGGCGGCGGGCAAGTGCCTCGTGTTCGCGGCGGAGCGCGGCGGGATGAAGCTCGTCGGCGCGGTCCTGAACTGCCCCTCCATGTGGACTACCGCAAAAAACATGCTGGACGCGGGCTTTCACGGCTTTCGCGTCAGGACGTTTCTGTCCCGGGAGACGGTTTTTTCGATCCCGGTCGAAAACGGCGTAAAAAAAGCATTGTCTGCGGCGCCGATCCTTGCTATACTGTATCCGACGGAGATCGACGGCGCGGAGACGTATGCCGTGGAAACGGCGTTCGACGTGTGCGCGGCGCCCGTCCGGGCGGGGCAAACGGTCGGAACGGCGACGCTGACGTGCAACGGGACCGCGGTGAAAACGGTTCCGATCGTCGCTTTGGAGACGGTCGACACAGTCGATTTTGCGTACTATCTCAAGAAGGCGGTTTCGGCGTTTCTTGCCTGAACCGGGGGCGGGGCGTATGCGTTTACAAAAGTATATGGCGGACTGCGGCGTGGCGTCGCGGCGCGCCTGTGAGCAGATCATTCAAGACGGACGGGTCACGGTCAACGGCATCCCGGCCGTTCTCGGCATGTCCGTGGAAGACGGAGACGACGTGCGCCTCGACGGCAAACGTCTGACGCCGCAGGAGAAGCGCGTCGTGCTGATGCTGTACAAGCCGCGCGGCGTGGTCTCGACCTCGAGCGACGAGGCGGGCAGAAAGACCGTGCAGGCGTTCGTGTCCGAGCTTCCGTACCGGCTGTATAACGTCGGACGGCTCGACCTCAATTCCGAAGGTCTGCTGCTGCTGACCAACGACGGCGCGCTTGCAAACCTGCTGATGCATCCGCGCTACGGCGTCAACAAGACCTATCGCGTCGTCTGCGACGGAACGCTCTCCGCAAGCGAGATCGCGACGCTGACGAACGGCGTGCAGCTCGAGGACGGGCTGACCGCGCCGGCAAGGGTCACGAACATCCGCCGCTCCACCACGGGCGGCACGGCGTTCTCGATCACGATCCACGAGGGACGGAACCGGCAGAGCCGCCGCATGCTCGAAGCGAGCGGGCACCGCACGCTGCGGCTGAAGCGCGAGGCGTACGGAAATCTGAAGCTCGGCGACCTGCGTCCCGGCGAATGGCGCTACCTGTCCGAGGAGGAGATCGAAGGGCTCAGAGCCTGCTGCGCCGGCGCAGGATCCTGATTGAATAACGAATCAAAATACCCTCTCCCAAGCGCGGGAGAGGGTATTGATATTCCGATCGGTCAGCGGCGTTTCAGACTGCGCGCCAGCAGCACCGCGAGCACGCCGAGCAGCACGACTCCGCCGCCCATGGCGATCCAGATCCAAAGGGGAGCCTGCCGCGGCGCTTCGGGCGGCGTTTCGACCGGGGGCTCCGTCGGCGCGGGCGTCGGTTCCGGCGCGGGCGGTTCCGTCGGCTCTGCGGTCGGCTCTGCGGTCGGCGCCTCGGTCGGTTCGGGCGTCGGCTCGGGCGTCGGCGTCGGTTCCGGAGTGGGTGCGGGCGTCGGGGGGATATAGTTGCTCAGCGATTCCGGGGGGATGTTTTCGAGAAAGTCGTTCTTCAAAACGTCGTCGCCGACGGTGCTGAACACGAGACCGTAATCGCAGGGCGCATACTTGCGGTTCTTGACGGCGTTGATCAGACCCTTGTCGCCGCCGTCGTAGCTGTGCCAGAGCGTGATGCCCTCGACGGAGAGCTCGTACGCGGTCTTTCCGCCGAACGACTGAAGCGGCGTGTCGACGTCGATTTTGATCGGCTTTTCGGTCGCCATGTGCATGTACAGCTTTTTGACCTGCCAGACGCCGTACTGTTCGGCGGATTCGGGGTAAGCGTCCGGGTCGGCGGCTGCTTCGACGGCACGCTTTGTGATCTCGGCGGTCAGCTTGTGCGAGCCGTCGCCGGAATCGCCGTTTTCGATGTCGTGCGTGATCACGACCTCCGGGCGAACGCGGCGGATCTCGGCGGTGAGCCGCTCGTACGGATCGGGCGATTCCTTGAACCAGCTGTCCGCAAAGTCCTCATATTTCGTGGTGTGCAGTCCTTCAAACTCGAAGAAGGTCTTGAAATTCCTCAGCCCGCACAGATACGAGCCCGCCGAGCTTTCGCGCTGACGACCAATCGTGTCGCAGGCGATGTCCGCGACCTGGATCCTGTATCCGCGGTCGGTATAGGTCGGCAGCACCGCGCCGAAGATCAGCATGTCGTCGTTTCCGTGCGTTTCCACCAGCAGGATGTCCGCCTTGTCGAGCGGCTCCTCCCAGACGATCGCCTTCGGCGGGATCTGTTTTGCACTGTAGGTGAACAGCTCCGACATCTGCCCGCTGCCGTCCAGCACGGTCATGCGGATCTCGCGGACGCCTTCCTCCGGAAACACGGTCAGAAACCGGATCTTATTCGAGTACTCGCGGGAGGATACGACCTCGCCCGCGTCGTTCAGACACTCGACAAGCGCGCGCTTCGGGATATAGCGCCATTCCCAGTACACCGCCGCTACGGGATGCTTGTCCTCCCAGGTCACGCGGAACCAGTCGCCCTTCTTGAATCCGACGGTCGTCGTGTAGGTGTAATCCGTCAGCTTCTTCATATTGACGTCGTCCGCATGGATCTCGATCGTGCAGGCGTCGTTCATGTGCGACACCGCCAGCGCCGAGGCGGGCAGCAGGAGAAACAGCAAAGCAAGCCCGAGGGCAAGGAACCGCCTGGCATATCTGCGCTTGAACATGGAACCGCCTTTCCGCAAAGCGGAGACCGCTCTGCCGTGATTTCGCAGGAACGGACCGGACGCCCGGCGCCGTTCGACAGGCTTATTATGGCACAAATGCCGGGAAAGCGCAAGGGATGATCCCGATTTGCGCTTAGAGTGCGGTTCCACGTATAATTTATGTAAAACCGTCGATTCGCGGGGTCAAATGCCTTGACTTTGCAGGATTTTTCCGTTACAATGTATTTGGTAAGATTTTTTTGTACAAATTTGACGGCTGAAACACAGAAATGTGTTTAAATACAGCAAAATCAGTAATTACGGAGGGAAACATGAAGAAGTTTTTAGCGATCGTTCTTTGTCTGCTGATGGTTGCAGCGCTTGCTGCCTGCAAGACGACGGAACAGCCGAAGACCGAAGAACCGCAGCAGCCTGCAGAACAGCCGGAGCAGGGCGAGACTGCCGGAAGTGAAACCACGGAAGGTTTGGACATCAAGGTCGGCTTCATCTGCCTGCATGATGAGAACTCCACCTATGACCTGAACTTCATCAATGCTGCAAAGGCGGCATGCGCCACGCTCGGCATTCCCGAGGGCAACTACATCATCAAGACCAACATTCCGGAAGGCAAGGAGTGCTACGAGACCGCTGCAGACATGGCGGACTCCGGCTGCAAGATCGTCTTCGCGGATAGCTTCGGTCATGAAGACTTCATGATCCAGGCGGCAAAGGAATTCCCGGACGTCCAGTTCTGCCACGCAACCGGCACCAAGGCGCACACCGAGAATCTTCCGAACTACCACAATGCGTTTGCGGCGATCTATGAAGGCCGTTATCTCGCGGGCATCGCGGCGGGCATGAAGCTCAAGGAGATGCTGGACGAGGGCAAGATCACCAAGGACCAGCTCAAGATCGGTTATGTCGGCGCGTTCACCTATGCAGAGGTCGTTTCCGGCTACACCTCCTTCTTCCTCGGCGTCCGCTCCATCGTTCCGGAAGTCACCATGGACGTTATCTTCACCGGTTCCTGGTACGATGAGAAAGCCGAAAAAGAAAGCGCGATCAAGCTGATGGACGGCGGCTGCGTCCTGATCAGCCAGCATGCAGACTCCATGGGCGCACCGTCCGCATGCGAGAGCAGAGGCGTTCCGAACGTTTCCTACAACGGCAGCACCGTTTCCGTCGGTCCGAACACCTACATCGTTTCTTCCCGCATCAACTGGGAGCCGTACTATGAGTACGCGATCAAAGCGGCTGCGGCAGGCGAAGCGATCCCGGCAGACTGGACCGGCACGATCGAGACCGGCTCCGTCGAGCTCTTTGAGCTGAACAATGCGGTTGCGGCAAAGGACACGCAGGCGGCGATCGACGCGGCAATGGCTGCGCTCAAGGCGGGCACGCTCCACGTATTCAGCACCGACGCGTTCACCGTCGGCGGCGCAGCGCTCGACTCCTATCTTGCGGACGTCGACACCGATCCGGCATACACCCCGGACACCGAGGTCATCAAGGACGGTTACTTCCATGAGTCCGAATTCCGCAGCGCACCGTACTTCGATCTCCGCATTGACGGCATCACGCTGCTGAACGAGAGCTATTGATCGAATGACACGAAAAGGCAGTCTTCCGACTGCCTTTTTTTCGTCAGGATCCGTTCTTTTCATTTACAAAGAGCCCGCAATCTGATATAATATCTTATCATCGGCAGAAGTATACGTTTCTGCGGAAAGGATGCACGAGTTGGAAGCAGTCAAAAATGCCGTCAGAATGGAAGGCATCACGAAGCATTTCGGCAGCGTGATCGCCAACCGGGATATCCATCTGGAACTGCATGAGGGCGAGATCCTTTCGCTGCTCGGCGAGAACGGCAGCGGAAAGACCACGCTGATGAACATGCTGTCCGGCATCTACTATCCGGACGAGGGCCAGATCTATATCCACGACAAGCCGGTGACCATCCGGTCGCCGAAGGATGCGTTCGAGAACGGGATCGGCATGATCCACCAGCATTTCAAACTGGTGGACGTGTTCACCGCGACGGAAAACATCATTCTCGGGTTGGAAGACAAGGGCATGCTGAACGTGAAGAAAGCTGCTGCGAAGATCCGGGAGATCAGTGCGCGTTACGGCTTTGAGATCGATCCCAATCAGAAGATCTACAACATGTCTGTTTCGCAGAAGCAGACCGTCGAGATCATCAAGGTCCTGTATCGCGGCGCGGATATCCTGATCCTGGACGAGCCGACGGCGGTGCTGACTCCGCAGGAAACGGAAAAGCTCTTTGCCGTTATGCGGAACATGAAAAAGGACGGCAAGTCGCTGATCATCATCACGCACAAGCTGCATGAGGTCCTTGACGTTTCCGACCGTGTCGCGATCCTTCGGAAGGGCGAATACATCGGCGACGTGGAAACGAAGTATGCGGATCAGCAGAGCCTGACCGACATGATGGTCGGCCGTGCGGTCAGCCTGAACATCGACCGTCCGAAAGCGGAGGAGATCACGGAACGGCTGCGTGTCGAGCATCTGACCGTGAAGGACGCCGAGGGCGTCAAGCGGCTGAAGGACGTCAGCTTCGCTGCGAACGCGGGCGAAATCCTCGGCATCGCGGGCATCGCGGGCAGCGGGCAGAGGGAGCTTCTGGAAGCGATCGCGGGGCTGCAGCCGCTGGAGCCGGGCAGCTCGATCGTCTATATCGATCCGAAGACAGGAAAGGAACAGAGCGTCGTCGGCATGGATCCGCTGAAGATCATCCGATCGGGCATTCTCCTTTCGTTTGTGCCGGAGGACCGCTTCGGCATGGGACTTGTCGGCAGCATGAGCATCACCGACAACGTGATGCTGAGAAGCTACCGGATGGGCAGATTCAATCCGTTCTATAACCACAGATTCCCGAAGCAGCTCGCCAATGAGATCGTCAACGATCTCGAGGTCGTCACGCCGAACATCGACAAGATCCCGCTGCGGCGGCTTTCCGGCGGCAACGTGCAGAAGGTGCTGGTCGGACGCGAGATCAAACAGAATCCGACGGTGCTGATGACGGCTTACGCGGTGCGCGGACTGGACATCAATACCTCCTATACGATCTATAACCTTTTGACCGAGCAAAAGATGAAAGGCGTCGCCGTCATCTACGTCGGCGAGGACCTGGACGTGCTTCTGGAGCTGTGCGATCGCATTCTCGTTTTGTGCGGCGGGCAGGTTTCCGGCATTGTCGACGGACGAAACGTGACGAAGGAACAGATCGGACTGATGATGACGAAGCTCGGAGGAGGTGAATAACGTGCATATTGCAAAACGAGACAACCTTCCCGTATGGAAAGCGTGGCTGATCCGCGGCATTGCGATCATCATCGCGATCTCACTCTGCGGGCTGATCACGTATCTGTTCACGAAGATGAACCCGATCACCGTCGTGGACAAAATGTTCAAGGGGTTGTTCGGCAGCGAACGCAAGACGTGGAAGACCGTATATCAGGTCGCCTGTCTGCTCGGCATTTCGCTGGCCGTCACACCCGCGTTCAAGATGCGCTTCTGGAACATCGGCGCGGAGGGTCAGGTGCTGATCGGCGCGTTCGCCGCCGCTGCCGTCATGTTCTACGCGGGCAGGATGCCGTTCTTCAACGACCCCGGCGTTTCCATGGAGGTCAAGAACACGATCATATTCCCAGCTATGATGATCGCCGCCGTTTTGGCCGGCGCGCTGTGGGGCTTTTTGCCGGCGTTCTTCAAATCCCGCTGGAACACGAACGAAACGCTGTTTACGTTGATGATGAACTACGTTGCGCTGCAGATCGTCAAGTTCATGGTTTCCTATCGCGGATTCAAAAACCTTTGGTCGCCGAACGGTACGGCGGTCGGCATGATCAACTCGGACCTTGCGTCCGCGGGGATCGGCAATTTCACAAAGATCGGCGAAAAGCCGGGCACGCAGTATCTGTTCCCGATCGTCGTCGTCGCCGTCCTGACCGTCGTGCTTTACCTGTATCTCAGGTTCAGCAAGCACGGATATGAGATCTCCGTCGTCGGCGAAAGCGAACGCACGGCGTCCTATGCCGGCATCAAGGTCAATCGCGTCATCATCCGCACGATGATCCTTTCCGGCGCGCTGTGCGGGCTGGTGGGCTTTCTGATCGTCGGCGCGGAGGGCACGATCGCCGCAAACTCCGTGGACGGGCGCGGGTATACCGCCGTCATGGTCTCGTGGATGTCGCAGTTCAATCCGATCGGCATGATCTTCTCATCGCTGCTGCTGGTGTTCATGCAGTTCGGCGCGAAGGAGGTCCCGATGCCGGACGGCGTCAGTCTTGACAAGAACTTTGCAAACATGCTGATGGCGATCATCCTGTTCTTTATCATCGGCTGCGAGTTTTTCATCAACTATCAGCTGCAGTTCGGCCGTCATAAGAAGCGGGAGGTGTGACGTATGTGGAAGTTTATCGCAGATTTTATCCCGAGGGCTGTCGTTTACGGCATGCCGCTGCTGTTCGGCAGCACGGGTGAGATCCTGACGGAGAAATCCGGAAACCTGAACCTCGGTATTCCGGGCATCATGTTCATCGGGGCGATCGCAGGAACGACCGGCGCATACCTCTATGAGCATTCCGTCGCGGAGCTGAATCCGTTCCTCGCGATCATGATACCGGTCATGTGCTGCCTTGCGGGCTCGTTCCTGATGGGGCTTCTGTACTGCTTCCTGACGGTTACGATGCGCGCAAATCAGAACGTCACCGGTCTTTCGATGACGATCTTCGGCACCGGCTTTGCAAACTTCCTCGGCGGCGTTCTGACCAAGCTTGCAAAATCCGACATCGCGAACCTGGACATCACGAGATCCGTCAACTACTTCGGCGACGGAAACCATCCGGGCTGGCTTGCGTACGTCGGGATCGGGATCGCGATCTTAACCTCGCTGTTCTTGCGGTATACGCGCACGGGGCTGCAGCTTCGCGCAGTCGGCGAAAACCCGGCGACGGCGGACGCCGCGGGCATCAACGTGACCCGGTACAAGTATCTTGCAACCATCATCGGCAGTATGATCGCGGGTCTCGGCGGATTGTATTACATCATGGCAAGCTCACGCACGTGGTCGGAGCCGCAGATCGACGCGGCCGGATGGCTGGCGATCGCGATCGTTATCTTCACCACGTGGCGGCCGGCGATCAGCATCTTCGCTTCGATCGGCTTCGGCGGGCTGCTGGTGCTGAGCACGAATTTCCCGATCGGGATCAAGGAGCTGTTCGAGCTTGTACCGTACGTGGTCACGCTCATCGTTCTGATCATCGTCAGCTTGCGCAAGAAACGTGAAAACCTCCCGCCGCAAAGCCTCGGACTTCCGTACTTCCGAGAGGAGCGCTGAATCAAAACACTTTGGACCGTCCTTCGGGGCGGTCCTTTTTTCCGGGAAAAAAGTCCGAAAAAGTTCACAGGAAAGAAAAAGGATTTTTCGCGCAAACGGCGTATCTATATAGAGTAACTATATAGAGTAGATAAAACAAATCTGTATAGATAAAACAGATCTATATAATCTATATAGATGAAACAATATAATTATACTGATCTAATTACAACAATCTAATTAGAACAATATAATTACAACAATCTGATTAAAACAATTGAATGATACAAAGCAATGAAATCAATCTGATGATACAGTATAATGACAGCTGACGATATCCGGGGATACGCATCCGCTCGCACGCAGATCGGACGGAAAGACGAAAAATACGCATAATCGATTTTGCGGGATCGATTATGCGTATCGTACGGTAAATCAAGCAAATCAAATGCCGATGAAGGAGCGTCAATCCTGAAACCGGCTCAGGGCTTCGCCGTTCAGCCAGCGCGCCAGCTCGGGGGCGGTATCGGGGACGTTGACGGTCGTGAAGGTCGTACGCTTCGGGACCATGCTTTCGGGGTCGTCGCTCTCCGCCCAGACCACGCGCTGCAGGATCTTCCGCTCACAGCCGACCGGTCCTTCCTCGGGCAGCTCCTCGATCTGCAGCAGGATCGTGGCGTGCTTCTGATCCGAGCTCCAGCGCCCGAAATTCGTCGTAGGGCTTTTCCAGAGCCATTGCATCCGCCTTCCGCCGTCCTCGCTGCGGATGCGCTTCAGATAGCCGTTGTGGACGTCCTGCGTACAGCGCATCAGCCAGACGACATGGTAGCCTGCCTTCTGGAACAGCTCGCACACGTCGAAGAACGCCGCCTGCATTAAAAGCCCGTCCTGCAGCATCATGGCGTTGTGTCCGACCAGCACGTATGCGATCTCGGTCACGCCGTCGACCGTGACGGGCACGTTGCGGCACTCCGGCGGAAACAGGCTTTGCCACTGCGACCGCCAGACCTCGTGTGCGGACTGGGTAAACGGTTTCTTTTTTTTGAACAGGCACATACGCATTACCTCTTGATAAACGCTCAAACGCAATCGGCGAACCTTACAGGCGCGCACGGATGCAGCGGGGGAAGAACGGAGCAAAGATCCGTCAAATTCGGCGACATGCGCGGCGAATTTGACACCTTTCAGATCCCGCCGCTCGCATCATCCGCAGGATGATAGGCGGGATCTGCAAACCGATCAGTTGAAAACAGAGTTTTCAACTGATCGAATCGTATAAAAACGACATCGTGCGGACGTCAAAGAGCCCGCAGTCGGTGAGCCGCACCTCGGGGATGACCGGCAGCGCCAGGAATGAGAGCAGCACCAAAGGATCGCAGGCGTCGTCCGCGCCGAGCGCATGCGCCGCGTCAAGCAGCGCGCGCTGTTTTTCGAGCACGGTTTCGACCGGCGCGTCGCTCATCAGTCCCGCAACGGGCAGCTCCAAAAGCGCCTTGATCTCTCCGTGCGAAACGACCGTGAAGCCGCCGCCGCAGTTTTTCAGCGTTTCCGCGGCAAAGATCATATCGGCGTCGCTGTCGCCGACGACCACGATGTTGTGCGAATCGTGCGCGACCGTCGCCGCGATCGCGCCGCCCGTGATGTGCATGCCCTCCACGATCCCGACGCCGATGTGTCCGGTGGCATGGTGGCGTTCAATGACCGCAAGCTTGTTGAGCCCGTCCTCGGGGACGAAGTATCCGTCCTTGTCGGTCGGCACGACGGCGGTCACGAGCCGCGTCACGAGCTGATGCGGAACGGTCTCGATGATCGGCATGAAGGGCTTTGCCTTAAGCCGCAGATCGTCCGGTCCGATCGGCGCCGCGTGGACTCTGTTCTTCACGCTCTCGGGGACCGCGGGGGAGGGGATCGGCTCGTCCGGGTCGATTCGCCTGCCGTTTGCAAAGACAGCCTTCGGTTCGATCGTGTGAAGATCGTCGAACAGGATGAAATTTGCGCGATACCCCGGGGCGATCGCGCCGACGCGCCGGAGCCCGAACGCGTTCGCCGTATTCAGGGTCGCCATGCGGATCGCGTCGAGCGGGCGGATCCCGCGGGAGATCGCGGTGTTGACGATGTGGTTGATGTGCCCCTCGGAGCGGATGTTCTCGAGATGCTTGTCGTCGGTGCAGAAGCAGATGCGGTCGGTGGGAAGTCCCTCCGAAACGATCCCGTCGAGCATCTCCCTGACGCCGTTTGCGGCAGAGCCCATGCGGATCAGGATCGTCATGCCGTTCCGGAGTTTTTCCTTCAGCTCCGAAAAGTTCGAGCATTCGTGGTCGGTGTGCGGACCCGCGAGGCAGTAGGCGTTCAGCGCCTTGCCGGTCAGCATCGGCGCGTGACCGTCGATCGGACGGTCGAAAAAGCATTGCAGCTTGAAGATCATCTCCGGCGCGCACGACACGACCGAGGGGTAATCCATCACCTCGCCGAGCCCGACCACATTCGGTTCGTCCATGAACACGGCGAGGTCCTTTGCGGTAAGCGTCGCGCCGCTGTGCTCGAACGGCGTTGCGGGCACGCAGGAGGGCAGCATGAACCGGATGTCGAGCGGAAGATCGCGCGAAAGCGCAAGGATCGCCCGAAGTCCCTCCTTGCCGGCAACGTTCGCGATCTCGTGCGGGTCGGCGACGATCGTGGTTGTGCCCTTCGGCAGGATCACCTGCGCAAAAGAAGCGGGCGTGACCATCGAGCTTTCGATGTGTACATGCCCGTCGATGAACCCCGGCGCAAGGTACGCGCCGTGGGCGTTGTATTCGTTTTCGCATGAGTAATTGCCGACGCCGATGATCGTGCCTTCCGATATCGCGACGTTTGTTTCCGTGATCTCGTTGGTGAAGACGTTGATCACGCGCGCGTCCCGGATCACAAAATCCGGCTTGCCCTTGCGCGCAGCGGTGATCAGCCGGGAAAGATCGCTTGGGTTCATGTGAACGGATGCACCTCGATTCGTATATTTTTTACAGTATACCACAAATTGCATCCAAACACAATCGTCAAAGCAGATTATTCCACGAAAAAAGTTCGATCCCCTCGATGCGCACAAGGATGGAGCGCGCTTCGGCAAGCGCCTCCGCAGCCGCGCCCGGATCGTCTGCCCGCACGGCGCAGTCCGCGACCGCGACGCAGGCGTCGAGCGCGTCGATGCTCGCGTGATTCAGAAAGCGCTCCAGCACCGGCATCCGATCGCGCACGAGCCGGAACAGCGCGCCACAATGCAGGGCTGCAGCCTCCCGATCGCCCGAAAGAAGCGCGTTTTCCGCCTTGTCGATCAATTCGTTCGCCTGCACGGAAAAACGGCTTAAAATCGCGGAGGGAAGCAGAAACAGCAGCACGAGGAAGCCGCAGATCAGGATCGTCATCGCCGTCCGGAAGATCGTAAATCCCATAGTTCCTCCTTATCCCTCGGAAAAGCGCATGACGCGGCTCCGGTCTTTCCGGTCCGTCTGGATGTGCAGCTCGCCGTCGCCGTTCATCTGCGCAAAGAAGATGTTTCTGAGCGCGAGCCCGTGCTTTTTCAGCATCGCTTCGACGTCGCTTTGCGAAAGGTGCAGCGTTTCGAGCCCGCTTTTCTGGATCCTGCCTTCGAGGATCAGCAGATGCGAAAGCGCCGCGGATCCCGGTTCAAGCCCGAGCTCGCGCTTGTTCGGCTGCTGGAACGCCGCTTTTTCGAGCACGCTGACCGTGCCGTTCGTTTCGAGGATCGCATAGGCGACCTCGCCGACGTCAAAGATGTCCTTAGAACGCAGGCTGTCCAGAAGATCCCGCACGGTGTAGTTCGTGCGGCGCATGATCTTCTCCTGCAGGACGCCGTCGAGGATCAGGATCTGCGGCGTCCCGCAGACGAGCCGCCGGACCGGCGAGAATTTGAGGCACAGCTTCGCGATCGCCTGCTGTACGAGGTACAGGGCGAGGATCGGAACGACGCTGTACAGCAGCGGGATGTCCGTGTCCGCGATCGCCGTGCTCGCAAGGTCGGCGATGATCAGCGTCATGAGAAGGTCGTACGGCTGCAGATCGCTCACCTGGCGCTTGCCGGTAAGCCGAAGGATCAGCAGAACGAACAGGTCCAGAAAGACCGCGCGTAAAAAGAGTGTCAGCATATGGAAAGGATGTGTGAAAACGGCGAAAAACATACGCGGGGGAATTGACTTCTGGCAAAAAAGATAATATACTGTTAATATCCCGGAAATTGGGAATACCGTTTTGTCAAATCGAATCGTCAGAGAAAGACTGCGACAGCAGCTTTCCGGAAGAATGGAGGTTTGGAGTATGTCATTTGAAGGTGGAGCGGCGGCGACGTCGACGCTGATCACGTTTCTTTTGGGACTCGGGATCGTCTTCGTCGGACTGATCGCGCTGATCCTGATCATCAAGATCATGGGCGCGATCATGCGGACCGGCAAATCAAAGAAGCCCGCGCCCGAAGCGGCGCCTGCGCCCGCGGCGCGGAGTGCGGAACCGCAGGGCGACATGGGCGAGATCAAGGCGGCGGCTGCGGCTGCCATTGCGACCGTGCTGGGCGAGAGCGTCAGCGGGATCCGGATCGTATCGTTTAAAAAAGTGGATTAAACAGGGGGGGAAAGAACCATGCGTAAATTTCTGATCAACGTCAACGGAACCAAGTATGAAGTCGAGGTCGAGGAGATCGACGCCGCGGCAGCCGCACAGGCGCCGAAGGCGGAGCCGATCAAGGCGGCGTCCGCGGGCGCGGGCACCGAGGTCAGAAGCCCGATGCCCGGCAACATCCTGCAGGTCAACGTCAATCCCGGCGACGTCGTCAAGGAAGGGCAGCAGCTGATGATCCTCGAGGCCATGAAGATGGAAAACGAGATCCTCGCGCCGTGCGCGGGCAAGATCGCGTCCATCGGCGTCGCCAAGGGTTCTTCGGTCGAAAGCGGCGCGCTTCTGTGCACCATCGCCTGATCGGGGGCGCCTATGGAAGCCATTTGGGAAACCGTTTCCGAGTTCTTCTCGGGCTCCGGCTTTGCCCGGTTCTTCGAGGGGGACAACTGGAAATGTCTGATCATGATCGCGATCGCGTGCGTACTTTTATACCTTGCGATCGTGAAAAAGTTCGAGCCGCTGCTGCTCGTGCCGATCGCGTTCGGCATGCTTCTCACGAACCTGCCCGGCGCGGGTCTGTTCCATGAGGAGCTGTTTGGGCTCGGCGCAAACAACGCCGAACAGGGCGTGATCCAGTGGGCAAGCTTAGGCGACATCCACAAGACGGGTCTTTTGGACTATCTCTATCTCGGCGTCAAGCTCGGCATCTATCCGTGCCTCATCTTCATGGGCGTCGGCGCGATGACGGACTTCGGTCCGCTGATCGCAAACCCCAAGAGCCTGATCCTCGGCGCGGCGGCGCAGCTCGGCATCTACATTGCGTTTGCGCTGTCGATCCTTGCGTTCCAGTGGATCCCGACCGACGGCGTCACGAAGCTTCAGAACATCGCGGCGTCCATCGGCATCATCGGCGGCGCGGACGGCCCGACGGCGATCCTCGTCACCTCGCGGCTCGCGCCGAGCTATCTCGGACCGATCGCGGTCGCGGCGTATTCGTACATGGCGCTGGTGCCGGTCATTCAGCCGCCGTTCATGAAGCTCCTGACCACCAAGAAGGAACGCCAGATCGTCATGGCGCAGCTGCGTCCGGTCTCGCAGACTGAAAAGATCCTGTTCCCGATCGTGGTCACGATCTTCGTCGCGCTGCTGGTGCC